>NZ_CADCWS010000053.1 GCF_902806475.1 Candidatus Frankia nodulisporulans
CGACGCAACCGCCCCGACATCCCCCGCCCGGTCGCCCGCGACGTCGGCGACCCGACACCCGACGTCCGACCCCCGTAGCGCGCTCTCATCGGTCGGCGCGCCATGGGGCGTCCACGCCGGACTGCGGATGGATGTCAGGGCGCTGGGAGACGCGGGATGGTCAGACAGCGCCCCGGATGCCGACGGACAGCGATGGTCGGGTGGTGCGGGATGGTCAGGTGATGAGGCGCCAGCGGGTGGGGGTGGCGTCCTCGACGGTGGCGATACCGGTCGCGGCGAGCGCGGCCAGGTAGGACAGGGTGTCCTGGACGGCGATCTGCATCGCGATGGCGCGCAGCTCGGTGAACGGGCGGTGCCAGCTGACCAGGGAGGCCAGTTCCCAGACGGTGCCGACGCCGGCGCGCAGGCCCTCGACAAGCTCGGTCATCCGGGCGCGGTGACAGGCCTCGAGTTCGAGCAGGCGCTGGTCCAGGTCGGTGATGCGGTGATCGTGCGCGGGCAGGACCAGGTCGGCGCCCAGCCCCCGCAGCCGGGACAGCGAGCGCAGGTGGTCGCCGAGCGGATCCGGGTTCGTGGGGCTCGGCAGCGGGGTGCTGATGATCGTGGCCGGCAGGACGTGGTCGCCGGACACCAGCAGCCGCTGCTCGGACTCCCAGAAGCACAGGTGGCCCGGGGTGTGACCGGGCGTCCACAGGGCGTGCAGGGACCAGCCGGGTACGTCGAGGCGGTCGCCGTCGGAGATCAGCTGGTCCGGCGGGCGCACCGTGGCGATCGGCAGCGGGTCGCGGGCGAGCAGCTCGGCGGTGACGTCGTCGGGAGCGCCCGCGTCGACGAGCATGGCGGCGAGTTCGGCGTCCCGGATCATCTCGCTGTGGTGCAGCGCCGCCGCCTCCAGCCGATGCAGCGCGATCCAGGCGCCGCTGGCCGCCCGGACCCGGTGCGCCAGCCCGTAGTGGTCGGGATGCGCGTGGGTGACGAGGATGCCCCGCACCTGGGCGACGGACGTGCCGATCGTGGCGAGGCCGGCCTCCAAGGCGGCGAAGGCCTCGTCGTGATCCCAGCCGGCGTCGACCAGGTACGGACCGACCGCGGTCTCGAAGACGTACACGAACATGTACGCCGGCCGGCGCACCGGCAGCGGGACGGGCACGCTCCACAGCCCCGGGCGAATCTGCTCCACCGGCGGCAACGCCCGGCGCTGGACCGGCACCGCGGCGGTACCGGGCGGCGTCGAGATGGTGGACGTCGCGGTGCGGGGAGCTGGGGCGTTCGGAGCCGACCTGGTCGAGGTGGCCGAACTGGCCGACGTAGGGGTGCGCGGGGTTGGGGCTTTGGGGGAAGCGTCGGGCGTCGTGGTCATGGGCGTCGTGCCTCCATACGGTCAGGGGAGTCGACGGCGGTCGGGCCGCACGGCGACGCCTGACGCCTGCACCGGATCCATCACGAGCGTATGGACGTCCCGTGCCCGCCCGGACGGCCCGAAGCCCCGCGCTCCCGTGGGGACGGACACAGCCACCCGGACGCTGCGGCTTCGCGCGATGTGATGACGCCACGATGCGCACTCTTGGGCGGCGACGCAGGTCAACCGGGCCCTTCCCACCCGGACCACCGACGGGCCACGGCAGCGGGGTCCCCGTTCGGGTGGACGACAGAACTGTCGGAGCCACCCGTTAGTGTCGGAGGCGATGATCGAGCCCACCTCGTCCCCCGTGCCGCCCCCGGTGGCGTCGTCGATGTCGTCGCCGGTGGCGATGGGGCTCGTCGGGGATGTCGGGATGGTGCGCCGACTCAAGGCGCTCGCGCTGACCCAGCCGCTCCACGATCTTGATGTCCGCAAGGCGCATCTGGTGGGCGCCGGTGCGGGCGACGAGAGCACGGCGGATTTCTCCAGGTACGCGATGGCCGAGCTCGGCCTGCACGCGATCGACCAGGTCACCGTGTCGATGGATTTCGACCATGGGGCCGATCACGATCAGGTGCTGCGGCGGCTGGTGCCCCTGGCCGCGGCGCAGGCGCCCGAACGGCCCGCGGCCGAGCACGAGCGGGTGGCGTCCTGGGTGCTGCACAGCCTGATCAACGTCGGCAACGTCAACCGCGGGTTCGACGCCGGTTACGGAACCGTGCACGCCGACGGTCGCTACGTCCGGCGCCGGTTCGACTTCAAGCTGCTGGTGGAGCTGGCCGACCCGGCCGGCGACATCTACCTGCGCGCCACCGACGAGGCGGTGACGGTGCTGGTCGGCGCGCTCGACACCGACATCACCTCGGCGCAGATCGCCGCCGAGGTCGCGCTCGACACGCTGATCCGCCGCGGCCGGCTCGCCGACGCCCGGGCCGCCGCCGAGGCCGCGCGCTACCGCACGGTGCAGTACGCCGAGCAGCTGCGGGGCCGACTCGAGGCGACCAGGCGCAACGTCCTCGCCGTCGACTGGCTGGAGGCCATGCCCACGCTCATCGACGAGGCGCTGCACCACGTCGAGCAGCGCTACCGGTACGAGAACGCGATCCTGACCCACATCCGTCGCTATCGCGACTCCGCCGACGACCCGGACCACAAGCGGCAGGCGGCCGACCTGGTCACCATCGTGGGTGACTGCATCCGCCGGCACACCCAGCTGCAGGCCAGGCTGTTGGAGGCCGGTGGGGTGTTCCGCGCCGAGCAGGACCGCCAGCAGTTCGCCGTGTCATCGGCCCGCGGCGGAATCGACCTGCACGCCGAACTGCTGCTGCCCACCCTGGCGCTGCCCGCGGGTGCGGCCGAGCGGCCCGCGGTCGCCTTCTTTCCCGGTGCGGTCGGCGTGCGTACCCCGCGGGCGCCCCGGGTACTCGATCTTGTCGATCTGCTGCTGCGTCCCCCGCTCGACCGTGAGGTGCTCGGCGCGGAGGTCGTCGAGGCCGACCTGGTGGAACTCGTCGAACCGCCACGCTTCGACGACGACACCTGGGCCCGGGCCCTGGAACTGCTCGACCTCGACCCGTCCGGCCCGCGCCGGCTGTCCGCGCTGCTCGCCGACGCCCGCCGGATCACCGCCGGTGGGACGGTCGGCGGTGGGACGGTCGGCGGTGGTGACGAGGTGGCGGAGCTGGTGGCGCTGCTGGCACTGCACGCGGTCAGTCCGCGCATCGAGCCGGCCCGCCAGGCCGGGGACCCGACCCTGATGATCGCCGTCGATGACGGCACGCCCCTGTCCGACCCGCGCATCGGCGGAGCGGACCTGCTGGTCGGACGCGCCTGGCTCGTCCAGCCGGAGACCGAACCGGAACCCGGCCCCGCGACGAGGTCCGAGCCCGCGCTCGCATCTGAGCCGAAGCCGAAGCCGAAGCCGACTCGGGCGCTGGCCGCGGAGTCGGCGCGATGAGCGAGGCGCTGCGGGGGGCGCAGGACGCGGCCCGGCTGTTGTCGTTCGGGCTGCGGCCACGGCTGGTGCCGGCGCGGGAGCCCGACTATCGCGAGCTGGTCCGCCGTTATCTGGCGGACGACGGGTTCGCCGCGCTCACCCAGGCGATCGCCGCGGGCCTCGGGCTGATCGTGTTGGACGTCTCCGAACGGGCCGGGATCGTGCCGGCGGGTGCGGCCGAGTCCGCGTTCACCGTGCGGATCGGTGACTACGCCCGGCGGGCCGGCGGGGAGCACCGGGCCGCCGACCGGCTGCTGCACGCGCTCGCCCAGCTGGCCGTGGCCGCCCTCGCCTTCCCCCGACCGGCGGATCTCGCCGACGCGTCCTATGTGGGGCGGGTCAGTGTGCACGGCGTCGACGCGTTCGTCCGCGAATCCTGCCGGCTGCTCGCCGAACGCTGCGACGGTGACGACCTCACCCTCGACCCGCCGGTGGACGCGCCGCGGCTGGAAGCGGCGTGGCGGCTGTACGCCCGGCGGGCGTCCACCGGCAGCACCCGCGACGCCCGCCGGCTCGCCGGCTCCACCACCGGCATCGTCGCGCGGGCGATGAACTTCCTGGTCGACTCGGGTTGCCTCGTCCACGTCGGCGACCAGGCCGGCGGCACGTTCCGCACCACCGGGCGCTATCAGGTCCAGGTCCGCGAACTCGCCGCGGACGCCGCCTTCGAGGAGCTGCTGGCGCTCGGTGTCGTCACCGTCACCGATGGCTCCGGCACCCTCCAGGTCCGCCCGGACGAACCGACCCTGCCCGGTTCCGCCGCGAGCCTCGGCTCCCCCGACAGTCCCGGCTCCCCCGGCTCCCCCGACAGCCTCGGCTCCACCGACGATCCCGAGTCCGCCGATGTATGAGCTCTCCCGGGTGCGGCTGCACGCCATCGGGCCACCCGGCGCCCGGTTCGCCGACGTCACGCTGGACTTCTCCGGCGTCGGCGACGAGGTCACCGGGCCCCGCCAGGACGCCCTTTTCACCACCGCCCCGCCCCAGGGCTCGACCACGGGTGGCGGCCCGG
Source organism: Candidatus Frankia nodulisporulans (assembly GCF_902806475.1). GTDB lineage: Bacteria > Actinomycetota > Actinomycetes > Frankiales > Frankiaceae > Frankia > Frankia umida. The sequence goes on from NZ_CADCWS010000053.1 coordinate 4,411, forward strand.
CACCCATGGCGGGTGCCGCCCCGCGATCCGCCGCGGCCGGCGCGAGGGACGTGCGGCCGCGGCGGCCGTCCCCAGCGTCGGTGCTGTTCCTGGAGAACGGGGGTGGCAAGAGCGTCCTGATCAAACTGATCTTCTCGGTGGTCCTGCCGGGACGACGCCAGGTGGTCGGCACGTCCAACGGACGGGTGCTGGACAACTTCGTCCTGCCCGGTGACACCGGCCACGTCGTCTGCGAATGGCAGCACGCCGTCACCGGGCGACGCCTGCTGACCGGCAAGGTCAGCGAGTGGCGCGGGCGCGGCGCGAACGCCGGACGGCCCACCGAGGCCTGGTACTCGCTGCGTCCCACCAGCGAAGCCGACGACGGCCGGGCGTCCGGGACGTCCGGGACGGGCATCGACAGGTTGCCGTTCACCGAGGCGGGACGTCATGTCACGCTGTCCGGGTTCCGCACCCGGTTGCAGGACGCGCACACCCTCGAGCCCGCACTGGAACTGGCCTGGGTGACCCAGCAGGGCGCGTGGAGCGAACAGCTCGACACGCTCGGTCTCGACCCGGAGCTCTTCCGTTACCAGCGGGCGATGAACGCCGGCGAGGGTGAGGCCGCGGAGGCGTTCTCCTTCGGCAGCGACGAACAGTTCGTCGAGTTCCTGCTGCGCGCGGTCACCGCCACCGAGGATCCGGACGGCCTCGCCGACGTCGTCGACGGGTACGCGGCGCGGCTGGCCCAACGGGCGGTGCTCAGCGCCGAACGCGACTTCGTCCAGGGGGCGTTGGAACGGCTCGCACCGCTGGTCACCGCGGTGGCGCAGCGCACCGCCGCGGCGCGGGTCCACGCCGGCACCGCCGCCCGCACCGGCGACCTGCACGACCGGTTGCGCGCCCGGCTACGCCGCGACGAGGCCGCGCGGGCGGGTCTGGACGCCCAGCTGGACGCGGCCCGCGGCGCGGAACGGGACGCCGCTCAGGCCCGCGCCCGGGCCCACGGCGAGGTGCTCGCGCTGCGCCGACGCGGCGTCGAACTGCGCGTCGACGACGCGATCGCCGAGCGGGACCGGCTCGCCGCGGCCGTCGCCGACGCGGGCACCGAGATCGACGCATGGCGGGCCGTCGAGGACGTGCTGCGCCTCGAGGCGGCCAGCGCCGAGGCCACCCGGCTGACCCTGCTCGCCACCGACGCCGAGGGGGCCGCCGCCACGGCGCTGGCCGACCGGGACGCCGCCGCCCGCGACCTGCTACGCGGCCTGCGCCACCTCGCAGAGGCCGCCGACGACGCGGCCCGCGCGGCCCAGCGCGACGGCGCCGAGCACGAACAGCGGGCGCGGGCGGCCGAACACAGCGCCCGGCGGGCCGCCGACGACGCCGCGACCGCCCGTGCCCGCGAGCAGGCCCTCCGGGAGCAGAGCGCGGCGGCACGCGACGCGCTGGCCACCGCCGTCCGGGACGGGCTGGTCAGCCCCGGCGGCACCGACCCGGCCGCCCAGGCGCGGCAGGCCGCCGCCGAGGCCGAACAGGCCCGGGTGGCCGTCCGCGACGCGCTCAGCGCCGCCGCCCGCGCCCAGGACCGCACCGCGGTGGAGGCCGAACGGCGCGACGCCGAACGGGCCCTCGCCCTCGCCGAGAACACCCTCGACCAGCTCCGCACCCAGGTCAGCGCCGCCGACACCGGCGCGGCCGCGCTGCTCGCCGACGGCCGGATCGCCGCCCTGCTCGGTCCCGACGACGACCCGGCGAACGGCGGCACGCTCGGGGCGGCCAGCAGGTTGGCCGCCCTCGCCGAGGCCGCGGCGCGGCAGCTCGCCGCGGCGATCCGGTCAGCCGAGGCGCGGCAGCTGGAACTGTCCGTCGCCGCCGACCGCGATCGGCGGCTGCTCGGCGCCCTCGGCGGCGACGGTCTGCGTCCGGCCCGAGCCGAGGTCACCGCCACCGTCGAGGCGCTGCGGGACGCCGGGATCGCCGCGGTCGCCGGCTGGACCCGGCTCGCCCACACCGTGCCCGCCGGCGAACGCGACCGGATCGTGCGGGCCCGTCCGCACCTGGTCGACGGAGTCGTCGTCACCGACCGGACCGGCCTCGCCCGGGTGGGCGAGGCGCTGGCCGAGGCGGCGCTGCTACCCGACACGCTCGTCGCCGTCGGTCTCGCCGAGGACCTCACCGCGGCGGCGACGGGCCAGGACCCGGTCGTCGACGGGGAGCGGGTCGTCCTCGTCCGCCCCAACCCGGCACTGTTCGACCCGGCCGCGGCGGCGACGGAACGCGAGCGGATCCGCGCCCGGCAGGACGAGCGGACGGAACAGGCGGCGGCCGCGCTCGCCCGGATCACCGCCGACCGTGACCTCGCCGTGGCCCTCGCCGCCTGGCTGCGCGCCTGGCCACCCGGTCAGCCGGCGCGGCTGGCCACCGAGGTGTCCACCGCGCACGACGCCGTCGACGCCGCTCGAACCCGGCTGGCCCACGCCCACGACGCCGTCGCCCAGGCGGAGCGCGGCGCCCGGGACGCGCTCGAGGACGTCGAGCCGTTGCGCGCCGCCGCGGAGGCGGCCACCGCGCGGGCCGGCACGCTGGACCGGCTGGCGCGCACCGTCGGTGAGCCGGCCGGCCTCGAACGGGAGGCGGCGCGGGCCGCCGCCATCGCCGAGGACGCCCTCGCCGCGGCCCGCGCCGCGCAGGAACACGCCGGCGTCGCCCGACGGGCCGCGGCCCAGGCCGTCCGCCGGGCCGACGAGGCGCTCCGCAACGCCGCGGCGGCCCGCGCCGAGGCGGCCGGTGTCCTCGGCGCCGCGGCCGCCGATCCCGCGGACCCGGCGACGTCCCCGCCGGCGCCTGCGGTCGCGGTCCTACGGGTCGCCTACGAGGCGACCAGCCGCACCTACGCGCAGGTCGAGGTCGGTGCCGACCTGCGCGGCGAGCTCGACCGGGCCCGGCGGGAGGAGGCGGCGCTGCGCGGCACCCTCGACGCCGTCGGCGCGACCGTGCGGACCCGGGCCGCGGCGCTGCTCGCGGGCGTCAGCGGTGGGGACGGCGCGGCCCGGCTCGCCGGGGAGACCCGGGCCCGGGAGACCGCCGCCACCCTCGGCGCCGAACTCGACGACGCCCGGGAACGGCTCGGCGCCCTGCGCGAGGAGCTGCGCACCGCCACCGAGACGGCCCGCCGGTTCGGCGCCGCCCCCCTGGCCGCCGGACGCGTTCCGGCCAGCCAGGCCGAGGCCGCCGAGCTGCTGCACGCCGCGACCAGCGCCGTCGACCGGGCCGAGGCGGCGCACGCCCAGGCCCGAGCCGGTGCGGAGGCCCTGCTCGAGGGTTCCGCCCGGATCGTCGAGGAGCTCACGGCGCTCGAGGCCGTCACCGAGAACCTCGCCGACCTGCCCGCCACCCGGCCGCCCAACCAGGGCGGCGACACCGCGGCGGCGCCGGCCGTCCCCTTCGACGGGGACGCGGGCGACGCCCGGGAACAGGCCCGCGCGCTGCGAGCGGCCTGGCGCGACAGCGCCGCGACCCACGGGCGGGCGGCGGCGGACGTGCGGACGGCGGCCGAAGCCGTCACCGCCTGGGCGGCCCAGGACGAGTTCGACCAGGTCTCCGCCCCGGCCCGGCGGCAGATGACGCGTGCCGGCCAGGAGACGGTCGCCGACCACGCCTCGGCCTGGTCGGCGGCACTCGAACCACGGCTACGCAGCCTCTCCGACGATCTCGCGCACATCGGCCGCAACCGTGAGGCCATCGTCGCCCGGCTGGAGGGCATGGTCCGGGCCGCGCTTGGCACCCTGCGAGCCGCCGGACGGCTCTCCCGCCTGCCCGAACGGCTCGGGGACTGGTCCGGTCAGGAGTTCCTGCGCGTCACCTTCGCCGAACCCGACGACCGAGAACTGACCGAGGCACTCGGCCGGGTCGTCGACGAGACGGCCGCCGCCATCGGCGCCCGCCGCGACGGGATGGCTCTGCTGCTACGCGGCGTGCGGGCCGCGCAGCCACGCGGGGTGCGGGTCGAGATCCTCAAACCGGACGCGGTGCTGCGCACCGAGCGGGTCCGGGTCAGCGACCTCGGTGACGTGTTCTCCGGCGGTCAGCAGCTCACCACGGCGATCATCCTGTACTGCACCATGGCGGCGCTGCGCGCCAACGACCGCGGGCAGGTCCGCGCCGCGCACGCCGGTGTGCTGTTCCTGGACAACCCGATCGGCCGGGCCAGCGCCGGCTACCTGCTGGACCTGCAACTCGCCGTCGCCGACCGGCTCGGCGTCCAGCTCGTCTACACCACCGGACTGTTCGACACGGCGGCGCTGTCCGCGTTCCCCCTGATCGTCCGGCTGCGCAACGACGCCGACCTGCGAGCCGGACGCAAGTATCTGCGCGTCACCGAACGGCTGCGCCCCGGCCTCATCGCCGCACCCCCGGCGGCCGCCACCCCACTCGGCACCGTGACCGCGACGCGCCTGTACACACGCCCCCTCCCCACACCCACCCAGCACACGCTGGCCATGCCACCGTCGTTAGCCGGGGTGTCCACAATCGCCGTCGAAAGCCAGGGCGAGGCGCCGTGAGCTGGCGTTACTCGTTTCGGTGATCGCGATTCGCGGTCAGGGAACCTGCGTCGGGCTTGGCGGGAATCCGCGAGCCTGTCATCATGGGACAGGCCGCCCGGCCCCCCCGAGCCGGGCGGCACCATCATGTTCGGCGCCCGCCGGTCAGGCCGGGCAGGGCAGGACGGCGACGGTTCCCGAGGCCTGTGCGGTGCGGCCGGTGATGCTGGTGACGACGGCGGTGTAGGCGATCGTCCCGGTGCTCTGGGCGACGAGTCTCGCCGTCCAGGTCGTGCGGTCGCCGGTGGCCGGGCCCAGGGTCAGCGGCTGGTCGAGGGTTCGACCGTCGGGAAACGTCCCGGTCAGGCGGGCTGACCGCACGCCCGTCTCGTCCACCGCCGTCACCGTCACCGTCGTCGTGTCCGTGCTTACCGGTGCCGCCGCGGTGTCCGCCCCGGCACCGGCCCCGCTGGCGCCGGTCGGTCCGGGGGTGGCGGCGGACCCGCCGGTGGCGGGCGCGGCGGAGGTCACGGGCGCGGCGGCGCCGGCGGCCGCCGGGGCCGGGCAGCCCGCGCGGGTGATGCGGTTCGGGGTGGCGGTCGCCGACTCGACCCGCGGTGAGCCGTCCACCCGGGCGGTGATGCGCAGGTCCGCGCCGCCAGTGCCGTTGCCGGCGCTGACCGGGACCGAGACGTCCAGCGTGCCCACCGGGGCCGCCGACCGGTTCAGGCTGATCACCAGCGGGACGCTCGCACCCGGGTTGACCCGCGGCGTGTCCGCGACGACGGCCAGCCACGACGGCGTCCGACCGACCACGACATCGACCGGTGCCGTGCCCTCCCCGCGCAGGTCCAGCCGCCAGGTCGAGTCGACCGTGCCCAGGTCGACCCGGGTGACGCTCAGCCCCAGCACCGCTCCGACCGGCCGGGCCGTCGGTGGGCCGCCGGTGGCACTCGGTCGCCCGGCGGGCGGGCCGACCGCGGTGCCGGCGACGCCGTCGGTGCTGCCCGGCTGGCCGTCGGGTGGGCTCGCCGTGGCGGCGCCGGGCGCGGCCGAGCCGGCGGCCGCGCCGCTGCGCGGACGTGGGGAGCCGGGCGCGGCGGTGAGCACGTCCGGCGCCGCGGTGCCGGTCATCGCCCGCCGTTCGCCCGGCGCGCCGGTGCGGCCCTGATGGCCGCTCTCGTCCAGCCGCAGGCGCACCAGGACGAGGCCTGCCAGCACCAGGACCAGCGCCAGCACCGCGGCGCCGATCCGCCCCCACCGGATCGGCAGGATGCGACCCGAACGGCCCCAGGGCGACCGGTGGCGTCCGGTCGGAACAGCATCTCCCGCAACATCCCGCGTCATTAGGGTCGAGGCTAGAGCGACGGGTCACCTCCCCAGGGCCAAATGACTCGTTCCTGTCACCACCTCCGTCAACAATTCACTCAGTTTCACGCAGATCACGCGGCGGCTGTGGTTTGCTAGTTGACCCCTCGGCGGCCCCACCAGACCCACCAGACGAGCGTCCAGGTCACCAGGGCGAACCCGAACAGCAGATCCTCGACCGGGGCGAACACGATCCGCGGCCCGAGGATGGCACCCGGGTCGTAGCGGACGATCCGCAGCCCGGTCAGCACGCCGTTGGCCGCCAGCTGCCCGCAGACCACGATCGCGTAGGTGACCCAGAACACCCGCCGGGTGAGCAGCCGGGTGCGCAGCACCCACAGGTCGGCCACCACCGCGCCCGCCACGCCCAGCACCGCCAGCGCCGTGTAGCTCACCGGCGGTCGGTCCGCGCCGGCGCCCCGTCGAGGTCGGCCGCGGGTTCGTCGCCGACGGTCCAGCCGCGCACCGCCCGCACCGCCTCCAGCGTCAGGATCGCGCACACCGGGACGACGACGAAGAACAGCACCTCGTCGAGGGGCAGCCGGCCCGGCAGCCGGACGCCGGTGATGTGACGCGGATCGAACGTCCAGTGCCCGGCGGCGATCGCGTACACGTCCCAGCCGACGAAGACGACGAGGACCGGCAGCAGGGTGAGCGCCAGCCGACGCGGGCGAGCGTACACGCGGGTGCCGAGAAACAGCTCCAGCGGAGCCGTGCCGAGCAGGCAGCCGAGGAGAACTGCCAGGTAGACGAGGTGCCGCATCGGACGTGGGTGATCCGGCGGGTCAGCTGGCCCGCAGCCGGCGGGCGAGGTCGGCCGCCATCGCCCCCGGGTCGGGGGCATCGGTCAGGGCGCGCACGACGACGACCCGACGCGCCCCGGTCGCCAGGATGTCATCCAACGTGTCCGGTGCGACGCCGCCGGTGACGAACCAGGGTTTGGCGCCCGCCTCGAACGGCGGGGCGTGCCGGGCGGCCAGCAGTGGTAGACCCAGCCCGACCGGCGGGCGCCCCTCCTTCGTCGGGGTGGCGTGCACGGGGCCGACACACACGTAGTCGACGTTCGGATCGTCGAGCGCCCTGACGAACTCCTGCGGGCTGTGGGTGGACTGCCCAATGAGCACGTCCGGCCCGACGATCCGCCGGGCGAACTCCGGGGGGACGTCGTCCTGCCCGACATGCAGTATGTCGACACCGGCGAAGGCGGCGAGGTCGGCCCGGTCGTTGGCACTGACCAGCGTGCCCTGCCCGGCCCCGGCGGCCTGGATGCGACGCAGCGCCGCCACCTCGTCGGACCACTCCAGGCTCTTCTCCCGCAGCTGGACGAGATCGACCCCGCCCCGCCCGGGTGGACCGATCACCGCGTCGAGGAACAGGCTGAACTCGGCCCGCCGCGGCGTGCACAGGTAGAGCCGGGCGTCGGCCAACCGCCGTAGCCGCTCGGCCCGCGCGTCATCCCCCGGCGACGGCACGGACGATCTCCAGAACGTCGCCGTCGGCGAGTCGGACGGTACTCGCCTCGGAGGGTGTCAGCGCCTCGCCGTTACGCTCCACGACGACCGACCCCGGCCGCAGCCCCAGCCCGACCAGCAGGTCGGTCAGCGACTGCCCCTCGACCACGAGCTGGCGTGCTCCGTTGACGACGACGGCCACCGACCCCGGCCTGACCTCAGGCACCGGCCTGGCTTCGGATGCGGGACTGCCCATGCGCTGACCCTACGGCAGGCCCCGCCGCGTGGTGAACCGTTCCCGCCAGCCGCGCGGATCAGTACGCCGCGGCCTGCGCCCGACGCTTGACCTCACGGCCGCGGTTCTCGGCGAGGGCGCGCATCGGGGTGCCGGGCAGACTCGGATCCTCCCGGAAGATCCAGTCCATCGCCTCGTCGTCGGTGAAGCCGGCGTCGGCGAGCACCGTCAGCAGCCCGGGCAGTCCCTTGACCACCGCACCGCCCTGGATGAACTCCGCCGGGATCCGCAGGACACCATCCTGGCGGCGCGCCAGCACGATACGTTCGTTCACCATCTGCCGGACTTTGGTCACGGGAACCCGCAGCTGTTCCGCGACGTCGGGCAGGGTCAGCCAATCCATGGTCATCAGTAAACACCCATGTCGTGGTGCCGGCGGCCTCAGACCGGTGTGACCGGTTCCCCACCGGTCGCCGCCGACCGCACGGCCGCGGCCAGCACCGACACCACGGGACGGGCGGTCGCGAGGCCCATGTCCGCCGACAGCGGCCAGCCGGACACCAGCCGATCGGCGAGCGCCCCATAGAAGGCCTCCGCCGCCCCACCACCACCCAACGCGCCGCCGACCAACGCGCTGGATGGCAGCGCGGCGCCACCCGACGCGATCCCATCCAGCGCGATGCCGGTCACCAGCGGGATCGGATACCGGGTCCAGACGCCGTCGGCCGTGACCTGAAACACCCCTGCCCCAGCCTCACCCATGCCGCCCGGGCCACCCACGGTGGAGAACCCGGCCCTACCGACCGACGGGCCACCCGCATGGCGACCGGCCGGGGCCAGCGCGCCCGCGGCCGCGAACCCGGCCACGTCCTGTTCGCCGCGATCCACGTCGAGCAGGAGGCTGCCGGTCGTCCCGAGGACCTCCAACCGGGGTCGCGGCCAGACCGTGAGGTCGGAGACGGTGATCTGGGCCTGCGCGCCGTTGAGGAAACGCAGCGTCAGGCTGCTGTGGTCGGCGTTGCTGACGTGGTGCCAGACCCGCTTGAGCGCCGTCGCGGTCACGCTCTCCACAGGCTCGTCCACCAGGGCGAGGATCTGCTCCACCGCCCCGGTCGCCCGGGCGAACAGCTGCCCGCCGCTGCTCGCGGCGTCGTCGCGCCACCCGCCGGTGGGACGCCTCCAGCCGCCGCGGTACGCCTCCAGCCGCAGCGGCTCACCGATGGCGCCGCGGCCGTACGGCCGCGGCCAGCACCTCGAACCCGGGGTCGGTGCGACCCGCAGCGACCCCGGCGAGCACGCGGTCCTAGGCCGCGGCGAGTTCGGCCAGATGATCGGCATCGGCGGGAGCCAGGCACAACGGAGCCTGGACGACGACGTGCTTACCGGCTTCCAGCGCCCGGCTGGCCCAGTCGAGGTGGGACTGGTTGCCGGTGGCGACGACCACCAGGTCGAGTTCGGGGTCGTGCACCAGGTCGTCGGGGTCGTCGACCTGGCGGGGCAGCCGGGACGCGGCGTGCGCGGGCGTCCGGCGCGGTTCACCGTCGCACACCGCGGTCAGGGCCAGGCCCTCGGTGGCCTCGATCGCGGGCTGGTGCACGGCGGTGGTGTCGGGCAGCCCGAGCAGACCGACGAGCACCGGTGGCCCGTCCGGCACCCCCAGGCAGTGGCGCAGCCACCGACCGACCAGCCGGTGGTAGGCGGAATCGGCGAGCACCGCGGGCCCCGCACCCAGGGTGAACATGCCCAGGCCCGTGGCCGGCCGCCAGGTGCACACCGCGTGCTCGGTGCCGTCGTGGCGCAGGTGGATCAGCCGCTCGACATCGTCGGCGACCTTCTCCGGCAGCACCCAGGTCTCCCGCGGGACGAACCGCGGCGCGCGGGCCATCAGCGCACCGCCGTGCGGCCCGGGCATCAGGTGCAGGTCGTGCGCCGGCAGCACCCGCCCAGGGGTGAGCCCCGAGGCCTCCAGCAGCGGACTTCCCGGCGGCAGCGCCCGCACCGTGGGCCCCGCCAGCAGGACGGGAACGGACTGCCGGGCCCGGTCGAGCAGCTCCTGCTCGACGTGATCAAGCGGTCGGTCGATGAGCACGAGCAACGCGTCGGCCGACCGCGCCGAGGTCGGGCCAAGACCCGCCGCACGCAGATGGTCGCCGAGCACGTTCACACCGGGAAGGTTCGACACCAGGTGAATGCGGGACACGCCCGGCACTCTAGTGCGCTAAGCGCCGTTGCTCACATTCGGGTGCAGAAGCAACCGGCTGACCGACCGGTTGTCGCGCTTTCTCTGGACACGATTCGCCGCGGCCACGGGCGTATCGCGTGAATCCCCCGGAATCACCCGGCGGCGACCAGCTCCTTCATCGTCACCGACAGGTCGGCGAATCCCTTGCGATCGACGGTTCCGCCCGCGACCAGCAGTCGCCGCACCGGTGCCACATCCATGGGACGCCCGATGGAGACCAGGGCTCGCAGCGTTCCGTCCGCGGTGAACCAGCCCGCCGACCAACCCGGCGGGCGGGTACCCGCCGGCGGCTCGGGTTCACTCGGGTCACCCCGGTAGATCAGCTCATGGTCGGAGTCGGCCAGGCCGGCGTACTGCACCATCCGGCCGAACTGCTCCGACCAGAAATACGGCACCGGGTCGTAGACGGCGGCGTCGGTGGCCGGCGCGTCGGTGGAACTGTCGGCCGCGGCCGCACCAAGGCCGGGTGCGCGCAGCAACGTCGCCGCGGCCACCGAGGGGGAATGCTGCGCGCAGTCCCAGTGCTCGACCCGCAACCGCCGCTCGTAGCGCCGCGACCACCAGGCGGCGCAGTCACCGACCGCGACGACCGGCGGCCCGTCCACCCCCGACCAGGTCGCGGCGAGGTACTCGTCCACGACGATGCCCCGGTCGAGGACGAGACCGCTGTCGGCGAGCCAGCCAAGATCCGGGCGGGCACCGATACCGACCAGGATCTCGTCGGCGGGCAGCAGTTCGCCGCCGGCCAGGACCAGACCGTCCGCCGTGGTGCGCTCGACCGAGACGCCCAGGCGCAGCGTGACCCCGGCGCGGGTGTACCAGTCGATGGTGTGCGCGCCGATCTCGGCACCCAGCGCCGCCCGCAGCGGCGTGTCCGCCGCTTCCACCACGGTCACCTCGACGCCGGCGGCCGCCGCCGTCGTCGCCACCTCGGCACCGATCCAGCCCGCGCCGACGATCACCAACCGCAGCCCGGGGCGCAGCACCTCGCGCAGCCCGAGGGCGTCGTCGACGGTGCGCAGCACCCGCACCGGACCGTCACCGGGCAGCGGGATCGGGTCGGACCCGGTCGCCAGCACCAGCCCGTCGTAGGCCAGCGGGCCGCCGTCGGTCTCCAGGGTGCCGGGCCGAAGCGCGGTGGCCCGGCGCCCGGTGACGACCTCGACGCCGTCGAGCGTCAGCGGGATGGTCGTGTCGTCGATCCGCCCGGTCAGCACCGCCTTGGACAGCGGCGGACGGTCATAGGGGCGGTGCGCCTCGGCACCGACCAACACCACGTCGCCCTCGAAGCCGCGCTTACGCAGCTCCACGGCCGCCCGGCCACCCGCCATACCGGCGCCGACAATGACAATTCGCTGCATCGGCGCAGCTTAGTACGACTGCCCTGCGAGATTCCCGCCGTAGAGCGGGAAGGCGTCCTTCCAGACCGGCTCATAACCGGCCGCCACCAGCATCGCGGCGACCTCGGCGGGCGGTCGTTCGTCCGAGATCGAGAACTGTTCGCCGGCCGTGCCGGGCGCCGCGTATCCGCCGGGTTCCGTGGAGGATCCGGCGCTCATCGTGGTCACCGCGATCCGGGCCAGTCCGTCGCGCATACCCGGCGGTTCCCGGGTCGACAGGGACAGTGCCAGATCCGGTCCGAACAACCGCAACGCGGCGTGGGCCTGGACGAACTCCGCGTCGCTGACCACGACGACCGGCGGAAACGCGCTGGCGGACGGTTTCATCCGGGGCAGCGCCACGCTCACCTCGGTCCGCCAGTACCGCCGGGTCAGGAACGCGGCGTGGGCACCGAGGGCGAGCACATCGGCCCGCCAGTCCGCGGCGAGGCCGAGCAGGGCGCCGATCCCGAGGCGGCGGGCCCCGGCCGAGGCGGCACGTTCGAACGACGACAGCCGACGGTCGTAGTCCCGTTTCCATCCGGCGACGTGCACCTGCGCGTACCGGGTGCGGTCGTAGGTCTCCTGGTAGTGCACGACCCCCTCGAGCCCGGCCCGCACCAGCCGGGCGTAGGTGTCGTCCGACCAGGTCTGCGTCTCGATCGACAGGGACGGGAACAGCGGACGCAGCCGCTCGACGACCCCGACGAGGTAGTCCGCGGACACCTCCACCCGGTGCTCGCCCGAGACCAGCAGCAGATGACGGAACCCGCGGTCGGCCAGCAGCCGCCCCTCGGCCTCGACCTCGTCGAGGTCCAACGTGCGCCGGGTGACCGCCAGCCCCTTGGCGAACCCGCAGTACGTGCAGGACGACAGGCAGGCGTTGGAGACGTACAGCGGCGCGAACAGCCGGACCGCCCGGCCGAACCGGCGCAGCGTCGTCGTCCGGGCGGCGTGGGCGAGTTCCTCCAGGCGCTGCCCGGCGGCCGGTGAGAGCAGCACGGCCAGGTCCTCGAGGCCCAGCTGGCCGCTGCCCGGCGCGGGCCGGCCGGGATCCGCCCCGGCGGGCGCGACCCGCCGCAGCAGCGCGTCGACCTGGGCCGGGCTCGCCCGCCGGGACCGTTCAGCGAGGTCGGCGATGGCGAGGCCGGCGAGTTCCCGGGCGAACAGCCCCGGTGGCGTGCTCACCCGCCGACCACGGGCAGCGCGACCGGCGTCGGCAGCGCACCGAGAAAGCCGGTCAGCGGCGACGACGGGGCGGCGGCGGTCGACGGGCCGGGCGCAGCCTGACCCGCCAGGTAGCCGAGCCGGCCGGCGATCGTCGCGAGCGCGAACGCCCGGGCCATCAGCTCCGGGTCGGCCGCGACCGCGATCGCCGTGTTCACCAGCACCGCGTCCGCCCCGAGTTCCATCGCCTCGGCGGCGTCCGAGGGCACGCCGAGCCCGGCGTCGACGACCACCGGGACGCCGGCACCGGCGACGATCGCCTCGATCGCGTCGCGGGTGCGCAGCCCCCGGTTGGACCCGATCCAACTGCCCAGCGGCATGATCGTGGCGCAACCGGCCTCCTCCAGGCGCCGGGCGAGCACCGGGTCGGCAGAGCAGTACGGCAGGACGGTGAACCCGTCCGCGACCAGCAGTTCGGCGGCGCGCAGCGTCTCAATCGGGTCGGGAGCCAGGGTGCGCGGGTCCGGGGTGACCTCCAGTTTGACCAGGTCGGTGCCGGTGGCGGCGCGGCCGAGCCGGGCCAGCCGCACGGCCTCGCCGGCGTCGACCGCGCCCGAGGTGTTCGGCAGCAGAGTGAGCTCCGGCGGCACGAAGTCGAGCACATCGCCCTCGCCCAGACGGTCAAGATCGACCCGGCGCAGGGCGACGGTGACGATCCGGGCTCCGGAGGCGAGCAGGCTCGCCCGCATCACCTCATGGGCGGCGAACTTACCGGTACCGACGAGCAGCCGACTGTCATAGGCCTGGCCGGCAATCACCAGATCGTCCATTATGATCATCTTCCCCACGTGCGCATGATCGAGATCGGGTGTGCGGGTCGCCGGCCGCAGCGCCAGCCGGCCGGTGCGCCCCACCTTGGCGGACTCCCCGTAGCCGGGCGCGAGTCTAGCCGAGCCCTCGAGCGCCCCCACGGGGTCGACCGGTCGACCGCCCACGATCGGGGGCGAGCACCTCACCCGCGCTCGGACACCCGGCACAGAGCCACCCAGGGCGTACGCTGTGCGGCCATTGCGGCCGGGGGCAAAACGGGTGTAATAGCCCAGGGCGTCCGATAGCAGTGCCGGTGGGGGGCGATCGTAAACTGGGGCGCGTGGATGCCACCGTGGCCGACCCTGTCATAGGTCGACTCCTTGACGGCCGGTACACGGCACAGGAGCGGCTCGCCGTCGGCGGGATGGCGACTGTGTACGTCGCGCACGACAACCGGCTCGACCGGCTGGTCGCGCTCAAGATCATGCATCCCAACCTCAACCATGATCCCGAGTTCGTCGGCCGGTTCCACCGGGAGGCCCGCGCGGTCGCCCGGCTGAACACGTCCCGGGTCGTCTCCGTGCTCGATCAGGGTTCCGACCACAGCCCCAGCGGGCTGGTCAACTACCTGGTGATGGAACTGGTGCGTGGGCGTTCGCTGCGCCAGCACCTCGGCGCGCGCGGCCGACTGCCCGCCCTCGAGGCGGTCGAGATCCTCGAACCGGTCTTCGAGGCACTCGCGGCCGCGCACGCCGCCGGGATCATCCACCGCGACATCAAGCCCGAGAACATCCTGCTCGGCGACGACGGCCAGGTGAAGGTCGCCGACTTCGGCCTCGCCCGGCCGCTGGGCCAGCCGTCCCAGGCCCTGTCGGACGGCGTCGTCATGGGCACCGTCGGCTATCTCGCGCCCGAACAGGTCACCCTCGGGACGGCCGACACCCGCAGTGACGTCTACGCCGCCGGCGTGGTGCTCTTCGAGACGCTGACCGGCCAGCTGCCCTACAGCGGCGCCACCCCGATGTCGATGGCCTACCAGTCCGTCCACGGCGATGTGCCCGCACCGTCCAGCGTCGTCGCCGACATCCCGGCGGAGCTGGACGCGCTGGTGCTGCGCGCCACCGCCCGCGACCCGGCGCGCCGCCCGTCCGATGGCGCGGCCCTGCTCGACGAGCTGCTGCGACTCGGGCCACTACTCCCCCAGGATCATGATCATCCTACCGGTTTCACCGGCGAGGTCCGGCGGATCGGGCTGATCGACCCGCGGCCCGCGGCCGCCACCGGCATCGAGGTCTCGGCGGCCTCCGGGCCGGCGAACCGCCCCGGCCAGTACCCCTCCCCGCACAGCGGCCCGGCACCCCTCGACACCGCCGCCATGGACCACTCCGCCGAGGGGCTGCACCCCGGCGGCAGCGGCGCGCACCCCGGCACCGCCATGTACGACGGCACCGCCATGTACGACAGCACCTCCGGGTACGACGGCACCTCCGGGTACGACGGGTCGGCCGGGCCTGGGGGCGGCACCGGGTTCGGCGGCAGGTCCACGCAGAGCGGGACCGGCGGGTACGGCACGCCCGGGTCGATGGCGATGCGGATGGACGGCACCGTCCAGGAGGCAGAGCCGGAGGGCGGGCCGGCCGGGCCGCCGCATGGCCGGCGACGGGCGGCGGCGACCACCCCCGGCTGGCGGCGCCCTCTCCCGTGGCTGGTCGTCGGCGCGACGGCCCTGGTGTTCCTGCTCGGGTATCTCGGCCTCCAGACCCTGAGCGACAGCAAGGTCGGGGTTCCGCGGGTGACCAACGTCAGCAAGGCGGACGCGGAGACCATCCTGCATGGCTCCGGCCTGAAATGGTCCTATCTGGACGCGGCGGCCAGCGCCACGGTGCCGGCCGGACAGGTCGCCACGCAGGACCCGGCCGACGGCAGCAAGGTCGACAAGGGTGCCACGATCTCGTTGCGGCTGAGCACCGGCCCCGAGACCGTCCGCGTCCCGGACCTGGCCAACCTCACCCAGGAGCAGGCCACCGCCAGGCTCGCCCAGGTCAACCTGGTCATGGGCGGCCTCAGCAACCAGGCCAGCGACAGCATCCCGGCCGGGCATGTGATCTCGACCGATCCGGCGATCAACACGGCGGTCCAGCCACACAGCAACGTCGTGCTGGTCATGTCGACCGGGCCGGACGCCAAGCAGATGCCGGCCGACATCATCGGCAGGTCCTACGACGAGGCGAAGGCCAAGATCGACGCGCTCGGCATCGCCGGGGTCGTCGTGCAACGCGCGGTGGTCGTCACCGACGACAGCCCGCCCGATTCGGTCGTCGGCTCCGACCCGCAGGTCGGGCAGCCGATCGCACCGAACGCCAAGGTCACCCTGACCGTCGCTCGGTCGTCGAGCGAGGACGACCCGAACGGCGATGGCAGCGGCGGCGGCGATGGCAGCGGCGTGCAGGTCGCCGTCCCCCGCGTGATCGGCAGTACCTACCGTGAGGCGGAGAGCACCCTGCGCCGCACCGGCCTGAAGATCACCCGGTCGGCCGTCCTCGGTCAACCCAACGACCGTGTGGTCGCCCAGTCGCCTCAACCTGGCTCCAAGATCGAGAAAGGTAGTACAGTAAGGGTCAACACTGTGTGGTCGTGGGGTAACTAGCCGCCAGAGCTAATCCGGCGACGACCTGCCACCGCACCGACATACGGGCTGGCCGGCACGGGGGCGACCAGACCGGTTCCACGTCGCCGCGACCGGCCCCTGGGGAGCGCACGTGAGGGCAGCGCGCAGACGCGACCGGGTATCCGGCACCACGGCCCCGTCGGCCAGCCAGGCGGCGCGCCCAATCCGCCGCCTGCTGTCCCGCCGGGCACGGGCCGACCAGGCCGACCGGTTCGCCGCCCTGCTGGAGGGCCATGCCTCCCCCACCGGGCCGCAGGAGGCCCGGCTGCTCGCCCTCGCCGACGCCGCCCGCTCCCTGCCCCGCCCGCGGCTCGACCCGGTCCGGCGCGACGCCATCCGGGCGCGAATCCTCGCCGACCTCGCCGACGCCACCGCCGCCGACGCCACCACCGCCACCGCTGCCGAGTCGCCTGGCCGGGCGAGGCGTCCCCATGGGAACAGGGTGCGGGCGGCGGTCCGACGAGCATGGGCCGGTCCGTCGACGGTCGGCGTGCCCCGCCTCGCCCAGGCGATGATCGCTGCTGGTCTGAGCGTCGCGATCGCCGTGATCGGGCTCGCCCTCAGCGCCCGCGACGCCCTGCCTGGTGAGCCGCTGTACCGGGTCAAACGGCAGGTCGAGGACCTCCAGGTGTCGCTGGAACGCGATCCCGTCGCCCGCGCCAAGACCCGTCTGGACGTCGCGGGGGTGCGCATGTCCGAGCTGCGCCTGCTCACCATCGGCGCTCCCGCCGCCCTCGGCGGTCGTCCGTCCATCGGATCGCCGACGCGGCGCCCCACGACCGGCCGCCCGGGCTCCCTGCCGCTACCCCTACCGGCCGCACCGGCCACGGCGCCGACCGGACCGTCCACCTCGACCTCCGCGGTCGGCCCCACACCGCCCGCGGGCCCCCTCGGGCCGGCCGCTCCCGTTCCCACGCCCACGGCTGGTCCCGGTGCGCCCACCGGTGAGGTCGGACCGCTGGGATCGGCACCCGCGACCACGTCGACTCGGCCACCCGTATCCGCGTCGACGTCCGGGGCACCGTCGACGTCCGGGGCACCGTCGACGTCCGGGGCACCGTCGAATCCGTCCACCCCTGGGATGGGCGGTCACCACGCGGACGCGGGCACGATCAACAAGCTGCTGTGGGCCTGGTGCGCACAGGCGCGGGCAGCCGCCCAGGTGCTGCTCGCCCGGGCGGACGCCGGCAACCTCGACGCCTGGCGCGCCCTGGCGACCTTCACCGCCGACCAGAACAGCAGCCTCGCCGTGGTGATCACCGAGCTTCCACCGGGAACCACCGACGCCGCCCACGCGGCCGTCGACCTGATCGGCCAGTTCCGCCGGGGCCTCGGCC
>NZ_CADCWS010000054.1 GCF_902806475.1 Candidatus Frankia nodulisporulans
AGGTATGGAAGACAATTGAAGTCGGTCATGCTCTAACCGCCTTCGCGGAATTCGATGAGGCATTGTTCCGTAATTCGCGCTGATTAAACCGTCGTGACGACCGCGAGCGCGGGAGCGTGCACGTCGGTTCGGCGCAAGGTGACCGACGCCCCGCGTCCGGCCCCCCGTCGGTGCCAGACCGGGCCTCTCCACGTCCCGCGCTACCGTGGGGATCACGGGTCACCTGGGGGTGACGGACTGGCGTTCCAGGGCGATGGCGAGCAGTTCGTCGGTGAGGACCAGCTTGACCCGCGGCCGGCCGCTGGCGGCGCCCGCGGCCCGCTCGGCGGCGTCGATGAGCTGCCAGCCATCCTCGGTGACCAGGTGCGGCTGCCGTTCGAGCAGCCAGCTGACGATCTCGACGTCGTGGTCGAAGGCCACCCCACGATCGTGGCGGCGCAGCGAGCCCTCGGCGAGATCGGCGAACAGCCGGGCCACCGTCTCGGCGGCGCACTTGCGGTTCGTGCCGATGATGCCGGTCGGCCCGCGCTTGATCCAGCCGGCGACGTACTCGCGTTCGGCCCCGGTGACCCGGCCCCGCTCGTTCGCGATCACCCCGCGCCGCTCGTCGAAGGGCAGCCCGCCGAAGGCGACCCCCCGGTAGCCCACGGCCCGCAGCACCAGGTTCGCCGGCACCGTCTCCCGCTCGCCGGTGTCGACGGCGCCGACCCAGCCGTCCTCACCCACCGTCAGCGCGTTGCGGGCGAACACGACCTCCTCCACCCGGCCGTCCCCCCGGATCTCCAGCGGGGTGCGCTGGAAACGCAGCGCCACACGCCGCCGCCCGGGGGCCGCCGGCGTGTCCGCGTACCCACGCAGGACGGCGAGGTTGCGCTTCGCGGCACGCGAGAGCGCCTCCTCACCGGGCTGCGGCCCCACCTCGGCCGGGTCGACGTCCACCCCGGACTCGGTGAACTCCGGCAGCTCCCGCAGCTCGGGTGTGGTGAACGCGGCCTGCGCGGCGCCCCGGCGACCGACCACCATGACCTCGGTGATGCTGCTGTCCCGCAGCGCCGTCAGCGCGTGGTCGGCGATGTCGGTGCGCCCGAGCCGCTGCGCCGGTGAGCACAGCAGCCGGGCCACGTCGAGCGCCACGTTGCCCGCGCCGATCACCACCGCGCGCTCGCCGCTCAGGTCGAAGCTGAAATCGGCGTACTCGGGATGGCCGTTGTACCAGCCGACGAAGTCGACCGCCGACACGCTGCCCGGCAGGTCCTCACCGGGTATGCCCAGACGCCGGTCGGTCTGCGTGCCGACCGCGTAGAGCACCGCGTCGTAACGGGCGGTGAGCTCCTCGCGGGTGACGTCCCGTCCGATGTGCACGTTGCCGAAGAACCGGAAGTTCTCGTGCGCGGCGATCTGCTCGTACACACCCGACACCGTCTTGATCTTCGGATGGTCCGGCGCGACCCCCGAACGCACCAGCCCCCACGGCGTCGCCAACCGCTCGAACATGTCCACCCGCACCGGCACCGCCGTCTGCTCCAACAGCGAGCTCGCCGCGTAGAACCCCGACGGCCCCGACCCGACGACCGCCACGATCAACGGCTTGCCCGCGCGCGGGGACGGGGCCATGGCCGCAGGGCTCGCGGTGCTCGGGCCGGCGGTGTTCGAGTCAGAGGTGTTCGAGTCAGGGGTGGACTGGGGTGTGGTCGCCTGGGACACGGTTCCTCCCGTTCTCCCGGCACCGCTCGCTTTCGCGGACGCGCGTGGGCGGCCGGCCGGGTTCGGGCGCCCGAACCGGCGGATGCCGTCGGTCGCCGGGGTTCTGTGGCATCACCCGTCTCGTACCCGTAACATCTAACACGGTGCACGATCCGGGAATTCCGGTTCGACCCGCCGACCTGCGCTCGACGATTCCTGCACGGAACGCGTGGATACTCCTCGGTCGGCGGTCGATGTCGGCGGTCGATGCGCCCGAACGGGATGACCGTTCGAACGTCCTTCCTCAACGTAGAGAATCCAACTACGTGACGCAAGGACAGCACCTGTCACCGGCCGCGCGTCCACCCGACCCGCACTCGGGAAGCAGCCCGGGGCCAGCCGTTCGGGGTCCGGCCGTTCGAGGCCCGGTTGTTCGGGGTCAGATGTCGCCGCGCCAGCCGCGCAGGCCCTCGGAGCCGAGACCGGAGGCACCGAGCCGGCGCAGGAACTCCTCCACCAGGTCGACGAGCTCCCGGGCGACCTCGTACGGTGTCTCCATCGACAGCACCGCGGGCAGCTGCGCGTCGGCGCTGCCGGCGAACGCCCGGTTGCTCGCCCGCAGCATCGCGGTGAACACCGGCACGCCGAGCTCGTCGATCTGGTCGATGTGCCGGCGCAGGAAGCTCGTGGGCCGTCCCCGGTAGTACTGCACCATGATGAGCACGACACCGAGCACCCGCGGGTCGAGCTTCTTGACCGCCGGACGCAGCCCCGACTGCAGCTCGGCGACCCGGTTGAACTCCCAGACGAACCGGCTGAGCTTGCCCAGCATGTGCTCGATCCCGAGGGTGGAGAGCAGGTCGGGACGCGCCGGAATCAGCACATGGTCGCACGCCGCGATCGCCGCCCTCGTGACGACGCCGAAGTGCGGCGGGCAGTCGATCACCACCAGATCGTAGGCGGCGGCGTCCAGCGACTCGAGCCCGTGGGACAGCCGCTGGTAGACGTCGAAGTAGTGCCGGGTCGAGCGGTGCGCCTGCGCCCCGCCAAGACGTGCGGTCAGATCCATCTCGACGTCGCCGAGCGCCAGATGGGACGCGATCAGGTCCAGCTGCCCGCCGCCCGCGCTGATCGCCTCGGCCGCCTCGGGCGGCGTCGTGATGTACCCCTGCAACGACGGCGCCGTGGTGTCCGGCCGCCATGTCTCGAACCATGCCTTGACCGTGCGTCGCTGATCGGCCAGTTCCGTGCGCCAGACCTGCGGCCGGTAGAAGGAGAAGGTCAGGTTCGCCTGCGGGTCCAGATCCACCATCAGCACCCGCTTGCCGAGCCGCGCGATCGCCGTCCCGATGTTGGCCGTGAGCGTCGTCTTGCCCACCCCACCCTTGTAACTGGCGACCGCCACCACCTTCACGGCATCCTCACTTCACTACCTCGGCTCGTCAGCTCATCAGCGGCCAAACGGTCATCCCATCCGTGCACGGCTCACAAGCAGACTACGGCGATGCCCTGATCGGCCCGTTCTGTCACCCTGTCATCCACGCCCGCCCTACCCCCCCGTCCGCCCCTCGCCTCACCGGCGTCTCCCGGGCCGGACCCCACCCGGCCTTCGGTCGCTTCGGCGGTGTCCGTCCCGGAGCGTTCGTCGCGTCGACGCGGGCCTCTGCGACCTCGACATCGCCGGATGGCGGAGTCGAACGCGTCCCTCCGACAACCCAGAGTTATCGCCTGGAGGTGTAGGGGCGTTCGCTGGCACGGGAGGCAGGTCGCCGACCCTTCGCCCAGCTCCGCCAGGATGCGACCGTGGGGGGGCTGTCCCGAGGGCGTGCACCGGACGGGCTGCGGTGCCCATCGGCGGACGAGTGGACGCTCACGGTGACCGTTGGCCGCGTGGGGCCGGTCGGTCCAGCCGACCTCTCGTGGCTCCGGGGGCTGGCGCGGCCAGGGACCGAGGGGTGGTCGCTGGGCGCGGGGGAGCGCCAGGCTGAGCTGGGCGCCGCCCCTGGCAGCGATGACGCCGCCAGGGGCACGCCTGGTGGTTTCGCGAGGACAGCACGTGGACGACGGGCGTGGCCGAAGATCGCGCTGGGAGCGACCTGGATCGGCCGCGGTGCGGCACGAGCGGCGCGGGGTGGAGCGGGTGGCGCGGGGACGGGGGAGCCGGCCGCGCGGATCGGTGCTCAGCGCGTGCGGGGGTGGACGGAGGTCCTCCCCGTTTGGGCGGACGAAGGTGCCCCTGACCGGGCGAGCGAGGATGTGCGCGTCACCTGGATGGCTCGGATGGGCGGACGCGGGTGGATGGCCCGCATGGGCATCCCACCAGAGGGTCAGGCGGCTTCGCGGGGATTGGCGGCCTCGGGGCCGTCGAGGCAACGGGCCAGCCAGGCCGCGGCGCGCGTGTAGGCCGGATCGTCGTCATGGTCGGGGTCTCGCGGACCCGGCACCGCCCCCCTCGCCGGCGCACCGGCCGGACCCAGGGCCGGGACCGTCGTCGCACCCATCGCGCGACCGTGCGGCCAGGGGCGTGGGCGTGGGCGTGGCCGGGGCCGGGGGCGGGACTCGCCGGCGCGCGGGTAGGAGCCGAGGAAACGGACCTTCGGGCACAGCCGGTGCAGGCCCATGAGCGCCTCGGCGACCCGACGGTCGCTGGCGTGGCCTTCGGCGTCGAAGGAGAAGCAGTACTGGCCGAGGCCCTCACCGGTGGGACGGGACTCGATCCGCAGCAGGTTCACCCCCCGCACGGACCATTCCTGCAGCAGTTCGAGCAGCGCACCGGGATGGTTGTGGGCGAGCCAGGCCACGGCGGAGGTCTTGTCCGCGCGGGTGGGCAGGCCGAGGGGTCCGGGCCGGGCGACCAGGACGAAGCGGGTGGTGGCGCCGGCGACGTCGTTGATGTCGGTGAGCAGCGCCTCGAGGCCGTAGCGGCGGGCGGCGAACGCGCCGGCGAAGGCGCAGTCGAAGCGGCCGTCGCGGACCAGACGGGCACCTTCGGCGTTGGAGGCGGCGGACTCCCACTCGGCGTACGGCAGGTAGGTGGCCAGCCAGCGGCGGACCTGGGCCTGCGCGACAGGATGGCCGGTGACGGTCTTGATCTCGTCCAGTCGGGTGCCCGGGCGGACCAGCAGCGCGAAGCTGATCGGCAGCACCACCTCCCGGTCGATCAGCAGCGGCTGGCCGGTGGCGAGTTCGTCCAGGGTGGTGGTGACGGCGCCTTCGACGGAGTTCTCGATGGGGACCAGGGCGCCGCTGGCCTCCCCGCAGCGCACCGCGTCCAGGGCGGCGGTGACCGACGTGGACGGGATGAGGTCGGCGTTCGCCACCTCGGGCAGCGTCCGTAGGGCGATCTCGCTGAAGGTCCCCTCGGGGCCGAGATAGGTATAACGGGCCCGCACGGGCACGGCAGACCTCCTGGTGGAACGGGCGGCGCCCGCGGGCGTCACGGACAGGAGGTAGGGCACGGACGGCAGGTGATCGACGGACTGCTCGGAGCTGGTCATCGGGAACCGCGGGTCACAGGTGACGCAGGAGCGCAGTCGGGTCCTCGGTGGCATCGGCGACGAAGCGCAGGAACGCCCCGGCCGTCGCACCGTCACACACCCGGTGATCGAAGGTGAACGACAGCTGCACGACTCTGCGGACGGCGAGTGCTCCCCGCACCACCCAGGGTCGCTCGAGGATTCGTCCGACACCGAGCATCGACGTCTGCGGAGGGGCGATGATCGGCGTGGCCCCGTCGACACCGAACACGCCGTAGTTGTTCAGCGTGAACGTCCCACCGGTGAGCTCGGCCGGGGTGAGCCGACCGGCGCGGGCCGCCCCCGTCAGGCGGGTGATCTCGGTGGCGAGTTCGGCGGTGGTGCGCCGGTGGGCGTCGCGGACGACCGGGACCGTGAGGCCACGTGGGGTCTGGGCGGCGAAGCCGAGGTGGACGCCGTCGTGGTGGCGGATGCCCGTCGCCTCACCGTCGTCGTCGGTGACAACGGACGAGTTCAGCTCCGGTGCCCGCAGCAGGGCCGCGACGCACACCCGGGCGAGGATCGCCAGCAGTCCGATGCGCGGCTCGGCGCCGCCCGCGTTGAGCGTGTCCTTCGCCGCGAGCAGGGCGGTGGCGTCCGCGTCCACCCAGCAGGTCGTGTCGGGCACCTCGCGGCGACTGCGCCGGTACACCTGCGCCGCCCGCCGCCGCAGCACGTCGAACGTCTCCACGCCGTCCGGCCCGATCGGGCCGGGGCCGCGGGGCGGCGATGGCGCCCTCGACGTCGCGGCGCATGATCAGGCCGCTGGGTCCGCTACCGTGCAGTGTCCGCAGGTCGACGTCGTGGTCGCGGGCCAGCCGGCGCACCAACGGCGAGACGACCGAGAGCGACCCGGCACGCCCGGTCCGGGAGCCGCCGGCGTCCACCGCCACGGCGGACCGTCCCGCCCCGGCGAACCGAGTGTCGGCGGTCTGGCTGTCCGTGGTCTGGGCGCCGGTGCTCTGGGCGCTGGCGGGGTGGGTGCCGGGGAGCGTGCCGTGGTGGCCGGGGCGGAGGGTGACCTCGGGCCGGGGGATCGGGATGACCGTGCTGCGACCGACACCGCTGTCGGCGCTGACGGGACGTCGACGCCGCGGGCGGCGCCGGTCGGGCTCGGTGCTCACGCCGTACCCGACCAGGATGTTGCCTGGCCCGTCCGGGCCCTCGGCGGACGGGTGGAGCTTCAGGCCACGCGCACGCCCTGGTCCGTCCGGGCCAGCGGTGCCGTCCGGGCTACTGGTGCCGGTCGGGCCAGTGGTGCTGGTCGGGCCAGTGGTGCCGTCCGGGGCGGGGGTGGCGATGGTGATCAGGGGGGCGCCGACGAGGACGCCGGTGCCGGCGGGGCCCGCGAGGGAGGTGACGACGCCGGCGTACGGGCAGGGGACCTCGACGACGGCCTTGGCGGTCTCGACCTCGGCGACGGGCTGGTCGATGGTGATGACGTCCCCGACCTGGACGAACCAGCGGACCACCTCGGCGGACACCAGGCCCTCACCGAGGTCGGGCAGGGGGAACTCGCGAACCGCGGGCACGGGCTACTGCTCCCATTGAAGTCGGGCGACGGCATCCAGGATGCGGTCGACGCTGGGCAGATGGTGCTTCTCGAGCATCGGCGGGGGATACGGGATGTCGTAACCGGTGACGCGCAGGACGGGGGCGGCGAGCTGGTGGAAGCAACGCTCGGTGACCCGGGCGGCGATCTCCGCGCCGATCCCGCCGAAGCCGCTGGCCTCGTGCACGACGATGGCGCGTCCGGTGGCCCGCACCGCGGCGCTGACCGTCTCGTCGTCGAAGGGCACCAGCGACCGCAGGTCGACCACGGCGAGGTCGAAGCCCTCCTCCTCGGCGGCCCGCGCCGCCTCCAGGCAGATCGGCAGGCTCGGTCCGTAGGTCAGCAACGTGGCGGACGTCCCGGTTCGGCGCACCACCGCCCGTCCGATCGGCGCGGTCTCCTCGAGGGGGCCGGTCGTCCAGTACAGGCGCTTGGGTTCGCAGAGGACGACCGGGTCGTCCGAGGCGATCGCGGCGCGCAGCAGGCCGTAGCTGTCGGCGACCGTCGCCGGGGTGACGACGTGCAGACCCGGTGTGTGCGCGTAGTACGCCTCGCTGGAGTCACTGTGGTGCTCGACCCCGCCGACCCCACCGCCGTAGGGCACCCGGATGGTGATCGGCAGGGCCATCCGTCCACCGGTGCGGTTGCGCATCTTGGCCACATGCGAGAAGAGCTGCTCGAACGCCGGGTAGGCGAACGCGTCGAACTGCATCTCCACCACCGGGCGCAGCCCGTACATGGCCATGCCGATGGCGGTGCCCAGGATGCCGGCCTCGGCCAGCGGCGTGTCCAGGCAGCGGTCCGGGCCGAACTCGGCGGCTAGGCCGTCGGTGACCCGGAAGACACCGCCGAGCGCCCCGACGTCCTCGCCGAGGATGTGCACCGTCGGGTCGTCCCGCAGGCTGTCGCGCAGCGCCAGGTTGAGCGCCTTGACCATCGTCATGGACGTCGCCGCCGGCTCGCCCGCGGGCAACCCGACCGGCCTCCCCGCCGGCGTCCCGGCCGGCTCCGAGGTCACTGCCGCGGCGCCGCTCATCGGAGGTCCCCCCTACCGTCGTGGTCACGGTCCAGCTGGCCGCCAGCGCCCTCAGCGGCGTGGTCGGCATGGTCGGTGTGGTCGAAGTTGTGGGAGTTGTCGGCGGCGAACTCGGCGTCGAGGGCCAGCCGGGCGTCCAGGTCGGCGGCCTGCTCACGCAGCTGGCTGGTCGGCGTCGCGTAGACGTGCGCGAACAGCGACCGCGGGTCGGGCTCGGGGGCCGCCTCGAACTGGGCGCGGATCTCGGCGGCGAGCTCCTCGGCCTGCGCCGCGAGCCGCTCGGCGGTGGCGTCGGTGAGCTGGCCGTGGGCCCGCAGGTGTGCTTCGAGGCGGGTCAGCGGGTCGCGGGTCCGCCAGTCGTCGACCTCGGCGGCGCTGCGGTAGCGGGTGGCGTCGTCGGCGTTGGTGTGCGCCTCCAGCCGGTAGGTGATGGCCTCGACCAGCACCGGTCCGCGTCCGGCCCGGGCGTGCGCGACGGACTCGGTGAGCACCTGGTGCATGGCGAGGGCGTCGTTGCCGTCGACGAGGCGTCCGGGCATCCCGTACCCGACGGCCTTGTGCGCCAGCGTCGGTGCCGCCGTCTGCTTGGCCAGCGGCACCGAGATGGCATAGCCGTTGTTCTGCACGAGGAACACCACCGGCGCGCGCAGCACCGCCGCGAAGTTCAGCGCCTCGTGGAAGTCGCCTTCGGAGGTCCCCCCGTCACCGACCAGCGCCAACGCCACCACGTTGGCGGCGGACGCCCGCGGGTCGGCCGCCGCCCGCAACCGGGCGGCGTGGGCGAGCCCGACGGCGTGCACGGCCTGGGTGGCAAGCGGCGTCGCCAGCGGCGCGATCCGATGCTCGTACGGGTCGTAGCCGCAGTGCGAATGCCCGCGCATCAGGGTCAGCGCGTCGATCGGAGCCACCCCGCGCGCCACCACGGCGAGGGTGTCCCGGTAGCTGGGAAACAGCCAGTCCTGGTCGGCGAGCACCATCGCCGCCGTCACCTGGCAGGCCTCCTGCCCGGTGGACGCCGGGTACACCGCGAGGCGACCCTGGCGGGTCAGCGTGGTGGCCTGCCGGTTGAAGCGACGGCCGAGGACGAGCCGGCTATACAGGTCAAGGGCCAGGTCCGGGTCGCCGGTCACCGCGGCCCTGGTGCCGAGCACCCGCAACGGTTCGGCGTCAGGCAGCAACGGCGCCGGGTCACGGCGCGGGCCGCGAAGGCCCACCGACCCGACAAGATCGGTCGGCACACTGTCGTGGACGATGGTCATGACCCACCTTCGGACTGGGCAACGAAAATCAGAGAAACGCCAGGACGGACGCCGCGGCACCCGCCCCCTCCGGACCACGCCCGTCCGACCACGCGAGGCGACAGCTGCCGGTCAGGACGTCGCGTCGGGTCGGGGTAGGCGGTCCGCGAGGACGGCCGCCGCGTGCCGTAGGGCGGTGTCGCCGGTCCGTCCGGCGAAGTACCCCCCTGTTTTCCATGTCGGTGGTTACGCCGACGTGAATCGGCGTCGAGCGGCCGGAAGCTGATCTGACCGGCCGTCACGACCGATTTTCCACGGCCGTCCGGCGAATGTGCCGTGGCGATAATCACGCCAGGTTGACACTACAACCAGGGTGCCAGGAGACCCACCTTCGACGGGCCGTAAAAACTGCGCCGACGGCCCGTCCGGGGAAGCGCCGGTGCCGGCGTCGGGATTTCCGCTACGGATTTTCTTAACGGGTGGCGCACCGGTCGGCAATCCGGTCGCCCAACGGTGCCCGCCACCGGTCGTGAGCGGTCGCCGGCAGTCGCCACGGCGGACGGCGGCCGGGTCGTCACCTCGGATGCCCGAGCCCTTAGGTGCCATTGTCCGAAGGTTGAGGCCGGAACATCAGATCGTCCGGGCCCGTATTGCTTTTCTGGTTTTGTGTCGGCCGGTGTCGCGATAGTCGGAAACTCGCCGAACCAGGGCGGTGGCGGATCGGGTGCCCGCCGGTGGCGGGGCGGCCGACCGGCCACGCGACGTCCTCGACGTCGTGGATCGTCTGGCCGAGGCCCGTGTGGGACCTGGTGCCCGTGTCCTCGCACGGGCCTCGGCCGGATCTGGTGCTGCTGTGCCGCTGGGAGTGCGGTGCTGCGGTGCTGCTTGGGGTGCGGGGGTGCCGGGGTGGGTCAGGCGGTGAGGGCGCCGGTGGTGAGCAGGCCGACCAGCAGGGCGGCGATGACGAGACGGTAGGCGACGAAGGCGTCGAAGTTGTGCGCGGCGACGTACTTGAGCAGCCACGCGATCGAGGCGTAGGCGACGACGAACGAGACGAGGGTGCCGACGGCCAGCGGGACGGCGGAGACACCGCCACCGACGGCGTCCTTGAGTTCGTAGAGACCGGCGCCGGTCAGGGTGGGAATGGACAGGAAGAACGACAGCCGGGTCGCGGCGACACGGTCGAGGTCGCGGATGAGGCTGGTGGAAATGGTGGCGCCGGAGCGGGAGAAACCGGGGAAGAGCAGGGCGAGGATCTGCGCCGAACCCACGATCAGGGTGTCGGGCAGGCTGATGTCGTCCTCACCGCGCTTGTGCCGGCCATAACGGTCGGCGAACCACATGAGTCCGCTGCCGGCCACCAGTGACGCGGCGACCACCCACAACGAGGCGAGTGGGCCGTCGATGAGCGGTTTCGCGGCGACGCCGACGAGAACGACGGGGATCGTCGCGTAGATGACCCACCAGGTGAAGGCGTAGTCGTGGTTCTGCCGGGCCGCGGGATCGCGCAGACCGCGAAACCAGGCGGTGACCAGGCGGCGGATGTCCTTGAAGAAGTAGACCAGGACAGCCGCGATCGCACCGACCTGGATCACGGCGGTGAATCCGACGACCGCCTTGTCGTCCACCTTGATGCCCAGCAGACCTTCGGTGATCTTCAGGTGGCCGGTCGAGGAGACCGGGAGGAATTCGGTCAGGCCCTCGACGATGCCGAGGAGCACGGCCTGGCCGACGCTGATGGAGCTCACGTGATCGATACCTTCAGGGATCCAGGCGCGGCGGCTGGCCGCGCGTTCGGTGGACCGGGCGGGCGGTGCCGCCACGCCGGCGACCCGACCCGTCTGCCCCGGGATGGTCTGCTGCGATCCGCACAGTAGAACACCGTGCGTACGCGTCCGAGCCGCGGGTCACCTCGCGGGGGCGCCCTCAGCCGCGCGGGCCCGCCGCGCGCCGTCCGGATCGGTACTCGCGCAGGACGGGGATCGCCGACACGGCGACGATGACCAGGGTGATCGGGAGGAGGTAGCGGTCGATCGGCACCACCCGTCCGAGCGCGTAGCCGAGCAGCGTCAGCCCGTCCGCCCACAGCAGCCCGCCCAGGATGTTACTGACGGTGAAAGCCTTCACCGGTACCCGCACGACGCCGGCCAGCGGGTTCATGAACGTCCGCACCACCGGGACGAACCGGGCCAGCACCACCGCGCGTCCGAACCCGTACCGGCGCAGCACCTCGTGCGCCCGTTCGACGTGTTCCCGGTGGAACAACCGCGAGTTCGGACGGTCGAACAGCCGCGTCCCGAAACGCCGTCCCAGCAGGTAACCGGTCTGCGCACCCGCGATCGCCGCGACCGCGACCCCCGGCAGCACCGTCGCGAGGTTCAGCCGCGGCCCGGACGCCGCCGCGAGGAACAACAGCGAGTCACCCGGCAGGAAGAACCCGACGAACAGGGCCGTCTCGGCGAAGATGATCGCCATCAGCCCCAGCAGCCCGACCGAGGACGCCACCGACGAGGCGTCCAGCACATTGAGCGCGAACCCCCCGGTCACAGCCCCGCCACCCCTGCTGTCCCAGCCGCCTCAGTCGCCCCAGGCGTTCCAGCTGGCGGGTCGAGCCGCGGGGCCTGGACGTCGGAGCGGGTGTGGGCCGCGTAGGCGACGAGCCCGACGATGACCACCGTCGCGAGGGCGCTGACCACCCCGTCCCCAAGCCCGAGGCCATGGCGGTGCACCGGTTTGCCGAGCCAGTCGGCGAACGAGGCACCCAGCGGACGGGTCACCACGTAGGCGGCCCAGAACGCGGCGACCTCGCCGAGCCCGCACCAGCGCCGGGCGAACGCCGGCACCGCGATGATCGCGGTGAACATCAGTCCGGACGCCAGGTACCCCAGGTGCAGCGTGTCGGCGGTCAGATCGCCCAGCGCGGTGCCGAGCGCGAACGTGGCGAGCACCGTCGTCCAGTAGTAGTGCTCGCGACGACGGGTGACAATCGAGTGGATCGACAGCGTGCCCTCGGTGCGGTGCCAGCGCCACAGCACGGCGGCGAGCACGAGGGCGTAGAACACCGTCGAGCCGACATGCCCGATCGGCGGCCCGTCGGCGGCCATCGTCCCGAACACGGCGAGCATCACCACCGCGAACCAGTAGACCGAGGCCTGGTAGCGCCGGCTCCGCAACTGCAACCACAGGGCGGTCGCGAACCCGCACAGTCCGACCGCCGCGGCGAGGACGAGGTTCACCGACGCGAGGAAGTCGGCCGTGGCCTCACCCATCCCGGTGGAAAGGATCTTGATGGTCCAGAACAGGCCGGTGATCTCGGGAACCTTCGCGGCGACGGGCTCATCACCAGGCAGTAGACGAGAGACGGACGACCGCATGCACATACCTTTCCGAGGTGGTCGCGCGGGCACCCCGAGAACACCACCGCGGCGGTGTGAGGACCGTGTGAGGCGGACCGTGAGCGACGCGGTGAACCTCGGTGACGGCCCGGGTGGCGACGGTCCGTACGATCGGCGGATGGCTGACAGCCGCGCGCCCCATGCCCCGTCCAGCGCCTCCGCCACCAGTGCCCCCGCCACCGGCGCCGGCACCATCGCCAGTGGCGACGCGCTGCTGCGAGGGCTTGGGGGATATGTCTCCGAGAGCCGGCCGGAGTTCGAGCGCCGCCTCGCCGAACTGGTCGGTATCCCCGGGGTCAGCGCCGATCCGGCGCGTGCCGCCGACATCGCGCGTACGGCCGA
Source organism: Candidatus Frankia nodulisporulans (assembly GCF_902806475.1). Lineage (GTDB taxonomy): Bacteria > Actinomycetota > Actinomycetes > Frankiales > Frankiaceae > Frankia > Frankia umida. The sequence continues at coordinate 12,762 of NZ_CADCWS010000054.1, forward strand.
GCACGCGGCGACCCTGCTGCGCGACGCGGGCCTGTCCGCGCGGATCGTGGCGACCCCCGGCAACCCGGTCGTCGTCGGCGAACACCACGCCGGCGCGGACCTCCCGACCGTGACGATCTACAACCATCTCGACGTCCAGCCCGCAGACCGGGCGCAGTGGCGCACCGAACCGTTCCGCCTGACCATCGCCGGTGACCGCTACTCCGGTCGGGGCAGCACGGACGACAAGGGTCCGGCGCTGACCGCTCTGCAGGCCGCCCAGTTCGCCGTCGGACACGAATGGCCGGTCAACATCCGGTTCGTCTGGGAACTCGAGGAGGAGATCGGCAGTCCGAACTTCGAGGAGTTCGTCCGCGCCGAACTACCGCGGCTTTCCACCGACGTCGTGCTGGTCTCCGATTCGATCTGGATCGCCGCGGACCGCCCGGCCATCGACTACGGCCTGCGCGGCCTGGTCACCTTCGAGGTCACCCTCACCACCGGCCACAACGACACCCATTCCGGGCTCACCGGCGGCCCGGCCCGCAACCCGCTCACCGAACTCGCCGGGCTCATCGCCGAATGCGTCGACGCCACCACCGGACGGGTCCTCATCCCCGGTTTCGCCGACGCCGTCGCTCCCGTCGCCGACGACGAACTCGCCGGTTTCGTCGCCTCCGGTTTCGACGTCGAGACCTTCATGGCCGCCCACGGCCTGACCTCGCTACGGACCACCGACGTCCGCGAGGTCGTGCGCCGCATCATGGCCGAACCGACCTTCGAGGTGCACGGCCTGACCGGCGGTTACACCGGCCCCGGTGTGAAGACCATCGTGCCGCCGTTCGCCACCGCGAAGCTCAGCACCCGGATCGTCCCCCATCAGGACCCGCAGGCCGTCTTCACACTGATCCGCGACTTCATCACCGCCCGCCACCCCGACGCCGTCGTGAAACTCGAGGCCGCGATGCCCCCGTACCTCGGCCCCCGCACCGGCCCCTACGCCGACGCCGCCGCGGACGCCGTCGAATACGCCTTCGGCCGCCGCCCCGCCTTCGTCCGCGAAGGCGGCTCGATCGGCGCCGTCCTCACCATGGACCAGTACCTCAAGGCCCCCGTCATCCTGATGGGCCTGAGCCTGCCCAGCCATGGCTACCACGCCCCCAACGAGCACTACGACTGGACCCAGGCCGCCGGCGGCATCCGCATGTTCGCCCACTACCTCGCCCACCTGGCCAGCCAGGCCAGCCAGGCCTCGTAGGTGTCGCGGGAGGGACGCCGTTCAGCACATCGAGATGTTCCGGCGCCAGCCAGAGACGCTACCGGGCGAGGACGCTACCGGGCGGGGACGATGCCAATGGCGCCGCCTTCCGGGCCGAGACGGTTGAGCAGCAGCGGGAGTTCGTGCGCCGCCACGTATTCGTCGACGGCCTGCTGGGCACCCTTCCACCAGCCATAGTCGTCGATGATGAGCACGCCGCTCGCAGTGGTGCGCGGGTAGAGGTGCTCCATCTCGTGCCGGGTCGACTCGTACCAGTCGGTGTCCAGGCGCAGCAGCGCGATCTGTTCGGGGGCGTGTTCGGGAACGGTGTCCTCCACCTTTCCCTGGATGAAGTGCACCTGGTCGGCGGGATAACCGATCCGGGCGACGTTCGCCCGCACCTCGTCGATCGACACGACGCACCAGGCGGAGTCGGCCTTGCCCCGGTCGGAACGCGAGAGCAGACCGGCGGCGGTCTGCCCGTCGGGCGCGACGTCGAGGTCGGTCGGCGCCGACATTCCCTCGAAGGTGTCGAACAGGTAGAGATGACGCGAGGTGTCGCCGAGCTCCAGCAGCGTGCGCGCCGCCGCCATCGTCGACCCGCCGGCCCACACCCCGCACTCGACGATGTCCCCGGGTATCCGGTGGCGAACGACGTAGCGGACGCCCTGGATGAGCCCGAAGACCTTCGCTTGGTCGGTGAGGGTGTACGGCGCCGACTCGCGGATCGTCGCCAGCGCGTCCATTCCCGCCGGCACCTCCCAGCCCGGCCTGCGCGTCACCTCGAACCCGGTGCGCTCGACCGCGCGACGCAGATAGTCTTTGACGAGCTGCCTGCTGACGAGCTGCCTGGTGGTCATGGTCGCCTCTCCGGGCTGATGCCCACGGCCCCGTGGCTCGGTGGCCTGATGGCTCTGTGGTCCAGTGATCCTGCGGTTTGGTGGCGCTGTGGTCCGCAGGCCTTGTGGTCTGGCGTCGGCGTGTCGGCGTGTCGACGTGCGTGGGTAAGGATGCTCTCACAGCAGACGGACAGCATGGTCGCGGACCGTGGATATCCGGGTGCCGCGGTCGCCCTGAGCGGCCCGGTTGCCGGTAGGTGAGGTGGCGGTGGCGCGCAGTAGGTCGAGGGCGCGTCGCAGCTCGGTGTTCTCGCGGGCGAGGCGGCGGATCTCGGCCTGGTGGCGGCGAAGGTCGGCGCGGGTGCGTTCGGCGGTGGACTCGGCGCCGCGAACCCAGGTTCGCAGGGTCTCCGTGCTGATGGCGAAGGTGGCGGCAACGGCCTGGATCGCCGCCCACTCGGAGGTGTGTCGCGGGCGGGTCTGTCTGACCTGCGCCACGGCCTGCGCGCGGAAGGCGGGGGTGTAGCGGGTGGGGCGTCCCATGATGTCTCGTCTCCGTTCAATGCCGCGCAGACGATGGGCGGCTCGGTATCAGGGGGGGGGAGGTCGGCGCGCGGGGAGATCCCGAGCCGCTCTGGGGGGTGAGGGCAATGACGAGCAGCGCATCGTCGGACGAGACCGCGGGACTGGTCTCGTCCGACGGACCTGCTCGGGACGTGGCGGCCTGCGGATTGCTGGTCGGCGCTGTGAAAGGGGCGACCGTGCGCCGTCCGACAGTCGAGGGGACAGGTGACGGCGTGGGTCTCGGCGGCGGGTCCGCGGCCGGATCGGAGGGCGGATCAGGCGTCGGCGACCTGCCGGATGAGTGGGCTGCCGCCGCGTCAGCCGCCGAGGTCGCACCCGCGGTCGCCGGACCCGCCACGGATGTGGCCACGGCCGGGGTGGTCGTCGGCGTTGGTGTGGGCGGCGGCGCGAGGACGGTGGGGGAGCTGCCGGGGTGGCGACGGTCGGGCCGGGCAGGGCGCCGATGGTGGTGTAGGCGGCGCTCCAGGCGAGGACGGCGCGCACGTAGCTGTCCGACGGGTTGTAGCTGAGAATGGCCGACCGCAGCGACACCGGTTCGGCGAGATCGTGGCGGTGCCCGCACAGGTAGCCGGCGGCGGCGAGGGCGGCGTCGTCGACGTTGTTCGGGTCTGCGCGTCCGTCGCCGGAGCCGTCGCGGCCGGCCCAGGCCCAGGTGGTGGGAATGAACTGCATCGGCCCGACGGCCCGGTCGAAGCGGCGGTCACCGTCGAGCCGTCCGGAGTCGGTGTCCCGGACCAGGGCCCGGCCGTCCTGGCCGTCCAGGGCCGGGCCGAGGATGGCGCTCGTGATGGTGCCGTCGGTGGCGATCGCGCGGCCGACGCCGTGGCCGGACTCGACCCGGCCGATGCCGGCGAGCAGCTGCCAGCGAAGATGGCAGCCCGGCCATGCGCCCGCCGCCCGCCGCCCGCCGCTCGGCCGCACGGTAGGCGTCGAGCACCCGGGCCGGAATCCGGCGCTCGGCGGCCGTGAGCGTGACGGTGCTGGTCGACGTAACGGTGCTGGTCGACGAGCCCGATCCCGCGGCGGCCGGGCCGGTGGTGCTGGCGGTTCCCGGCGTGCCAGGCGCCTGTTGCCCGGTCTGGCCGGGGGCGGCGGTGGGAGGTGTGTCGGCGGTCGGCGGACGTACCGCGATCAGCGGGGGCACATCGTTGTCGTAGTCGCGGGCCGGCGGGTGCGCGATCGAGGCCGGGGCCGCGGTGGCCATGCTGGCCGATTCCCGCCCCAGGACACCGGGACCAAGGCCGACGGCGCCGAGCAGGCCGATCACCGCGAGGGTGGTGAGCAGGCCGGTGGCCGGCCCGCGCCTGACGTCGCGCCGTCGCGCATGGCGTCGCACGTGCCGTCGTGCGTGCCGACCCGAGTCACGCGCGGGATGTCTGGAGCGGTGGCGTGCGGCGCGGTCGGCGGCCTGCCGGTGCCGGCTCATACCGAGGGCCTCCCTTGCGATGACGGGCCGGTGTGTCCCGTCCGGTCGACGCACGCGACACCTGCCGGACCGGGCGGACGTGAAAGCCACCTCTTCCACCTCGGGGCTGCGTCCCGGGAAGGGGTAATGCCGGAAACCACGAGGGAACCCGACGGGTCGGCCCGCCGCATCCCTGTCCCTGGAATGCGGTTTCCACGGGTGACGATCCTGTTCTTCCGATCGTGTGGGCAACAACGACCGGATGTGCAACAACAAGATCTTCCGTGACTCCGACCCGGAGCAGGACTCTGACATGTTGACGCTGCGATTGCCACCCCTTTCGGACAGAAAGTTCCTTGCTGCCCATAACGATCAATCCTCTGGGGTGCTCGGTGTTGCCCAAGGATTGTGGCCATATGTTACGGCGAGGTAACACACCATTGGGTGACCCAGGTAACATCTTTAACTGACAGTAGCGATTTCTGATCGCTACCGCCGGATGTTCTCACTGGCAGTTCAAGAGCTTCCGGGAAAGCCGCTGTTTGCTCCCTTCCTTCATCACGGAAGGTAGCTGCCGTCGCGACCACCTTCGTGTGAAGGTAGCCCTGGGTGGCGCTACAAAAAAGCAACGCCGGTCCTGATTCCTGTACCTCGGTTCGCGCCCCTGTCATTTTCGGTGGTCCGCGCGGCCTGTCGTTCCCCTCGGCGGCCGCGCGGACATCCGTGTGCGGATCTCTTTGTTTCCGGTGGATCGGAGCTGGCCTGATGTGGACGTCGCCCGGGCGCCCTCGCATGTTGTTGACCCGTTTTCTCGGGGTGCTGCTGGTCGCGGTTCTGGCCATGACAGTCGCCGAGTTCGTGCCGGCCACACGGCACGTGGCCCAAGCGGCGGCCACCGCGCAGCCGCCCCCGGCGGACGCCGGGCCGCCCGAGCGGCCGGACCTCGTCTCGGCGCAGCTCGCCGCGCGTGCGGACAAGCGGCGGATCGAGGTCACCGACGCCCGTACCGAGTCGACGTCAACGTTCGTGAACCCGGACGGCACGATCACCGTCGACTCCTACTCCGGCATCCGCCGGGTCCACCGTGGTGACGGCTGGGCCGACGTCGACTCCACCCTCGTCCTCGCCGACGGAAAGGTCACCCCGAAGGTCGCCAAGGCGGGCATTGTGCTCTCCGCCGGCGGCAAGGCCGGCGGCGACGTCGCGACCCTGGTCGACGGCCCCCGCGAACTGGCCTTCGCCTGGCCGGACGCGCTGCCCGCCCCGACCCTCGCCGGCAGCACCGCCACCTACGCCGACGTGGCCCCCGGCACCGACCTGCTCGTCAAGGTCACCCCGACCGGCTACGACGTGCGGATCATCGCCCACACCCCGGCGGCGGCCCAGGCCGCGCTGCGGCTGCCGATGCGCCTCAAGGGCGTGACCGCCGCGCGCACCAAGGACGGCGAGCTGCGGCTGTCCGCCGGCGGGAAGGTGACGGCCCGTTCACCCACCCCGCTGATGTGGGACGCCCACGTCGACCCGAAGGCCAAGCTGCCCGACCACACCCGCGAGGTCGACGCCACCCTCGACGGCACCGCCGCCGCCCCGACCCTCACCCTGAAGCCCGACAGGGCCTGGCTCACCGACGCCGCCCGCCAGTACCCGGTCACCATCGACCCGGCGGCCACCCTCGCCGACAACCTCGACACCGACGTCAACAACGCCAACCCGACGACGAACTACGACACCGGCGACACCCTGCGGGTCGGCAACTACCTGGGTGCGGCGGTGAACCGCGCGTTCCTGCGCTTCGACGACTCGGGTATCAAGAACCGGCACGTCACGTCCGCCGTGCTGAACCTGTGGCAGGGCGGCTCGGCAACCTGCACCGCCGAGCCGACGGTCGTGCAGGGCGCGGGCGGCATGGGCGCCGGCACCACCTGGAACACCCAGCCCAGCGCGGATGGCACCAACTGGGGCAACGCTACCTTCAACAACGGCGGCTCCTGCGGCACGAACATCGACATCACCGGCCTCGTCGACGCCTGGGCGCACAACGGCTTCGCCTCCCCGGAGGCGCTCACCATCCGCGCCCCCAACGAGTCCGACGCCAACCAGTTCAAGTACTTCTACTCCGGCGACACGATGCTCGCCCCGCACATCTCCACCACCTACAACTCCTACCCGGGCACGGTCGCCGGCCGCTTCACCAGCCCGTGCTCGGCGCAGTGCGGCGGCAGCCCGGCGATGGTGCTGACGAACACCACCACCCCGACCCTGTCCGGCTCCTCGTTCGACCCCGACGGCGGGCAGGTCCGCGTCGATGTCGAAGTGTGGAACTCCGCCGGCACCACGAAGATCACCGGCGGGTCGGTGTCGAACACCCCGTCGAACTCGCCGGCCTACTGGACGGTGCCCTCGGGCCTGCTGACGAACGGCACCGCCTACGAGTGGCGCGCCCGGGCCTTCGACGGGGTCGACTACTCGCAGAACTGGTCGTCGTGGATCCCGTTCACCGTCGACACCACCGCACCCGCCGCACCGAGCGCGGTGAGCTCGGCGGCCTGGCCGTCCGGCGGCTGGGCTTCGGCGACCTCCGGCACGTTCACCTGGACCTCGCCCGGCGGTGACACCCAGTCGTTCCTCTACGGCCTCGACCAGCCCTCCCCGGCCAGCGAGACGACCGCGACGACCACGCCGACGCTGACGACCGGCGGTGGCCTGCACACCTTCTACGTCCGTACCAAGGACAAGTCCGGCAACCTGTCGTCGGTCGTCAGCTACAACTTCGGGGTCGGTTCCGGGGCGCTCGCGCAACCCGCGGACGGCGCCCGCGCCCAGCGGTTCGCCACCCTCGAGGGCCAGGCCCCCACCACCCAGACGAAGGTCACCTTCCAGTACCGGCTCGGCACGAACGCCGCCACCGGCTGGACCGGCATCCCCACCGGGGATGCCGTCATCGCGGGCGGCACGACCCATCCGACGTGGCCGATGGTCCGCAACGGCTCCGGCCTGTTCGACAAGCTGACCTGGGACGTCGCCGCGACGATGACCGCCGTCGGCGCCTCCGACGGGCCGCTGCAGGTCCAGGCCTGCTTCCGGGACGCCTCGAACACGGTGAGCTGCGCACCGGCGCACACCATCCAGTTCACCCGGCACGCGTTCGCCGACGCCGAAGCAACACAGGCCGTCGGACCGGGATCGGTGGCGCTGCTCACCGGCGACTACTCCGTGTCCGCCACCGACGCATCGCTGCCGGCCTACACCGGTGACCTCACCGTCGACCCGTCGACCCCGGCGGCGGCCGGCTGGGCCGGCAACGGCTGCACCGCCGCCGGCAACGCGGTCACCGCGTCGTTCACCGCCCCCGCGAACTCCCTGCTCCTCGCTCGCGCCGACACCGCCTCCACCGGTGCCGGCGCGAGCACCACCCCGTCGCTCTACGACTCCGGCGGCCTGGCCTGGACGAAGATCGGCTCCTCGGGGGCGAACGGCACCAAGGACGAGGCGATCGCCTGGTGGGCGAAGACCTCCACCGCCGCCGCCCGCACCGTCACCCTCACGTCGGCGACGAACACCTGCTCGAAGTTCCTGCAGGTCGTGGTCGTCAAGAACGCGAACCTGACCACGCCGATCGGCGCGACGAACATCGGCCCGGCCGGCAACACCACCGCCGGGGTACTCAACCAGTCGCTGACCTCGACCACCGCCGGCTCGATGGCCTTCGCCGCGGTCGCCGACTGGAACGCCGCCGGCGCCCCGACCCCCGCCGCCGGTGTCACCCTGCAGGGCACCTACTCGCAGTTCGACCTGACCGGTGCCGCGCTCTACAAGACCGCGGCGGCCACCGCCCCCGGCCAGGCGCTGAGCATCGCCACCACCGCCCCGGCGAGTGCGGACAACGCCTGGGCGATGTTCGAGGTGCTGCCCGCCGGCGTCTCGACCGGCGTCTTCGGCCCCGGCTGGACGGCGAGCATGCCCGGCCCCGACGCCGGCGCCGCCGACGAGACCCTGACCGACAACACCGACTCCGGCGGCTACGCCACCCTCACCGACGAGACCGGTGTCCAGGACGTCTACACCCGCACCGGCACCGGCACCTACCCGTACTCCTACACCGGTGTCGGCGATGACGCCGTCGACGGCAGCACCCTGACCAAGGACTCCGCCACCCAGTTCACCCACCTCGACGTCGACGGCACGAAGACCGTCTACGTCGCCCAGACCGTCGGCGGCGCCACCGTCTGGCACGTCGGCCAGGTCATCGAGCCCGGCTCGAACACCACCGACTCCGCCGGCCGGGTGACCCGCATCCTCGCCCCCGTCCCCGCCGGGGTCACCTGCACGACGCTGGTGGCCGGCTGCCGGGCGCTGAACCTCACCTACGCCACGTCGACGACCGCGACCGGTAACGGCACCAACCCGGCGACCTGGGGCGACTACACCGGCCGCCTCGGCGGGCTCGCCTTCGCCCTCAACGGCAACACCCCGGTGAACGTCGCCGCCTACGCCTATGACTCGGACGGCCGGCTGCGCTCGGCGAAGGATCCGCGCACCGGCCTGACCACCACCTACAGCTACGACTCGGCCGGCCG
>NZ_CADCWS010000055.1 GCF_902806475.1 Candidatus Frankia nodulisporulans
GTTGGCCAGGTTCCTGGCCCACCGCCTGCGACGGCTACGCTGACTGTCCGGGCAGCGGGCAGGTGGGAGGGGACATGCCGGACAGGACGCAGGTCGAGGCCGATGCTGTTCGCGAGCGCATCCTCGACCGCCTGGGCAGAGGAGACCCGTGGGACGAGGTGCAGGTCGTCCCCGACCCTTTTCGGGGCTACCGCATCCAGGTGGTGAGTGGCAGCTTCAGGGGTCAGACGCCCAGCGAACGCCGCGGCCGTTCGCTGGGTTTGATCGTCGCCGACGATGATATCGCTTTCATGGATTTTCTCAGTCCAGAGGAGTCGGCCACTGCGGCGGCCGAGGGCGCAGGTGATCCTCTGCGGCCCGAGGTTTCCCAGCTCCCGCTCTGGCCGGATTCACTGGCTCGCGGTGAACAGCGCGACAGAATTGAAGTGCGACTGCCATCGCGCTCAGATGACTTTCTTTCCGCACCGTTGGTGGCAACTTTTTATTCGTTGCGCGGGGGTGTGGGTCGGTCCACCGCGCTGGCCCACACGGCCTTGCTGCTGGCGCAGGACCATCGGGTTCTGTGCATCGACATGGACCTGGAGGCTCCTGGGCTCGCCGCGTTGTTCGATGTGGAGCGCCGGGTAGGTCCCGATCAGGGTGTCGTGTCGCTGTTGCTCGGCACGGAGATCGCTGGTGAGCTTCCGGACGTCACACCGCACCTCCTGCGGGCGCATCCCGACCGTGAGCTCTATCTGCTTCCAGCGGGTCATCCGGACGCCAACTATGCCCGCAGACTCGCGCAGCTGGATCCTGCGTCCTGGTACCGGGAGGAAAGTAATCCGCTACGGATGTTGCTCTCCGCTGTGGGTGGGCTACGAATTGCTCCGCAGATCGTGCTCATCGATGCCCGGACCGGCATCAGTCCGCTGTCCGCACCGCTTCTGTTTGATCTCGCCGATCTGGCTGTCGTCACGTTCTTCCCGCACCCGCAGTCCAGAGTGGGCACGGGTGCGCTAACGCGTGCCCTGCTCGCCGCCCGCTCCGAGCGTGCGTACACCCCGGAGCCACGGTTCCTGGTCAGCCCGGTACCTGGCGCCGGCTCTCCGGAAACCCGTCGTCGTTACGAGGACCGGGCCGCGACCTGGATCAGCGAGTGGCTCGCCCCGGCTGTTCTCACGGATGGCCAACCGGCGTTTCCCGACGTGGATGAGCTTCTGCATGTCGTGGGGTACAGCGAGGACATGGCCAGCACGGATGCGGCGACCGCCGAGGCCGGCGGCAGTGCTTATGCGCCGGTCAGTGAATGGATCAAGGGGTTCGTCCCACGCTCTGCTTCGATCATGGCGAACAACGTCGGCGGCTCCGTCGTAGTATCCGGGTCGCCGTCGCTGGTGACGACCACAAAGGCGGAGGCGCTCGCCGGGCTGCGGATGTCCGCGGGTATAGCGGAGGCACAGTCCGACGACGAGTTCGAGCAGACCTACCTGCGTACCGGGACTGTTCAACAGGCTCTACGGGCTGACCGACCGCTGATCCGTGGCCGCAAGGGCACCGGCAAGACGGCGCTGTTCCGCCGGCTCGCCATGGCGGGCGGTATCGCTGTGACCAGCCCATCCAGTCTGCAGACGCGCCGGACGTGGACACCGTCCAGCGACACGTTCAAGGCGGTTGGTTCCCTCATCGCAGAGACCTCAACCGACTGGAGAGTCGCCTGGGCCGCGCTGATCGGTGTGACGGTGCGGCTGTACGGCGAGCCGCGGCTGCCCGAGTTCGCGATTCCTGGCGGCCTTGTCTGTGTCCACAAGCCTGAGCCGCGGTACACCGAGATCGACCTCGTCCGGGACCTTCGGTCGGTCTTGTCCGTCCCGGACGCGGGGTTGCTGGTGTGGCAGTGGATCAGGGAGCTGGACGCGGCCATCGATGAGCAGACGTTCCTGTTGTTCGATGGCCTGGATGCCGGTTTCGGCCCGACGGCCGCCGATCTGACGCGGCGTCGAGAGGGCGTCGCGGGGCTGCTGGCTCTGCTCGGCGAGCGCGGTGACGAGCTGTCCCGTCTGCGGATGAAGGTTCTGATCCGTGAGGACATCTACCGAAGCGTTCCGGTGCCGAACCAGTCCCACTTCTATGGGCGTGAGGTGCGGCTGTCCTGGGCGGATCAGACCGACTACCTGAAGGTAGTGATCAAGCAGGCGCTGCGGGCAGCAGCGGTGGCCGACCTTGTCCGACACGAGGTTCCGGACGCCCTGCCGAGCACCGGCGCGGAGGACCTGGTCGAGTCCTGGTCGCAGGCCCATGTGCTCGATGTCTGGCGGGTCCTGGTGGGTGAGCGGGTTTCCGGCGGCAAGACCGCCTTCACCCACAACTGGGTCTGGAACCGGCTCGCGGACAGTAACGGTGACCACTCTCCGCGCTCGCTGATCCGGCTGTTTGACCGTGCGGCCGAGCGGGAGCGCGGCTGGTACGAGTCGGCTCCCTACGAACGGAGCCTGATCCGGCCCCGCGCGTTGGTCGAGTCCCTGGAGGACATCAGCGACCAGGAGGTGCTGTCCGTAGAGGAGGAGTACCCGGAGCTTGGGCCTCTGTTCGAGGCTTTGCGGGCAGTCGGGCGTACGCCCTTTCCCGCGGGCGAGCTGGCCGGGGTCGAGGTCGACGTGGTGAACCTGGGCCTGGAGGTAGGGCTCCTGGGAGTCGACCTCGGTTCTCGTGACGACGCCGAGCGTTACCGCGTCCCCGAGCTGTATCGCAAGGCATTGGGCATGGGCCGCAAGGGCCAAGCCTGACGGCGGTCAGGGCCGGGGTTCGAAGACCTCGGTGAACAGGGCGATCATGGCGGTCCAGGCGCGGTCGGCGGTGCGCTGGTCGTAGCGGACGCCGGGGATGATTCCGTCGGTGATCGGGTCGGTGAAGCCATGTTCGGCGCCGCCGTACAGGCGTAGCTCCCAGTCGGCTCCGGCGGCGCGCATCTCCTGCTCGAAGGCGAGGCGCTGCTCCGCCGGGACGATGGGGTCCTCCGCGCCGAGGCAGAGCAGGACCCGGCCGGTGATCGCCCCCGGCTGTGCCGGCTGCTGGGTGGCCAGGCCCGCGTGGAAGCCGACGACCGCGCGCAGGTCGGCGCCGGCACGGGCCAGCTCCAGTGCGATCGTCCCCCCGAAGCAGAACCCGATCGCGGCAGTCTGCCCGGCCGCGACCTCCGGCCGGGCCAGCAGCACGTCCAGGCCGGCCCGGGCCAACGCCCGCTGCCGCTCGGGCCTGGCCAGCAGCCCGGCGTAGCGGTCGCCGGAGCGTTCGGTGTCCGAACGACCCCCGCCGCCGTAGTAGTCCAGGGCGAAGGCCGCGTAGCCGGCCTCGGCCAGACGGCGGGTCCAGTCGCGGGTGTGGTCGGTCAGGCCGCCACCGCCATGGCAGACCAGCACCCCTGGCCGCGGCCCGTCGTCCCGTGCGTCGTCGACGGCGAACTCGCCGATCAGGCGCAGATCCTCGTAGCTGTACTCGATCTCCTGCGTGCGCATGGCACCTCCACCGCTCACGATGCCCGTCCGGACTTTTCCGCGTCCAGCGACTATGCCTCGGTGGACAATCGGTCAAGGACGCCGTCAAGATCATCTGTGGTGACGCCGGCGATGAAGCGGGCGGCGATCCGGCCGCGGGAGTCGAGCACGTAGGTCATGGGCAGACCGGCGACGCCGGGCCAGCGTGCGGCCAGGGTGCCGGGCTTGTCGACGATCGTGGGGTAGGGCACGGCGAAGGTACGCAGGAAGGCCGCGGCGGTGTCTGCGCCCTCCTGATGGGCGACACCCAGAAAGGCAACGCTCGGACGCTGGTGGGCCAGTGTCACCAGGGCGGGTGTCTCCGCCCGGCAGGGTGGGCACCAGGAGGCCCAGAAGTTGACCACGGTGACACGTCCCCGCAGCGCCGCGAGATCGACCCGTTGCCCCGAGGGTGTCAGGCCGCCGGTCGGTGGCGCGGACCTGCGCTCGCTTGGCGCGGTGAAGGTAAGCCGTACCCGCGACCGCCCGGCGCCCGCGTCCCCGCCCCCGTCCGCTGCCGTGGCCCCCGTGCTGCAGCTGGCCAGGCACAGACAGACCGCCACCAGAAGCATCGGGACGACACGTCGCCCCACCCCATGCCGGACCGCACCCGCCATCGGTCGCACGACATCTCCCTCGCCAGCCCATCTTCTACAACTTGTAGAAGAAGTATAGGACGGTAGATGTGCCGTGTGCGTCGCGGTTGTCGACGGGGCTCCCACGGGCCGTCCTGTCGCCGGATCGGAGGGCCCCCGCTGGCCCGTTCATGCGACGCGGTGCCATCGTTCATCGGCCACGACCACGCCCTGTGGCGCTGTTTCCGGGGGCTGCGGGTGTGCAGGGTGCACACGGGTCGTCGTGGGGGTGTTCGTGTCCGTTTTGCCCCCCATGGCGACCCGTGTAGGTGGATCTTGCTGTGGGGTCGGTTGCGGGGCGTGGTGGGGGCGCGGTGGGGTTCGGGGTCGGGCGACTGGGGTTCGGTGGGTTCCCAGGTGCGGCCGGCGGCGGCCGCGTCCATAGCCTCGTTGGCCAGCCGGTCGGCGTCACCGTTGCGCTCGCGGGGAATCCAGCGGTAGCGCACGGCGGCGAAGTCGCGGGCGAGGCCGGTGGCCTCCTCGGCCAGCGGGCGCATCGACGGATGCTTGATCTTCCAGCGGCCGCTCATCTGCTCGACGACGAGCTTCGAGTCCATCCTGACCTCGACGGTGACCGACCCGGTGGACGGCGCGGTGAGCTCGGCGACGGCCCGCAGGCCCGCGATCAGCCCGGAGTACTCGGCGACGTTGTTGGTCGCCCGTCCGATCGACGCGGCGCGTTCGGCGATGACACGACCGCTCGCGGCGTCACGGACGACGGCGCCGTAGCCCGCCGGGCCCGGATTGCCGCGGGACCCCCCGTCAGCCTCGACGATCAGTGTGCGCTCGGTGCTCATCCGCGTCTCCCCTCACGCCGTTGCCCACACGCCGTGCCCGGCGTAAGCCTCCCACCGACAGCTCACCCCCCGACCGCCGACCCCACTTCGCCGCGGCGCGTCCCCGTCCAGCTGGATCGCCCGGCTGGATCGTCCGGTTACAGGCCGGACTCGGCGGTGCGGATCAGAATCCGCTGGCATTCCTCGCAGCGGACCACCTCATCGGCGGGCGCGGCGGCGACCTCACGCAGATCCCCACCGGAGAGCTCGAGGTGACAGCCCTGGCAGCGTCGCCGCAGCAGTGCCGCCGCGCCGACCCCACCGGACGTCGACCGAATCCGCTCGTACAGGGTGACCAGCGCGTCCGGCAGGGACGGGGCGAGAGCGCCGCGCCTGTCACGCAGGCGGACGGTCTCGGCGTCGATCTCGCCGCAGGCCTTGTCCCGGGCGGTGTTCGCCGCGTCGATCTCGGCGCGCACGTCGGCCTCGCGGCGTTCCAGGTCGGCGATGCGGCCGGCCAGGGCCTCCACGGCCTCCATCCGCTCGAGCGCCTCGTCCTCCAGGACTCCCTGGCGGCGCGCGAGCGAGGCCACCTCGGACTGGAGGTTCTCCAGCTCACGGGCGTTGCTGATGGCACCGGAGCCGAGCCGATCGGTGTCGCGCGCGGAGCGGGAACGGACCAGTTCGATCTCGTCTTCCAACCGACGCTGAGCTCGGGTCACATCACCGAGTTCGGTACGGACACCGATGAGATCGTCACTGATCGACGCCAGATCGGCGCTGCGGGCGGTGATGACCTCGAGCTCGGGCAGCGTACGGCGGCGCGCGGCCAGCCGGTCGATGCCGGAATCAAGCGCCTGCAGCTCAAGCAGGCGGAGCTGAACTGCTGGTTCGGCCTTCATGGACTCCTCACCGGTGTGCCCTCGAAATGCGTCGTGCCCTCGACATGCGTCGTGCCGTCGAACCGAAGCGTGCCGTCGAACCGAAGCGTGCCCAGGTGTCGTGACGGGCCCACCGCGGGCGCGGCCGCGTGCCTTCGCCCGCCGGGCTAGCGGGACGAGACGTGCAGGCGCCAGGGGTCGGTCACAAGAGTGGACACCGTCGTCCTCACCGTACGTCCCCGAGCCGCGAGACCTGCCGTCAACCGGGCGACGGCCTGCTCGAGCCAGGGCCATTCACTGGCCCAGTGCGCCACATCGACGAGGACGACCGGATGGGCGCTGACCGCGTCCAGCACGTGATGGTGCCGGCCGTCCGCCGTGACCAGCACGTCGGCGCCGGCCGCCCGGGCGGCACCGACCATCTCCCCACCGGACCCGCCGCAGACGGCCACCCGGCGCACCGGGGCGTCCGCGTGCCCGGTCGCCCGCACTCCCCCGGCCGTGGCGGGCAGTGCCCGCGCGACCCGGGCGCAGAACTCCCCGAGCGGCTCGGGTGCCGCCAGCTCACCGATCCGACCGAGCCCCCGGCACACCGCCGGGTCAGGCCCGCCACCGGCGTCGTGCCCGTCGGCCGCACCGGCCGCACCGGCGGCCACCTCGGCGGCCTCGGCCTCGACGGCGGCGGCATGCTGGGCTTCCAGCGGGCGGACGTCGCGCAGGCCGAGCGCCGCGGCCAGGGCGTCGCTCACCCCGGGTGCGGCGACATCGGCGTTGGTGTGGGCGGTGAACAGGGCCACGCCGGCGCGCACCAGGGTGGCGACCACCCGGCCACCGGGGGTCGTCTCGGCCACTCCGTGCACGCCGCGCAGGAACAGCGGATGGTGGGTGATCAGCAGGTTGGCGGAGCGGGCCGCCTCGGCGGCCACCTCCGAGGTCGGGTCGACCGCGAACAGCACCGACTCGACCGGTGTGTCCGGGTTGCCGACCACCAGCCCGACCGCGTCCCATGTGGCGGCCCAGCTCGGCGGATAGACGCTTTCCAACACCGTGACACAGTCACGGACCGTCGCCGTCCCATCGTTCATCGGGAGAACCCTACCCGTACGGTCGCGGCTGTCTGCCATGCGGTCACGCCGGCCGAGGCGCCGCGCGCCGCGAACCCTTCCCCCCGTAACGTCACGGATGGCAACAGACCCGCACAGGTGCGGGCGGCCACAACGAAGGGGTACCTGACCATGGCGGACGTGTCGGTGCGGTTCCAGGTGGCGGGTGATTCGGAGATCGTGCTGAACCTCGGGACCGCCGAGGCGGTCCGGCTGGTCGAGGCCATCATGCGCAAGGTCGCCGAGGCCGTGGGTGGCCCCTCCATGGGCAACAACGGGATGGGTAACAACGGGATGGGTAACCCGGCGATGGGTGGGCCGAGCATCGGCGGCGGCTCCCTCGGCAACAACGGGATGGGCGGCACGCAGCGTGCCGCCGTCGGCTCGAGCTGGCCCGAGATGCCGCAGTCGGGCAACGGCCTGCCGCCGACCCGGTAGCCGAAGCCGACAGGCCGATCCGGGCGGCCGCAGCGCGCCGGGTCCACCGGACGGCCCGGGGCGATCGGCCACGGAAAGCGGTTGCTTGGGCAAAAGCCCGACACAATGACCGCCCATCGCGATACAACTCCGCACAGCCATTCCCACCGAAAGGACAATGATCACGCATGGCGGGGGACGTACCGGTCGACGAACGCGCGCTGATCATCCCGTCCGGTCCGGGCAGCGCCAGCGTGCTGCGCGCGGCGGCGAGTCCTGACCAGCCGGGGCGGGGAGCGACCCCACCGAGCACGACCACCTCGGCCGTCCCGACCGGTGCCGCCGGGACAGCGGGCACCGCGGGCACGACCGCCGGCGGCCCGGGCGCGGCGACACCCGCGGACCCCCGCGGCGAGCGGACCCTGCACCACTACGGGCGGGTCCAGGTGCTCGGTCGGCCGCGTGACCCCGACACCGCGCGCCGCTCGGCGACCACGCAGCACCAGCCCGGGGTGCGCGGGCTCGCCGCGCTGATCCCCCCCGCCGACGGCAGCGTCGTGTCCACCACGGGGGTCTCCCCCGGTCTGAGTCGCGCCGAGACGTTGGGGCTGGACGCCTTCCGGCTGCGGGCGAGCTCGGCCTACCGTCAGATGAAGGCCGAGCGCCCGCGGGACGGCCACGACTGGGACATGGACCGGCCCTGCACCGACGTCCCACCCCCGCGGACCTCCGCGCCCAGCACCCCGACCCCGCCCGCGGCCCTCTCCCCCACCGCCACGCCACTGGCCCCCGCCGACCCGTCGTCCGCCGTGGGCGGCACCGCCACCTCGGCGGGTGGCGCCTCGGCTCTGGGGACAGCACCCCTGGGGACCGGGCCCCTGGGGACGGCGGTGCGGGCCACCTCGTCGAACGGCGCGATCGGCGACGGGGCGTCGAACGGCCCGCTGCCGTCGTCCGGTGCGGCGGGCGTGCCGACCAGCTCGCGGCTGGAGGGTTCGGTCGCCGTCGGGCTCATCCTCGTCGAGGGGCCGACCGCCGACCTGCAGTTCACCGCCGCCGAGCGGACGAAGGTCGTCGCCGAGGTACAGAACGGCCTGTCCTGGTACGCCACCACCAACCCGGCGGCGGACCTGGCCTTCCACTACGACATCCAGATCGTGCGGCTGTCGGTCGCGGCCAACCCGAACGCCACCGACCTCGAGGCGCTGTGGCGCGACCCGACCATGGACCGGCTCGGCCACAAGCCGAACTTCGACGGCGTCTACGACTACGTGGACGCGCTGCGCGGCCGGCTCCAGACCACCTGGGCGTACTGCGCGTTCTTCACCAAGTACCCGGTCGGCTACTTCGCGTACTCGTCGATCGGCGGGCCACGCATCGTCATGTCGTACGAGAACGACGGCTGGGGTCCCGACAACATCGACCGGGTGTTCACCCACGAGACCGGGCACATCTTCGGCGCCCCCGACGAGTACGGCGGCGCCGGCTGCGACTGCGGCGGCGAATGGGGTGTCTTCCACGCCCCCAACGGCAACTGCGACAGCTGCGCCTCCGCCCCGGTCGACTGCCTGATGCGCTCCAACAGTTTCGCGTTGTGCCGCTACACCCCGAGCCAGCTCGGCTGGGGACATGGCGTGACCGGTAACCCGGTGCTCATCCAGTCGAAGGGCCTGGGCCGCACCGGCAACTTCGAGGTGCTCGTCCCCTCGGTGTTCGCCGGGCTCACCCATGTCTGGCGCGACAACGACACCACCAGCTATCCGTGGCGCGATCCGTGGCAGACCGCGCAGTCCCTCGGCCCCGTCGACGCCGTCTCGATGGTGCAGAGCACGCTGGCCACTCCGGGGCCGCTGGAGGTCGTCGTCCTGGTCGGGGACGGGCTGCAGTTCCTCTGGCGGGAAAGCACCGGCATGTTCGCCTGGCACGCACCCGTCCCGATCGCCTCGGGTCAGGGTGTCCGGGGTGTGCCGTCGCTGGTCCAGAGCCGACTCGGCGCCAAGGGCAACTTCGAACTGCTCGTGCCCGCCGCCGACGTGGGCCTGGTCCACCTGTGGCGTAACCACGACGTGCAGGGTTTCCCGTGGAGCAGTCCGACCCGGTTCGGCGCGAACCTCGGCAAGGTCGACGCGGTCAGCCTGATCCACGGCACCCTCGGCGGCGGCACCGGCATGCTCGAGGCCGTCGTGCGGGTCGGCAGCCGGCTCGTCCACCTCACCCGGGACAACACCGCGGTGTGGCGAACCGGCCCGACCTTCGGTGAAGGTGTCGCCGGCAACCCCGCGCTCATCCAGAGCACGTTCTCCGGTGGCGCGCGCAACTTCGAGGTCGTCGTCCCCTCCGCCGGCGGCGGGCTGATCCACTACTACCGCAACAACGGCGCGTCCACCCCGTTCTGGAGCGGCCCGCGCCCCTTCGCCCCCTCGCTGGGGCGCGTCGACGCGGTCTCCATGATCCAGAGCAACTTCGACGGCCATCTGGAGGTCCTCGCCCGCGTCGGCGACGAACTCCACATGATCTGGCGGTCCTCCGGCCCGACCGCCACCTGGTCCACCCCCCGCCGCGTCTTCTGACCCGTTCCCCCAGGACCGGAACCGCCGGCGGACGGCCTAGCCGGTCGGGTTCGGCGCGTCCGGGGGCGTGTGGCCGGGGGCGTCCCAGGGCCTGCCGTCGGAGGGGCCGCGCGACTTCTCGGCGTGCCGGGCGAGCCAGCCGTCGACGAACAACGACTCGGCCGGACTCAACACCGCGCGCAGGTCCGCCGGCACCGCGTCCACGCACACCGCCCGGACCCCCGGCAGCGCGGCCACCTCCCGGGCCCGTGACGTCGGTGCCGCCAGCAGCACCAGCCGGGGCGGAAACGTCGAGGTGACCTGCCCGAATCCGCCCACTGCCGGGTCAGCGTCCCCCCGGCCGCCCGGACCTCCCGGCCGCCCGCTCACGGGCCCCGGGCCCGCCTCGCCCTCGCACGTCTCCTCGGCTGGGGCGGCCGAGCCAGGGTCGTCCGATAGGTCCAGAATGACGAGTAGTTCCGGTTCGGTTCCCCACACCGGCCCATTGTCCGGCGCGCACCAGCGAATGTCCCGGTTACCTCCCCATCGGAGCGCATCCCCCGGTCGGGCCACCCCACACCACGGCGGACGGCCGGCGCGGCGGGCGTGGGACGCCTGTCGGCCGAGGAAAGGGGAGAATCACAGAGCCCGCCGGATGGACACCGTGCCCGTCCCGGGACAAAGTTGCAGAAAGGCTCGGCCGTGGACCGGTGCAGGGCTCCGGAGGGGGGAGAACGCCGGCGATGAGCACCCGACTGCCGCTGTTCCCGCTGGGGACCGTCCTGCTGCCGGGGCTGGTGCTACCGCTGGAGATCTTCGAGGAGCGGTACCGGACGCTGGTCCGCGAACTGCTCGCCCTGCCCGACGACCACTCCCGCCATTTCGGGGTGGTGGCGATCCGGCGCGGGCGCGAGGTGGGTCCGGCGGTGCCGGCGCTGCACCAGATCGGCTGTACCGCGGTGCTGCGCCGCGTCCAGGAACATCCCGACGGGCGGTTCTCGCTGCTGACGGTCGGCGGGCGGCGTTTCCGCATCGACGAGGTCGACCAGCGGGGCGCGCCCTACCTGCTCGGTCAGGTCGAGTACCTGCCGGACGAGGTCGGTGACGCCCAGGCCGCCCAGGAGGCCATCGGCCCGGTGCAGCGCCTGATGCGCACCTACGCCGAGCGGCTCGCCGCCACCGGCACCGTGCAGATCTCCCTGCCGGACCTGCCCGACGATCCGATCGCGCTGTCCTACGTGGTGGCCGCCGCCGCGGTCACCGACCTGTCCGAACGCCAGGGGCTGCTCGCCCAGGCGGACGCGGCGCAGCGGTTGCGCGCCGAGCGGGCGCTGCTGCACCGCGAGGTCGGGCTGCTGGAGCGGATCACGACGATCGGGTCGAGTGAGCTGCGCCGCGTCGACCCGAGCCCGAACTGACCCGCAGGGACGCCACCCACAGGCCGAGCCCGAACACCAGCAGCGCCGTCACCGGCAGCACCAGATAGAGGCCGTGCGCCCGGACCCGCACGTCCACCAGATCCACCAGCACCGAGGACGCGTTCGCCGGCAGCCCGTGCAGGGCGTCCGCCGACCGGCGCAGATAACCGGTCCACCCGGCGATGAGCGCCCCGGCGGCCCCACCGGCGGCGAGCCCGAGCGGCACCGGCCACCCGGCGTCCCGTGCCCGCCACAGCGCCACCGCGCCGCCGATCAGCCCGGCGACGGCGCAGATGAGCCCGAACCGGGCGTCGATGTCACTCTGCACCGCGAACGCCGACTCGTTACCGGCCAGCGCCCCGTTCACATTCAGATGCGGCGCCGCCGCCGCCCACAGCAGACCGAGCGGAAACCCCGCCACCACCATGACCGCCGCGCAGATCAGCCCGGCGAGATATCCCCGTCGCCCCGGCGATCCGAGCCCCGGATGCGCACCGCCTCGCCCGGGCAGGACCGCGAACCACCCGGCCCGCTCACCCGCATCCCCGTGGATGCCGGCTTCCAGCGGTGACGCGGGGGGCACCGACGGGTCCTGCGGACCAGCCGAGACCGGCCCGGATTCGGATGATCTTTCCCTCACGTCGCCCCGCTCCGCCACCAGGCACCCGCTCGGCGGTCTCATCGCGGGAACCGCCACACCGACCGCTTCTGACACCTGACCCTATCGTGCCGGTACACCGGCCCCGCCGCCCAAGCCAGCAGCCGACCCGCCGGCCGCGCGGGCGCGCGGGGGCGGCGAGCACCGGGGCCGCGGCCCGTCCTTCACCGTCCCGGGGACGGGCCGGTCAGCGCCCCGGCAGTGCCCCGGGGACGGGTGGGTCAGGAGGTGCCGACGCGGCGCAGGGCCAGGACGGCGATGGCGAGGGCGCCGACGCCCACGGCGGCGCAGACGGCGAGGTCGGCGACCACCGTCGTCCAGTTGATGTCGCGTTGGAAGGCGGCGGCCAGGGCGTCGACGGCGTAGGTGCTGGGCAGGGCGTCGCGGGCCAGCCGGCCGACCTCGGGCAGCCGGTCGGCGGGGATGACCCCGAGGAACAGCACGATGCTCATGCCGAGCTGACCGGCGATCGTCGCGAGTTCCGGGCGTGGGGCGAGCAGGCCGACGGCGGCGCCGATACCCGACAGGCACACCCCGGAGAGCAGTACGACCGGCGCCAGCAGCCACAGCCCGGACAGCGACAGCCCGTACAGCAGACTGCCGAACACCGCGGTGACCAGCGTGCCGGGGGCGGCGAAGGTCGCATAGGACGCGGCGGTGCCAAGCACCACGGCGGCCGGTGGGATGGGCAGGGTGAGGTAGTAGTCCAGCGCACCGGCGGCCCGCAGCGCCCCGAAACGCTGCGCCAGCAGGTTCAGCGCGACGAACGCGACGACGAGCACCGTGGACCCGGCGACGACCTGCCCGGCGGCGGCGTTGTCGCCGACGTCGAGGATGCCCCGCAGCAGCACCAGGATGCCGATCGACTGGAACGACGCGACGAACAGCAGGGGAATCCGTCCGACCTTCGACCGGGCGAGCTGCCCCCGGTAGACCGCGCCGAAGGCGGTCCCGAAGCCGGTGGCCGCCGGGATGCGCGGCAGCATCAGTCCCGCGGGCCCCGTGGACAGCGCCTGGTCACCCGACGACTGGTCAGCGGACGGCTGGTCAGCGGACGGCTGGTCGGCCGACGGTTCGGCGCGCGACAGCGGGTCGGTGCGGGGCGCGGTGGCGTCCGGCGCGGTCAGCCCGGGCAGGTTCGCCACCGGGACGCTGCGGACGGTGTTCATCGTGGTGCCACGGGCGTCGGGAACAACGGTCATCGGGCCCACACCTGCTGGGCCGGACGACAGAGAGGTTCGGTCACGTCCGCTCCAGGTCTCGGGACGCCCCGCCAAGGGTGAGGTACACGTCCTCCAGGGACGGTGTGGCGAGGCTGAAGTCGTCCAGGGCGGCGAAGGCCGCTCCGGTGGTGAGCCGGCCAAGGGCCTCGCGGGCGGCGACGGGGGCCATCCGCACCGTCCAGCGGCGGCCGCGGATGGTGGCCAGGCCCGCGAGCATGGCGATGGTCGGATCGTCGGTGGGCGGGTCGTGCCGCCAGGCGAGGTCGAGCCGGACGTCGCCGGAGACGGACGCCTTGAGCTGACCGGGCGTGTCACAGGCGATGACCCGCCCGGCCTCGAGCACGGCCACCCGATCCAGCACCGACTCGGCCTCCAGAACGTTGTGCGTGATGAGCACGATGGTGGTGCCGGCGGTGTCCCGGCGGTGCTGCAGTGCCCCCCACACGGCCCGGCGGGCGACCGGGTCAAGGCCGGTGGTCGGCTCGTCGAGAATCAGCACCGGCCGGTCGCCGACGAGCGCCGTGGCCACGCACGCCAGCCGCCGCTGCCCACCGGACAGGCTCGACAGCGGCCGGTGCGCGACCTCGGTCAGGCCCAGTTCGGTCAGGATGGCGTCACGCGCGGACCGGGCGTCGGCACGGGACAGCCCGCGCATCCGGGCGGTGGTGCCGACGGCCGTGGCCACCGGAAGTTCGGCCAGGGCCAGGTCGGCCTGACCCAGGTAGCCGGCCAGCCGGGAGGGCAGGTCGGGTTCGGCGCGGACGTCTCGACCGAACATCGTGATCGTGCCGGCATCCGGGCGCAACAGGCCCATCAGCTGGCGGACCAGAGTCGTCTTGCCCGCACCGTTGGGGCCAAGGACTCCGAACACCTCGCCCTGGCGCACGTCGAGGTCGATGCCGTCGTTTGCGAGGACGGAGTGCTCGCCCACCCCGTGTCGCCGGGTGAGCCCGCGGACGGCGTAGCTCAACACGCCGCCCATTCTCGCAGCCGAACCGGCGAGCGGGCCGCCCCGGTCGTCGGGGAAGCCTCACACCCCCGCATCGGCGCCCATGTCGGGGCACCGGGCATCAGACCGCGCTGCTCATCCAGACCACGATGTCGAGCATCCGCAGCGGGGTGACGGGCGGACCGCCCTCGGGCACCAGGCTCGCGAGCCGACGGAACTCCTCGGCGTTCTCCCGCAGGTCGTACTGCATGGCCCGAACGAGCAGACCCATGTACTGCCGCCAGCTGCGGCCGTCGCGGGGGGACGGCGGGACGCAGTCCTCATGCTGGTAGAAGATCCGCACCTTGGAGTCGAACAGCGGCACCAACGCCGGACGCTTGCGGTGCAGCACCTTCGCGATCAGCGAGCCCTTGACGTCGCGGTCGGAGACGTCGGGGTCGTCGAGCGGGTCGTAGAGCGCCGCGACCAGGTCAAGGGTCATCTCGTCGGCCTCGACCAGCTCGATCCCGGGGGGAAGCTTGTCCAGCGCGCGTTGCAGCAGCGGCTGCAGGGCGGTCAGGGTGTGCATCCGGTCGACGGCGACGTGCACGCCGAGCAGACTCGGGGCGAGCAGATCACTGGTACACAGCAGGTCCGGGTCGCTGTTGGTGACCAGACCGTCGTAGTAGGGATAGGCGTACCGCAGTCCGCGCCGACGAGGGCCCAGATACTCGGCCAGCAGGCTTTCCGCGTCGAAGACCTCTCGGGTCCCTCTCGCCAGCTTCACCGCTGGGCTCCTTGTCGTTGTCCGGAACCTAAACCATGTCCGCCGTCATCCTGCCCGGTCCCCGCCGGTCCGGGAGCGTCGGGGTTGGCCGCAGTATGACCTGGAACTGACCGCGACCAGCGCCGATGATGCGGTACGCCACCAGGCGAGTCAGTGCCGATCCGGTGCCAGTGGGATGAAGGTCACAGTCGGTGGGGCGGTGTCGGGTGGCGCGGGGTCGACGACGCGGACTCTGGGGTCGGCGGCGAGCTGGGTGAGTCGTCCCGCCGGGGCACGCACGACCGCGGCGAACAGGCAGGCGCAACCGGCCCGCAGCTCGGCCGCGGCGCGATCGTCACGTTCCTGGGCGTGCGCGTCGCCGGCCCGCCCGTCGGCGGCGGCGCGCTCGGACGCCTGGCTCGCCGCGGCGGCGAACGCGGCCTGGACATCGGCCACCGGGTCACGCACCGTGACCTGCTCGGTTTCGCCGCTGATCCCCGCGGTGAAGAACACCTGCACGATCCGGTAGCCGCCGACGACGTCGAGCAGCCCGCCGGGGGCGACCACGGCGGTCAGGCTGGCCACGGCGTACACGTCGGTGGCGGGTGCGGCCGCGGTCAGTGAGGCCAGGCTCTGCCGGCTCGCGCCGAGATAGTCAGCGACCGTGTCCTGCGCGGCCGGCCCGATTCGCACCGCCGGCACCGCGGCGGCACCCCCCGACGCACCGCCTTCCGACGCACCGCCTTCGGGGGCGCTGGCCGGCACCGGAGCGGGTGCCGAGCCGCCCGGTAATCCTCTGCCCTGCCCCGTCCCGCCCGTGGTGACCAGGGTCGGCGCCCGGTCGCGGGCGCCCTGCACGATGGCCGCCACCGCGCTGACCACGATGAGGGTCACCACGCCGAGCACGACGATCCGCCCACCCCGGCCGCCCGGCAGCACGATCGGACCGGCGGCACCGTCGTCGCCCTCGGTGACCCGCAGCCGGTCGACGACCTGCCGGGCCCGCCGCGCGGGCGGGTCGAAGCCGGCCACCAGCAGACGCCGCAGCGCCACGACCAGATGGCGGGCCCGGGGCACGACGACGTCGTCCAACCGGTCAAGCACGCCGAGCGCCCCAAGCGCTCCGTGCCCGCCGGCACCCAGGCCGGCGCCGGCCCGGGCGCGGGCACCGGCCGCCTCGGTCATGTCTGGTCCCGTAGCCGTTCCAGCGCGTCGGCGAGATCAGCCGGATCGGGGCTGGTGAACGTGACCTGGCCACCGTGCCCGGGATGTTCGAACGACAGCGAGGCCGCGTGCAGCCACTGGCGGCGCAGCCCCAGCCGCTCGGCCAGGGTCGGGTCGGCACCGTAGGCCAGGTCGCCGACGCAGGGATGCCGCAGCGCCGACAGGTGCACGCGGATCTGGTGGGTGCGGCCCGTCTCCAGGCGCACCGACAGCAGCGACGCGGCCCGGAACGCCTCGTCGAGGTCGTAGTGGGTGACGCTGGGCCGGCCGTCGGCGACCACCGCGAACAGGCCCGGACGCCGCGGATGCCGGTCGATCGGGGCATCGACGGTGCCACGGGACGGGTCGGGATGGCCCTGCACGACGGCGCGGTAGCGCTTGTCCACCTCCCGCTCCCGAAACGCCCGCTTGAGCAGGGTGTACGCCCGCTCGCTCTTGGCCACGACCATGGCGCCGGTGGTGCCGACGTCCAGACGGTGCACCACCCCCTGGCGCTCCGCGGCACCGGAGGTCGACACGCGGTAGCCCATCGCGGCCAGCGCGCCGATCACCGTCGGCCCGGTGAACCCGGGGGCGGGATGGGCGGCGACCCCGACCGGTTTGTCGACGACGACGATGTCGTCGTCGTCGTGCAGGATGCCAAGCCCCGCGACCGGCGTCGGTTCGACGGTGATGGGCCGCGGCGGCGCCGGCAGGCACACCTCCAGCCACGAGCCACCACGGACCCGGTCCGACCGGCCACGGATCTGACCGTCGAGGCTGGCCTGGCCGTCCTCGACGAGGGTCGCGGCCGCCGTGCGGGACAACCCGAACATCCGCGCGATCGCCGCGTCCAGGCGGACCCCGTCCAGGCCGTCGGGCACCGGGAGGCTGCGCAGGTCACCACTGGTGTTCACCCGCGCGGCGCCTGCTGCTCGGAGTGCTCGGACCGTTCGGCGTGCTCGGGGGTCGCGCCATCCCGGCGGGCACCGTCCGGGGTGTCCGTGTGGTGGCTGCCGTCCAGACCGACGCCGCGCAGCGACAGCAGCACCGCCAGGACGCCACCGCAGACGATCGCCGAGTCGGCGACGTTGAAGATCGGCCAGTGGTGCAGGTGGACGAAGTCGACGACGTGGCCACGCAGCGGACCGGGTGCGCGGAAGATCCGGTCGATCAGGTTGCCGATGGCCCCGCCGAGCAGGGCGCCGAGCACGACCGCCCAACCCGTCGAGCGCAGCCGGCGGGCGGTGAAGACGACCACGCCGATCACCAGCAGGGCCACCAGGCTCAGCACCACGGTGGACCCGCCGGCGATGCTGAACGCGGCGCCGGAGTTGCGGGTGAGTTCGAGGTCGAGCACACCCGGGATCACTTCGACCGGGTTGCGGCCCGACAGTTTCGCCACCGCGAGATGCTTGGTGATCACGTCGAGGGCGATCAGCGCCGCGGCGGTCGCGACCAGCAGGGCGACGGGACGGCGGGCCGCTCCCACCCCCGCCGGGCGGCTGGCGGCGGGGGTGGGCGCACCGCGGCCGGTGGGATCTTCGGACACGCTGCTCCCGATGCTTGTCGTCGCGATACCGGCCGGCGCGACACTGGCCGACGCCACACTGGCCGACGCCACACTGGCCGACGAGACCCTGGTCGTCCCGATGCCTGTCGCCTCCCCCATCGGGTCCACTTTACGGGCCACCCCGCGGCTTGCGGACGCCCCACGCCCCACGCGATCCCGACCGGGAGAACTGTCGGCCCGGTCGACTAGACTCGGTCGTGCGCGACACAGCGTCGATGGGGACGAGTAGCGGCGAGTGCGGCCCGAGCGAGCCGGGGTTGGTGGAAGCCCGGCGGCCAGCACGTCCGCGAAGATCACCCCTGAGCTGCCGGCAGAACGGAGCCCGCGCCCTGGTACCTCCCGGTGCCGCGGGCCCTCAGTAGATCCGGTCGTCGCGCGCGTGACGAGAGGCCGCCCGGTCCGCCGTCCCGCCGTGAGTTCCGCGGCGGTGCCGGCACCGGGCGTGCAAGGAGGGTGGTACCGCGGTACCCCCGGCTGCCCGTGCGGGCGTCCGGTGGCGTCGTCCCTCTGCCTGGCACCGATGCCCATGACAGCGACGACCAGCCAGCGACGACGACCGAGGAAGACCGGGTCCGCCACGATGAACGACGCCCCACGCACCCCCCGTTACGCCCCGCTGCCCGCGCAGGCGGACCTGCCCGCCCTCGAACGCGAGACGCTGGCCCGCTGGCAGGACACGAAGGTCTTCCACCGGTCGCTCGCGGCGAGCGCCGACCGGCCGCTGTGGCGTTTCTACGAGGGCCCACCGACCGCCAACGGCAAGCCCGGCGCCCATCACGTCGAGGCCCGCGTCTTCAAGGACATCTTCCCCCGGTACCGCACGATGAAGGGCTACCACGTCCCCCGCCGGGCCGGCTGGGACTGCCACGGCCTGCCCGTCGAGCTCGCCGTCGAGAAGGAACTCGGTTTCACCAGCAAGAACGACATCGAGGCGTACGGCATCGCCGAGTTCAACGAGCGCTGCCGCGAGTCGGTGCAGCGCCACGTCGCCGAGTTCGCCGCGATGACCGAGCGGATGGGCTACTGGGTCGACCTCGACACCGCCTACCGCACCATGGACACCAGCTACATCGAGAGTGTCTGGTGGTCGCTGCGCCAGATCTTCGACAAGGGCCTGCTGGTCGAGGACTTCCGCGTCACCCCGTACTGCCCGCGGGACGAGACCCCGCTGTCCGACCACGAGGTCTCCCAGGGTTACACCGACGTCGACGACCCGTCGGTGTACGTCCGTTTCCCCCTGCTCGCCGACGGGCTTGGCCTGGCCGAGCGGGGCGCGCACCTGCTGGTGTGGACGACCACGCCGTGGACGCTGGTGTCGAACACGGCCGTCGCCGTGCACCCGGACGTCGAGTACGTGCTGGTCCAGGCCGCCGGCGGCGAGCTGCTCGTCGTCGCCGAGGCGCTGGTGGCCGCGGCCGTCGGGGAGGATGCCCGTGTCCTCGAGCGTTTCACCGGCCGCGCGCTCGCCGGTGCCCGCTACGAGCGGCCGTTCGACCTGCTCGACGCCGCGCTGTTCGCCACCGGCACCGGTGTCCCGCACACGGTGGTCACCGCCGCGTACGTCACCACCACCAACGGCACCGGGCTCGTCCACCAGTCCCCCGCGTTCGGCGCCGAGGACCTCGCGGTCTGCCGGGCCGCCGGGCTTCCGGTGGTCAACCCGGTCGGCCGCGACGGCCGGTTCGTCGCCGACACACCGCTGGTCGGCGGGCTGTTCTTCAAGGACGCCGACGCACCGCTGAACGCGGACCTGACCGCCCGTGGCCGGCTGTGGCGTGCGCTGACCTACACCCACAGCTACCCGCACTGCTGGCGCTGCCACACCCCGTTGATCTACTACCCGCTGCCGTCCTGGTACATCCGCACCACCGCGATCCACGACCGTCTGCTCGAGGAGAACGCCCGCACCGACTGGCATCCCTCCCGCATCCGTGACGGCCGGTACGGCGAGTGGCTGCGCGGCAACGTCGACTGGGCGCTGTCCCGCAACCGCTACTGGGGCACCCCGCTGCCGATCTGGCGGTGCGCGGACGACCCGTCCCATCTGGTCTGCGTCGGGTCGCTCGCGGAACTGTCGGAGCTCGCCGGACGCGACCTGACCAGCCTCGACCCGCACCGCCCGTTCGTCGACGAGATCACGGTGGCGTGCCGCACCTGCGGGGCGGACGCCCACCGGGTGCCCGAGGTGATCGACGTCTGGTACGATAGCGGCGCGATGCCGTTCGCCCAGTGGGGTGCCCCGCACCAGGGCGCCGAGGAGTTCGCCCGGCACTACCCGGCGCAGTACATCTGCGAGGCGATCGACCAGACCCGCGGCTGGTTCTACACCCTGATGGCGATCGGCACGCTCGTCTTCGACCGCTCGTCCTACGAGACGGTGCTCTGCCTCGGGCTGCTGCTGGACGCCGAGGGCCGCAAGATGAGCAAGCACGTCGGCAACGTCCTCGACCCGTTCGAGCTCTTCGACCGGCACGGCGCGGACGCGGTCCGCTGGCTCATGCTCGCCGGCGGCTCCCCCTGGTCCGATCGTCGCGTCGGCCACGAGGCGATCGAGGACATCGTCCGCCGTGTCCTGCTCACCTACTGGAACACCGCGTCCTTCTTCTCCCTCTACGCCGGCGCCGCCGGCTGGCACCCCTCCACCAGCACGGACACCGCCAGCACCGCGGCCGCCGGTGAGACGGCCCCGGCCGGCGTGTCGGCGCGCCGACACGTCCTGGATCGCTGGGCGCTGTCCGAACTCGCCGACACCGTCGCCGAGGTGGACGAGGCCCTGGACGGCTTCGACTCGCTGCGCGCCGGTCGACGCATCGCCCGCTTCGTCGACGACCTGTCCAACTGGTACGTGCGCCGTTCCCGCCGCCGTTTCTGGGCCGGCGACCCGGACGCCCTGGCCACCCTGCACACCTGCCTGGACGCCCTGACCCGGATCATGGCGCCGTTCACGCCCTTCCTCACCGACTGGCTGTGGGCGCGCCTGTTCGCCGACACCACCCCGACCACCCCCGACTCCGTGCACCTGACCAGCTGGCCCGAGCTGCCCGCCGACCTGCACTCGGCGCGGCTGTCCGCGCAGATGGAGCTGGTGCGCCGGATCGTCGAACTCGGCCGGGCGGCCCGCGCGTCCAGTGGTGTGCGCACCCGTCAGCCGCTGACCAGGGCTGTCGTCGGCGCCGCGGCCTTCGCCACCCTCACCCCCGAACTGCACGCCCAGATCGCCGAGGAACTCAACGTCGGGACGGTGGAGGCGGCCACGTCCGACCTCGTCGACGTCACCGTGAAGCCCAACTTCCGCGCTCTCGGCCGTCGCTTCGGCAACCGCACCAAGACCGTCGCCGCCGCCATCGCCACCGCCGGCGCACCGGTAGACGGCCACCTCACCCTCACCGTGGACGGTGAGACCATCGAGCTCTCCGGCGACGATCTGATCATCACCGAGACCCCGCGGCAGGGCTGGGCCGTCACCGCCGAATCCGGCCTGTCCGTCGCCCTCGACCTCGAGATCACCCCCGACCTGGCCCGCGCCGGTGTCGCCCGTGACATCGTCCGCATCCTTCAGGACGCCCGTAAGGCCGCCGGTCTCGACATCACCGACCGCGTCGACGTCCGGTGGGCGAGCACCCTCGCCCCCACCGCTCTCGCCCTGCGCACTCACAGCCAGACCGTCGCCGAGGA
>NZ_CADCWS010000056.1 GCF_902806475.1 Candidatus Frankia nodulisporulans
CCTGGGGATACCCCCCGGATGGGGTGGGCAAATCCGAGCCACCACGGATCAGCGTGGATCAATCCGACTGGATGGTCGATCCTCCCGGCCCCGACGGCACTCCACCCCTCGACCGGGAGGGGCACAGCGGGCCGGCATGCCAGGGGCCCGACCCGGAGCAGGGACAGAAGGGCCCAAAGGAGCCCGCAGTCGAGCTGGCGGGGCATCAGGGGGCGCCGGAGGAGACCGGGAGGCGGAAGGCGGGGAGGCGGGGAGGCGGGTGCTCACCTCCGTGGACGGGAGGTTCCACGGAGGTGAGCACCCGCGGCCTGGGAGCAGGCGCACACTCGGGACGGAGCGAGCGCTGGGAGGCACTCCCAAAGACGGCCTTCTGCGGGTAAATCACAATCTCCTGCAGCGGAGAGCAAGTTACCAGGCAGTAGGACGGCCCGGCAAGAGTTTTATGTCACTTCTTATCGACAATTTGCCGTCGACTGATCATTTAAAGTCGACGAATTGCGCGACACGGACAATTGACCTGAGCGGGTTTCGACACGCCGCGGTCCGCGCGGCACGATGGATGGTGTGGTCCAGGCCAGTGCGCAGTTCCGTGCCCGTCGTCCGTCGCTGACAGTCCCCGCCCCGCCGGTCACTGTCGCCGACCTCGCGGCGGGTGGTGACGATGCCCGCGTCGAGGTGGTCGACGGCCTGTGTGTCGTGCGACCCTGGCCCACGCCGCTGCGCGCCCGGGTGACCAGCCGCCTCGCCCAGCTGCTGGCCGGCGTGGCCACCTCCGGCGCGCAGGTGCTGCCGGCGGGCGTCAGCGTCGAGGTGTCCGACCGCTGTCTGCTGGTACCGGATGTGGTCGTCGCCTCCAGCCCCGCACCGGGCGGGCGAACGCTGCGGGAGCGGCCGTTTCTGGTCGTGGAGGTCGCCGACGCGAGCACCCGCCGCTACGACCGGACCGTCAAACTCGATCTCTACCGGGAGTGGGGCGTCCCGGCCTGCTGGCTGGTCGACCCGGACTCGATGACGCTGACGGCGTTCGAGCTGGTCGGCGGCGCCTACGTGACGTCCAGCGTGACCGGGGCGGACGGCGAGTTCCACACCGTCCGCCCGTTCCCGGTGAGCGTGCGACCAGCCGACCTGATCGACCCGCCCGACCCCGACTAGCCCTGGTCGGAGCTGCCGGCGCCGTCGGGGATGTCGTCGGCGTCGACGATCGTGTACGCGTAGCCCTGCTCGGCGAGGAAGCGCTGGCGGTGCGCGGCGTACTCCTGGTCGAGGGTGTCGCGGGAGACGACCGTGTAGAAGTGGGCGGCGCGGCCGTCGGCCTTGGGGCGCAGCACCCGGCCGAGGCGCTGGGCCTCCTCCTGGCGTGAGCCGAACGTGCCCGACACCTGCACGGCGACACCGGCCTCGGGCAGGTCGATGGAGACGTTGGCGACCTTGGAGACGACCAGGGTGGTGATCTCCCCGGTGCGGAACGCCTCGAACAGGCGCTCGCGTTCCCGGTTGCGGGTGGAACCCTGGATGACCGGGGCGTTCAGCATCCGACCGAGCTCGTCGAGCTGGTCAAGGTAGGCGCCGATCACCAGGACCCGGTCGTCGGCGTGCCGCTCGACCAGACGGCGCACGACCATCCGCTTGCTGGCCGCGGTCGCGCACATCCGGTAGCGCTCCTCGGGCTCGGCCACCGCGTAGGCCATCCGCTCGTCGTCGGTGAGGGTGACCCGCACCTCGGTGCACTCGGCGGGGGCGATCCAGCCCTGCGCCTCGATCTCCCGCCACGGGGCGTCGAAGCGCTTCGGGCCGATCAGGGAGAACACGTCGCCCTCCTGGCCGTCCTCCCGGACAAGGGTGGCGGTGAGACCGAGCCGGCGACGGGACTGGATGTCGGCGGTCATCCGGAACACCGGGGCCGGCAGCAGGTGCACCTCGTCGTAGATGATCAAACCCCAGTCGCGGGCGCCGAACAGATCCAGGTGCAGGTACTCGCCCTTGCGGCGGGCTGTCATGACCTGGTACGTGGCGATGGTGACCGGCCGGATCTCCTTGCGCTCGCCGGAGTACTCGCCGATCTCGTCCTCGGTGAGGGAGGTTCGCCGCAGCAGTTCGTGGCGCCACTGGCGACCGGCCACCGTGTTCGTCACCAGGATGAGGGTGGTCGCGCCGACCTGGGCCATCGCCGCGGCACCAACGATGGTCTTGCCGGCACCGGCGGGCAGCACGACGACACCCGAGCCGCCCTCCCAGAAGCCCGCGACCGCGCCCTGCTGGTAGTCGCGCAGCTGCCAGCCGTCCTCGACGAGGGCGATCGGGTGCTTCTCACCGTCGACGTAACCGGCGAGGTCCTCCGCGGGCCAGCCGAGTTTGAGCAACGCCTGCTTGAGCCGGCCCCGCTCGGACGGATGCACGGCGATGCTGTCATCGTCGATGCGCTCACCGAGCATCGGGATGATCCGTTTGGCGCGGGCCACCTCGGCGAGCACCGCCCGATCGAGCGCCCGCAGGACCAGCCCGTGGACCGGATCGTTCTCCAGGCGGAGCCGCCCGTAACGGTCCATCGTGTCGGCGACGTCGACCAGCAGCGCGTGTGGGACGGCATACCGGGAGTGCCGCACGAGCGCGTCGACGACCTGCTCGGCATCGTGCCCGGCGGCCCGGGCGTTCCACAGCGCCAGCGGCGTGATCCGGTAGGTGTGCACGTGCTCCGGGGACCGCTCCAGCTCGGCGAACGGAGCGATGGACGCCCGCGCCTCCGCCGCACCGGGATGGCCGACCTCCAGCAGGAGGGTCTTGTCCGACTGCACGATCAGAGGGCCGTCCGCCACTCGCCACCACCCTCTCGCTGCACCACCCGGGCGCTCAGGCTCGCCCGGGAGCCGTCCCGAACGCCGGTGGTCACCCGCCGGACGTCCATCGAGCTCCTTCGACGGTACAGGCGGCCTCCGACAAGGTGACACCCAGTGGGCCGAGACGAGTCAGCCCGGCGGGGTGGGTCAGCCCTCCGGACGGGTCAGCCCACCGGATGGGTCAGCCCACCGGATGGGTCAGTGCGACGTGAGGGCCAGTACGACAGGACAGTCAGTACGACAGGAGGATCAGTGCGACGCGTCCGAATCCTGCCGGGCGGCCGGAGTCCCGCCTGAGCGACCCAGCTCGGCGATGCCGGTGACCCGGTGCAGCGCGAACCGGCGCGGCTGGTCGGTGAGCTCGTCCCAGGCGGTGAGCCAGCCGCCGTCCAGCGCGGTCGGTCGCACGATCCGGTCCCGGGGGGTGCCCTGCTGGTCGACATAACCCAGCAGGATGCGCTGTTTCTCGCGCACCGCGTCCTGCAGCATCGTCAGGATGAGCGGGGCCGATCGGGTGAGCCCGAAGCCGGCGATGTCGGTGGACCTGGCCGCTCGCAGGGTACGGGCGCTGTCGTCGCCGCGGCGCACCAGTCGCAGTACGTCGCGGGCTTGGGCCAGCCGGCTGTCGGCGACGTCACCGGAGCTCGAACGGGCCCGGGCCGGCGTCCGGTGGGTGGTGGGACGGCTGAGCAGTACCCGGCCGTCGGGGGCCTCCGCCACCGGTGCGTACCCGGCCTCACGCAGACCGACCAGCAGGTCGTTCACCGGCAGCGACGAGATGACGATGGTCGGTGCGATCCGGCGCAGACCCAGGGCCTGCGTTCCTCGGCTGACGACCACTTCGGAGAGCAGGGCCGTGTCGTCGCAGCGCAGGTAGCTCGACGCCGGTCCGGCCCGCATCCGGCCGTGCCGCCGGGCGGTGTCGTCGATCAGGTAGGTGAGTCCCTGCGGGGTGCCGGTGCGACCCCAGCGGGCGAGATCGTCGTGCAGGTCCTCGGCGGTCAGCCCCGAGTCGAACGCGCGGCGCAGCGATTCCTCGGTGAACCGGTAGACGGTGGCGGCCCCGGTGGACTCGATGTCCGCCATCCGCGCCAGCCGAGCCGCGACCCGCGGCACCAGCGGCCCGGGGGCGACGGCTGTCAGGTCCGCCTGGAGCAGCAGTTCCTCCACCGGTTCGGGCAACAGCGGGCCGAGGACGTCGGCGAGCCTCCGACACAGGTCGGTGTCGCCTCCGGCCGGCCGCCCGGAGGTGAGCGGGGTGTGGGCGGGATCGGCCGCCTCGGCCTCGAGCCGGTCGATGATCACCCGCCCGACGGTGCTGGGCGCGCCTCGGCCGGTGACACCGAGCAGCTCGGCGTCGACCACCGTGCTCTCGACCGTGCGGTCCAGGAACGTTCCGGTCCGTCTGGGGGCTCGCCAGGCGAGCAGGGCCCGCAGTGACGCGGCGCTGGGCGCCATCCCGGCGGGCGCCGCGCCCAGCGCCCGCAGCACGTCGGCCCGCAGTTCCCGGGCGACACCGCGACGCACCTCCGACGACAGCGCGGCGATCTGACGGCCCCGCTCGTCCCGCTCACCGATCAGCCAGGTGGCGACGGGGGCACGCAGCCAGCTGTCGACGAGGACGGCCCAGCGGACCTCGATCGGTTCGGTGCCCCAACGGTCGTACGCCGCCGTCGGCATGAACTGGACGTCGTTGCCGGTGGTCGCGTCGACGAGCCCCGCGGCCCAGGCCAGTTCGACGACGAAGGCGGCGACCCGTTCGTCGGTGTCCAGCAGCCGGGCGGCGGCCCGCAGGTCGCGCACGCTCAGTCCGCCCGTACGCAGCGGCGTCAGCGGCGTCTCACCCCAGGCCTCCACGATGGTCGTGACCCAGCGCACGATCGTCTGCGCGGTGAGGGCCGCGGCCGCGTCCACGCTCGCCACACCGATCGCGGTGCCCTCGATCTCGGGCGGACGGGGATGCAGCGGACCGGCCGGTGTCCCGCCACGGACCACGAGGCCGACCTCGCGGGGCAGTTCGACCTTCTCGTCGTCGATCCCGATGATCAGACCGCGGGCCAGCAGCTCCTCGACGGGGGTGCGGGCCTGCTCGACCGGCACCACCCGGTGCGCCGCGGTGGTGCTGCCCAGCGACGTTTCGCTGGCCAGCCGCTCCAGCAGTTCACGGGCCCGCGGGGTGCAGCTCTCGACCCAGCCGCGGATCCGCGCGGGCTCGTCGAACAGCGCCCCGACCACGCTGACCAGGTCCGGACGCCCGCCCGGACCACCCCAGCCGCCGCCCCCGTCCCGATCCGAACCTGAGCCCGCGCCGACGCCCTGGCTGGGAATCCCGCCGAGCGCGGCCGCCAGCCGGTTCAGTTGGACGTTGCGGTAGCTGGACAGGCACTGCCGGACCGGGCGGCCAAGCCCCAGCGGCCGCTCGCCGACCAGGTCGACAGCCATCCCGACGATCCGCAACGCCGTGTCGTCGCCCCACAGCAGGCCGAGTTCACGCAGCCGCCGCACCGCGGCGGCGACCTCGCGGTGCCCGGTGAACGCGGTCAGTTCGGCCAGCGACGCACCGGCGGGCAGCACGGTCAGTGCCTGCAGCACCTCGTGGACGAAGGTGTCGAGCCGGTCCACCACGCGGGTGACGCTGACCCGCACCTCCATCCGCGCGGCCAGGACGGTGAAGTCCGGCGGGGGCGGGGTAGCAAGGTCGGGCCTGAGCAGGAACAGCCGGATAATCGCCTCATCCGGCTGCGCGCGAAGCCAGTCCGCCAGGGTCACGGACTCGTCCTGCGCCTCGTCAGCCGGCATCGTCACTCTCATGACGGTAGCTGGCGCTCGCCGCGGGTGACGAGGTGCCGTCGTGTGGACTGCCCGCCCCGGGCTCGCCTACCGCGCCACACCGCGGGTTGGCCCGGCGGCCTCCCGCCGCGGCCGACCGCTGCGCTGCGCCTGGCCGGCCGGGGGAACCACTGTCAGTTCGGGCCGCCGCGCCGCCACCGGACCGCCTACCCCGCAGCCAAGCCGAGCGCTGCCGACCTGGTCGAGAACCCAGCCGTAGCTGACGTCCCACCGCAGCACGGCGATGGACGGATCACGCCCGCCGACGACACGCAGGACGGCGAACGCCCAGTCCGGCGCGCCGGTGGACGTGCGGATGCCGCTGACCTTCACCTCGCCGCGCGGGACCAGCGGGCTGTTCACCACCGCCGCGGTGATCGCGCTTGCCTCGGCCTCGGTGGCCGGACGACCCGGACCATCGCTGACCTCGGTAGCCACGGGGACGAGGCGGGGCGCTCCCACCGAACCGGGCCCCAGCCCACGCCGTAGCGAGGAG
Organism: Candidatus Frankia nodulisporulans; assembly: GCF_902806475.1. GTDB lineage: Bacteria > Actinomycetota > Actinomycetes > Frankiales > Frankiaceae > Frankia > Frankia umida. Next base: position 6,160 of record NZ_CADCWS010000056.1, read on the forward strand.
CCGAGGCCGCCGTCACCAGTCAGCGCGACCTCGGGGGCCGCTGCCGGTCTCGGACGCACATGGCCTCCCTGGATGCCTTTGGCAGGTCGGGATGCGCGCTCGGCCAATCGTGATGACGGTGTGCACCGACGAGACGGAGCACACCAGCCGAGGTCGACGGAATACGACAGACCTGCCAATACCGATTGGACACGCCGAAGGCGCCTTCAGGCAAGGGATCCGGACCACCAGAACGGGCTATTTTTGACATGGCCCACACGGCGGACCACAGCCGACGGGAAGGGGCGGCGGCCCGCCGAGCCAGATACTCGGCGAATAGCGCGGCAAGCATCCGAACGAGTGACCATAAGGCAACAATTACAACAACAGACGACAACGATCTCCGCCCCGCCCGCACATCGTCCCGTCCGCCCCCGAAGATCCCGTGCCGCCGTGGAACGGTCGGCCGATGCCCCCTTTCGGGGCCCCCGACCGGAGACGGCGTCCACTCAGCGGCGATCGACCCGGTTGACGACGAAGGACAGATGATTGGCCCGACCCCAGTCGGCGAGCCGGGTCATCGGTCCGACATCGCCGGGCAGCGCCAGCGTGCGTCCCAGTGACACCCCGGCGATCAGCACAGCGACCACGACCACGGCCGACATCACCAGCAGCGCGACCGCCCGCCGCCCCGGACCGGCGGTCACCCCCGCACGCCTGCGCCCCACACCTGCACCGGCGGCGGACGCCGACGACGCCTCCCGCCCCGACCACCCATCCCGCCCCGTGGGCTCATCCCGCATCGAGGTGGCGGACCTCCCCGGCGCGACGAATCCTTCCGGCGGGACAGGGCCGGCCGTCGGTCTGGACCGCTCGGACCGCTCGGACCGCTCGGACGGATCGGACCGCTCGGACCGCTCGGACGGATCGGACCGCTCGGACCGCTCGGGCGCCCCGGAGCGCCCAGGCGGAACACGCCGCTGCGACGGGCCGAGCCCGGCAGGTGCGTCGCGCCGCGCGGGCTGGACCGGACCCGCCAGTGGAACATCGCGCAGCGCGGGCTGGAGACCGGTGGAACTGACGCTGTCCAGCAGACCGGTATAACCACGCTCGGTCGCCGGCGGCGCCGGCCGATAATCACGCTGCGATGTCGACGGGGTCACCCGGTTTCCGCCCGGACCACCGGCTCGCATCGGACGAATGTCCGCCGCTCTCGTCGAGCGGGACGCATCAGTAATCGGCGCGGAACGGACCGCACCAGATTTCTCCGCCGAACCCCGCCGCCCCGCCCCCGGCGGATTCGCTGGATTGATCGAGGGAGAAACCGGCGGCGTTCCTGGAACCTGCGGCGTTCCTGGCGCCTGTGGCCAGGCGGACGGGTCGAGGGCGGACCTGTCCACCACGGGGGCGGTACGGATGACTCCGGCGCCGCCCGCGGTCGGATCACCGAAGGCCACCGCCCGGAAGGTCTGCCGCCGCCCAGCCGAGCCGGACCGACGATCCGCCGCGCCGCCGCGGTCCCGGCCCTCAGCGACCACCGCCCGCACCTTCCGCCTCTGCGGCTCGACATCAGCGCACCGGCCCGACATCCGCCGCACGACGAGCGATCCGACCCGGACGCATCGCCGCTCCGAGCGCCGCCATCTGCGGCAATACCGCCCAGACTAGACGAGTAGGGTCGATTTTCCGGGTTTGAGCCAACTACCCGACACCCGCTTCACGCCCACAACCCGCTCCCGCCGTCCCGGGGGCTATTCGCGGCGGACCCGGCAGACCCGTTCCAGGACCAGCCCGCCGACCAGCAGGACGACGGCCGCGGCGAGACCCAGGCCGGCGGTGATCGCGTCGCCACCCGCGCTGCCGAACTCGTCCGTGCGTGGAATGGTGTAGCCGAGTGTTCCGGCCCAGCCGCCGGCCAGCGCGGCCGCGGCCACCGAACTCGCCTTGGCGAACGCGGCGAGCCGGGCGACGGTCAGCGCCACGATCGGCCGCGTCCCCGGTCGACCCTCCAGTCGACGCCGGGTGTGCCCGGCGATCTGCAGTTCCAGCGCACCGATGACGAGCACCGACACCGGCGCCGTCCGTGGCAGCGCCGGGATCGACCGGTACGCCCACCAGAGCAGCAGGTACGCGAGCGCCCCGAAGATGACGGCCACCAGCGCCAGGTCACGCCCCCGCGTCGGGTTCACGCCGGCGCCCCAGCGAAACCAGCAGGACCAGCGGGACGCAGCGGGGCGGGCAGTCGCCGTAGGTCGGCCAGCTCCCCGTCCTGGGTCATCCGGGCGACGAGGTCGGCGACGGGGCCGTGACCGGGCAGGATGGCCGCGGGTTCGACGTCCAGCCAGGGCACGCAGACGAAGGCGCGCAGATGTGCCCGCGGGTGCGGAAGGATGATCTCCGGATCGTCGCTGCGGACCGATCCGAGCGCGATGACGTCGACGTCGAGGGTGCGAGGTCCCCAACGGACCTGTCGGACCCGGTGTGCCGCCGCCTCCGCGGCGTGGGCGGCGGCCAGCAGCTCGCGCGGCCCGGCTGACGCCACCAGGACGACGGCGTTGAGGTAGTCGTCCTGCTCCGGCCCGCCGACCGGCGCGGTCTCGTACACCGGCGAGCAGGCCAGTACGCCAAGCCGCGTGTCGAGACTGGCCACGGCGGCCCGCAGCAGCGCGAGGCGGTCGCCGAGGTTGGAGCCGAGGGCCAACACCGCGTGCCGGGCCGAGCGGTCCGGCACGGGGGCGTCCGGTGTCACCGCCGGCTCAGCGGGGTTCGGGGCGGTCACGGACGACCGTCACGGCCACATCGTCGAAGACCAGCGGGATCGGCGCCGCCGGCTTGTGCACGGTCACCTCGGCCCGGAGCACCCGCGGCGGGCGCAGGCAGGCATCGACGAGGCGGTGGGCCAGCGTCTCGATCAGGTCCACCGGTTCGCCGGCGACGATGGCGGCCAGCGCCTCGGCCAGCTCGCCGTAGTGCACGGTGCGGGTGACATCGTCGGTGCGGGCCGCATCGGTCACGTCCAGCCAGAGCACCGCGTCCACGACGAACTCCTGGCCGAGTTCCCGTTCGGCGGGCAGCACCCCGTGGTGGCCACGCACCCGCAGGCCGCGCAGCGTGATCCGATCCTGGTGCGGACCGGTCGGATCCACGGCTGCGCTCATCAAGGCGACCATCCTGTCCTGGAGGCGTCGGCGGTCCTGGAACCACCGGGGACGCCGGTGGGGGGGTTCGCGACCAGTGTGGTCGGCGCGGTGGCCTGGGCGCTGCGTTTCCAGGCGTGGACCACCCGCACGGCGTCGGCGGCCGGACGTACGGCGTGCACCCGCACGCCCCAGACGTCCGCGGCGGCCAGCAGGGCGGTGGTGGCCTGGGTGGCGTCGTCACGCGCGTCGCTCGGGCGTGGCTGCGCCTGGCCGTCGGCGAGCACGGTGCCGAGGAACGACTTGCGTGACGTCCCGACCAGCAGGGGACGGCCGAAGGCGGCGAACGCGTGCAGGTGGCCGAGCAGCGCCCAGCTGTGCGCGGACGTCTTGGCGAAGCCGATCCCGGGATCGATGACCACCCGCTCCTCGGCGATGCCCGCGGCCAGGACCGCCTCGAGACGACTGTCCAGCTCCGCCACCACCTCGGCGACGACGTCACCGTAGACGGCCTGTTCGGCCATGGTGGCGCTCGGCCCACGGGCGTGCATGAGGACGTAGTGGACCCCACGGTCGGCCACCATGGCCAGCAGCTCCGGATCGTGGCCGCCGGAGACGTCGTTGACGAGCACGGCGCCGGCGTCCACCGCCGCGGCGGCGACCGAGACCCTGGTCGTGTCCACGCTGACCCGCACGCCGGCCGCCGCGAGCTGGGCGACGACCGGCAGCACCCGGCGCATCTCCTCGCTCGCGGGCACCCGCAGCGCACCGGGCCGGGTGGACTCGCCCCCGACATCGATGAGATCGGCGCCCTCGGCGACCATCCGCAGGCCCGCCCGTACGGCGTCGATGGGGTCGAGGAACGTGCCGCCGTCCGAGAACGAATCCGGGGTCACGTTGACCACGCCCATCACCCGGGTCAGCTCACCCGGTGTGAACAGCCCCGCCACGTCCGCGTTCATGCGTTCCGCTCCTGCGCCGAGAAAGCCGGACGAGCCGGACGAGCCGGACGAGCCGAACCGGCCGAACCGGCCGCTGGGATCGGTGGAGCGGGTGGGATCGGGCCGCGCCGGTAGGAGTACCGGTAGACCGGTCGGAAGCCGAGCTCGGCGTACAACCGCCTGGCCACGGTGCTGACCTCCTCAACTTGCAGGTAGGCATGGGTCGCGCCCCGCTGGGCCGCCCAGCTGGCGAGGGTGGCGACCACCTGACGGGCGGCGCCCTGGCCGCGGGCGGCGGGCAGCGTCGCCATGCTGTAGATGCCCAGCCAGCGGCCGTCCGCGACACCTCGACCCACCGCGATGGGCACTCCGTCGACGGCGGCGGTGACGTAGACCGTGGGCAGCCGCAGCGTGCCGAGCACGGCCAGCGTGCCGTCCCGCTGGGTGTCGAAGGTGGCCAGCACCTGGCCCGCGACCGTCAGCCAGGTCTCGTCCGGCCCGCTCGCGCACAGCACCCGCAGGGTGGGCGGGCCAGCTCGGACGGGGCGGGCGAAGCCGGCCAGCGGCGCGGTGCAGACGTCGGTGGGGCCGGTGTCGTCGAAGTCCGCGGCGTCGAGCACGGCGGCCAGCCCGCTCGGTCTGCTCACCGGTGTCTGCTGGAAGGTGGGTGGCAGGCCGGCGGCACGGTAGAAGTCGGTGACCGTGGCGAGCGCGGCCGGCAGGTCGGGGACGTCGCCGTGGGCCCAGACCGAGTTCCCGCGCCGGGATGCCCCGGCGGAGGCCCGCAGCGTCCAACCGGCGAGCTCCGTCACGTGCAGCGGCGGCCAGGCCCGGTGGGCCACCACCTCGAGGTCGCGGGCGAGCTCCGCCCGCGCTCCGGTGAGGCCGCCCCGGGGTGCGACGAGTGGATCATCCGACATGGCGGGCCTCGCCGGGGGCGGCGCCCCGAGCCGCGCCACCGACCGGGGTCAGCCGGCATGCTCCGTCGGCTCCGGACACCGTGCAGCGGCCGCCGGGCCCGCGCCCGCGGCGAGTCGGGCGCGTCGGGCGCGTCGGGCGCGTCGGGCGCGTCGGGCGCGTCGGGCGCGTCGGAAGGTCCCGCGGGGCCGCGTCAGCCATCGTGCCGAGGCTACCGACCCGGGGGGCGCCTCGACCGGCGACCTTGGTCGCATCGCCGGCACCGACACGCCCACCTCCGGGCGCCTATGACCTAATGACATAGTTGCGGGACTATTGCGAGATTGTTCCAAACATGTCCCGATATAAACGCACTGTGAGGATCGGATCCCGGTCCGTCCGACGCGCCGACGGCGAACTCCGTCGGCGCATTCTCGGGCTGGTGCACAAGGCTTCCGTCGCTCGGCCTGCTCACGCCGCGTGTTCGTTCGTCCGTATGCCCTTCGACCGGATCAACCACGCCCGCGGCGGCCGGTAATCCGGTGCCGCACCGACCGGATCAGCTGCGGAAACCCGCGAGAAACACCACGTAGAGCCACGATGGCTGATACCTTTCACGATCCCCATCGTTACCCTCCGGCGCAGGGATGCTCCTACTATTGACCATGCGGATCCGGTAGCGCCGGACGAGCCGGCGCCCACCGGTTCATCCGCCGGCCCACCCGCGGCGGCGTCGCCGCCCGGAGGGCCACCACCGTCGTCACCGTCGCCGACGGACCGGAGCGTCAGCCCAGCAGCGTGGTCCCACCGTGCGCTTGCGCCACGTCACTCCTCGCAGCGGGCCGACTCTCCGCTACCTTGTCGGCACGGTCGCTGACCGTGGTGTTATCGGAAGGAAGGACGCGCGGCATGCCGCAGTCGAGCGGATCCTCGCCGGACCGTGGTCCCGAGCGCGGGATCCCGGGTCCGGCCGGTCGTCCCGGCCCGCACCCGGTTCGATCGGCGTCCGGCGAGTCGATCCTCATCCCCCCCGCCCGAACCCCGCCGGACGACTGCCCCGAGGACTACCCGGTGGAACCACCCCCGCCGCCGCCGCCGTCCTGCGCCGCGCCCGCCCGCCATCCGTACGCGCTCGGCTTCGCGGCGTTCGCCCGCCGCAGCGAACTCGCCGTACCCGCCCTGCTGCCCGTCCTCAACCGCCGCACCAGGCTCGCTCCGGCGCCACGACCCGTCCCGGGCCCCGCGACCGCGGGTCCGCTGACCGCCGGCAACCCGGTCGTCGGGAACCCGGTCGTCGGCCGTCTGGTCGCCGGCCCCACCGTCACGGGTCTGCGGGCACCGGCGCAGCGCTCCCGGCGGCGCCGCGGGTACGCGGGCGCCACGATGATGACGGCGATGCTGGCCGAGGGTCAGATCATGGAGGTCTCCGACGTCCTCGCCGCGAGCCCGGTGGACCTCGCCCTCGAGCGCGCCAAGGACCTGCTCGACGATCTGCTCTGCGCGCACGAGCGGACGCCCCCGGCGCACATCCTGGCCCAGACCGTCCGGCTGCGCCGCGGGCTCGAGCGGCTCGCTCGGCGTTCCGTGCCCGGCGGCGACGCCCGACGACGGGACCTGCTGATCGGCCGGGTGGCCGTCCTCGGCGCGGACGCCGCGTTCAAGCTCGGCGACACCGTCACCGCCCGCTCCCTGACCACGCTCGGCTTCCAGGTGGGTCAGGCCCTCGGTGACGCGACGCTGTGCGGGTCGGCCCGTGAGGTCGCCGCCGTCGCCGAGTTCTACGCCGGACGGCCGGAGGAGGCGCTGCGGCTGGCCCGCGACGGCCTGACCCGGGTCGACGACGGTCCGGTGCACGTCCGACTGGTCTGTCAGGTCGCCCGTGCCCTGGCCGCCCTGGGTGACGTCCGCGGTGCCGCGCTGTCCCTGGACGAGGCCTACGACCTGGCCGATCTCGTCCCCCCCGACCAGTGGGGACGACCAGGACCGTCGTTCGAGACGTGCCACCCGGTGCTGGTGCCCTACCACGCGACGACGGCGATGTGCCTGCTCGGCCGGCCGACGGCGGCCGAGCAGCACGCCGAACTCGCCCTGCCCAGACTCGATGCCCTCGAGGTGCCCGGGTTCCGCTCGGTGATCCGTCTCGACCTCGCCATCGCCCTCTCCCGGCAGGGTCGACTCGAACTCGACCGGGTCTGCACGCTGGCGAGCGAGGCGATCGAGATCTCCTGGGGTCGCACCGTGGCGTCGGTCTCCATCCGCGCCGACCAGTTGCTCACCGCCACCCGAGCGCACAGTGAGGTCCGGGCGGTGCGCCGCGTCGCGCTGCTGGTCCGGGAGTGGCAGCGCTCAGCCGCCAACCAGCGACCCGCTCCGGGCGCGGTCACGGCCCCCGGCCACCGGTAGCCGAAACCAGGCGGCCAGGCCGAGCGCCCACGCCACCCCGAGCAGGTATCCGGCGACGACGTCCGACAGATAGTGGACGCCGAGCCCCACCCGGGCGAAGCCGGTGCCGGCGATCACCACCGCGGCGATGCCCCACCACACCGGACGGGCCGTCCGCCCGGTCAGCGCGCCCGCGACGACGAGCACCACCGTCGCGGCGACCACGACCCCGAACGCATGGCCGGACGGAAAGCTGAACCCGGCCGCCGACGCGACCGGATCGTCGACCAACGGCCGCGACCGGCGGACGACCTCCTTGGCCAGGCGGGCCACCAGCCCACCGACCTCCACCGTGACCAGCACAAAGGTGGCAAGCCGCCGCATGAGATCCGGGTCGCGGGCACCCACCCCCCGACCACCACGCGCGCCACCACAGCCAGGCGGCCGCAACAACCGCGAGCACCCGCCAGACAGTGGGAGCGCACACCACACTGATCCACCGCAGGGCACCCGCCAGGGCGTCGTCGCCGGCGGAGACCCGCACCAGCGTCGCGGTGATGTCCACATCGACGCGCACCCAGGGCGCCCAGGGCACCCGAACCGCCAATGCCAGCAGCAGCACCCCGAACACACCGGCCACGACCGCCGGCCACGGCCAGCCACGCCCTCCGGCCCGCGTCCCCGCCCGCACCACGCGCCGCGCCACGCCACGCATCCGCGTCATCGTCCGATCACTGCTTGGTGTCCTCCCCGGTGTCCGGCCCCTCGCCGTTCGTCCCCCGATACCGCGCCCCCCGCGGACCTCCTGCCCACCCCCGGGCGTGGTTACCGCCGGCCACGGCGGCCCGGTGCGGCGGCGGGCGGTCCGTCGATTCGGGTTGGGCGGTCCGTGCGGTCCCGTCGGACGCATGTCATTCTGGTCAACCCCGTCGGGTGCGACGGACCGCACATTCACGTCGGACGGTGACCGCAGCACGTCGCCCGCCCGCGCAGGACCGACCGCCCGTGTCGGGCGTCAGAGCGACCTGGCCGCCCGAGCGGGCCGACCGTCTGGAGGGAGACCCTTGAACCGCGTGGAGGGATCGATTCCACCGGACGGCTCGCCGTCAAACAATCCGTGGGCAGACGATCGGCGCGACCTCGACTTCATCCGCGTGGACGGCGTCGACGACCCGCCCCCGCCCCCGCCCACCTACCCCACCGCGACCGGCCAGCCGACCGTCACCAGCCAACCCATCGTGACCAGCCAGCCCATCGTGGCGAGCCAGCCGGCCTACGGCGTCTGGGCCAGCGGCCGCGACCAGCGCGGCCCGGTCGTCGGCGGCACACCGGCCGACAGTTCCATGTGGGACGGTTCCGTCGCCGCCCTGACTGATCAGGGTTGGTCGGTGGGAGATGTCGCGCCGGCCCGCGCGGATCCGGCCCCTCCGACAGCCGCGTGGCCCGCACCAGCCCGCGAACCGGACGGTTCGAACGGCTGGGCGTCGCCGCTCGGGACACGGACGTTCGATCCCCTCCACGGCCCCACCGTCACCGGCCCCACGATCGACGACCCCCCAGGCGCTGGCCCCACGGTCACCGGACCCGCAGGTGTGGGGCCGACGGTCGGTGGGCCGACGGTCGCGGGTGGGCTCACGCGCTCGACCGGGCCCGGCGTGGTGCCACCCGCCTACGACGCGCAGTTCGAGGCGTACCGTCCGTCCACCGAATATCCCGCCCCGCCGCCCACCGTCGCCGACGACACCTCGTCGTACGACCATCCCGGGACCCATCCGATCCGGGCGCGAACCACGGCCGGTCGGGTGCCGTCCTGGCTTCGGGATCCCGAGCCGTCCACACCGGACCCGCTCGCCGGTCAGGCACCGGCCCACCCGGCCAACCCACGCCCGGACGGACGGCGCCGGATCGTGCCCCGCGGGATGCTGCCCCGCCCAGGAGCCCCGGTGGCTTCTGGCGACACACCACCGCCGCCGGGAACCCGGCCGCACCCCGGTTATCGCGAGCATCCCAGTTATCCGAGCTACCTACCGCCGTCGCTCTCCGGCGCCCAGCCGCTGCCCGCCGCCGCGCGCGTGGTCCCCGCGGGACAGCCGCATCCCGCTCACCGGCCGCAACCAGGCCAGCAGGCTCGCCCGATCGACCCGCGCCAACCGTCGAACCCCGGCCACCAGCCCCAACCTGGCTACCAGGCCGAGCCCGGCTACCAGCCTCATCCGGGTCAGCTCGACGATTCCGGCGACCCGGCGCGGTCCGCCTACCAGGCCGATTGCTACCAGACCGGTGGCTACCCGGCCGAGCAGCGCCAGGGTCGTCAGGGCCACCCGGCCGACGACTACCAGGACGGCGGGTACCAGGCCGGCGACTACCAGGACCGCTCCGCCTACCCGCCCGGTTCCGACTATCAGCCCTATCCGGATGACCGGCCTGGCCGTCCGGAGGGCACGACCTACCAGTCGCCGGACGACGTCGCGGTGGCGTGGGCGGGCTACCGACCGTGGCCGGGTAGCCCGCCGGACCCGGGCTCGGGCTCGGAGCCGGACCCGCACTCGGGGCCAGGCCAGCCGGCTTCGACCGGTGCGCACGCGGCCGCCGGCCAGCCACGGCTGACCAGCGCGTTGCTGCCCGCACCCGCGCAGACGGCGTCGCGCGGCTGGCGCAAGCTCGTCTACCAGGTGTCGGCCGGTGCGGTGAACCCCGGGCCGTCGGCGGACGAGGTCCGCGACAACCGGCTCGTCGCCCGCATCCGTACCCCGCTACAGGACTGCCACCGGATCGCGCTGCTCTCCCTCAAGGGCGGGGTCGGCAAGACGACGGCGACGGTCGCCCTCGGTTCGACGCTCGCCAGCCTGCGCGGTGACCGGGTGGTGGCGATCGACGCCAATCCGGACCGGGGCACCCTCGGTTCCAAGGTGCCACGCACGTCCGCGCACACCGTGCGGGAGCTGCTCGCGGACGCCGGGCGCCTGCACCGCTACGTGGACGTCCGCAAGTACCTCTCCCAGGCCGACTCCCGGCTCGAGGTGCTGGCCTCGGCGAACGATCCGGAGCTGGCCGAGAGTTTCGGCGAGCCCGAGTACCGGGCCGTGGACGACCTGCTCCAGCGGCACTACTCGATCCTGCTCACCGACTGTGGGACGAGCATCCTGCACAGCGCCATGCACGGGGTCCTGGACATGGCCGACACCCTGGTCATCGTCAGCAGCGCCACGGCGGACGGCGGGGAGAGCGCCGAGGCCACCCTCGACTGGCTCGAGGACAACGGCTACGCCGCCCAGGTCCGCGAGGCCGTGGCCGTGATCTCCATGTTCCCGGCCGCGGCCCCACGTGTGGACGTGGACGAACTCACCCACCACTTCGAGGGACGCACCCGTCGGGTGGTGCAGGTCCCCCACGACCCGCACCTGGCCGCCGGTGGCCGGATCGCCCTCGCGGACCTGCGTCGGGAGACCCAGGAGGCGTATCGGGAGATCGCCGGCGCGGTGGCGGAACGCTTCGGGCAGGAGGGCGGCCGGGGCTGACGGGACGCCCCCCGCCAGGCGGGCTCAGCGGGCGAGTGCGGCGACCACCGCGCGGACACCGGGTCTGCGCAGCTGGCGGGCCACCGTCGTACGGCCCTCGATCAGCCGGGTGAACAGGCCGAACGTGCCCGGGCTCGACAGCAGCGCGTGCATGACCGCCGGCCGACGGGCGAACGCGGCCAGCACCTCGCGACCGGCATCCATCTCCGGGCCGAGAATCCGCTCGACCCGGGCGGGATAGGCCGCCAGCGCCGCCACACCGTGCGGCCCGCTGGCCCGGGGCGCCGCCACCGCGGCGGCGGCCTCCCCGGCGAGCCGGCCCGAACGCAGCGCGAACGAGATCCCCTCCCGCGTCCACGGATCGAGCAGACCGGCCGCGTCGCCGCTGACCAGCACCCGGCCGCGGCGCAGCGGTGAGCCGGCCGCCCGAACCCGGGTGAGATGCCCCGAGTCATGCTCCCGGGGCAGATCGGTGAGCCCGTACCGGTCGACGAGACTCCGGTAGTAGCCCCGCAGCGCCGCGCCCTGCTCCCGGTCGCCGATCACGCCGACGGTCAGCACCCGTCCCTTGGGAAACACCCAGCCGTACGATCCGGGGACCGGACCCCAGTCGATCAGCATCCGACCGGTCCAGCGGTCGGCCATCGCGGCGTCGACGACGAACTCGCCTTCCAGTCCCACGTCCACCTGGTCGCAGCGCACCCCGACATGGGTACCGCACCGACCGGACGTGCCATCCGCCCCGATCACGACCCGAGCGCGCACATCGGCGCCCTGCCGCAACCGCACCGTGACCCACCCGCCGTCCTCGCCGCCCTCGGCCGTTTCGGTGAGGCCCATGGACCTGCACCCCGGTCCGGACGGTCGCACCGGCCGTCTGGGCGGCCGCGAGCAGGGCGGCGTCCAGCTCCGCGCGCATCACCATCGACAGCCACGGCTGGCCGTGGCGTCGCCCACGACTGACCTCGTACCGGCCGTCCAGGGTCAGGGTCAGGGAGCTGGCCGTCGCGCGGACCAGGCCCGTGAGGTCAAGCCCGACATGATCGGCGGACAGTCCGACCAGCCCACCACCGCAGGTCTTGTACCTGGGCACCGCGGCGCGTTCGAGCACGCAGACCCGCGCGCCGGCCGCCGCGGCCGCCCGGGCCGCGCTGCCCCCCGCGGGCCCGGCCCCGACCACGACGACATCGAACACGTCGCTTCCACCAGCGGCATCCGGCCCACGGTCAGCGTCCGGCATGGATCAGCGCAGGGTGAGGCTGCGGCCGACGAGGCCGGCACGAATCCGCCGCTGGGCAGCGTCGAGCGGGGCCCGTTCGGCCAGCGCGGCCCGGTAGGCGGCGAGCAGCTCGACCGCCGGCTGTTCGCAGGCCGACGCCTCGGTACCCGCGGCCAGATCCCAGACCGGGACGACCAGGCCATTCGCCCGGAAGAAGCCGACGAAGCGCGATCCCGGGCCGACGGTCAACTGATCGGCGGCGGCCAGCCGGGCGAGGGCGTCCAGCAGCGCCTCCTCCGAAGCGGCCACCGGCACGGTGTCGGTGCCGGCATCGGTGTCGCTGTCGGTGCTGGTGTCGCTGTCGGACGGCGAGCCGGCGTCGGTACCGCCGGGTGCGGCCAGCGGCAGTGACCAGCGCAGATGCCAGCGATCGCCGGGATGGCGCCAGTACGCGGCCGCGACACCATCCAGTCGGACGGTGGGCACGACCGTGGCGTTCGCCCGCTCGAGCAGCGCGGCCGCCTCCTGGTTGGGGGCGTCCCCCTCGGCGCCGTCCGTGGACGGCAGCCACCAGCCGAACCCGTCCCAGACGGTGATCTCCAGCGGCGCCGGGTCCAGCACGTCGACCAGCCCGGGCAGCGCCGCGAGGCCGCCGGCCTGTTGGTTGACGAGCAACGGCGACGAGGCGGCCGGGGTGTCGATCACGCTGCCCGGTGTGGCGTCCAACGCGGCCAGCAGAGCGCCGGCGATGTCGCGGGACACGTCCAGGCCGGGCACCGCGGTCTGGATCGCGATGAGGATCTCGCCGTCATCGCGGACCAGCGCCGGTGCCGCCTGCGGCAGCATCGTGCCGAGGATGATGCGCCGCCCGGCATGCTCGGGATGAGCCTCCAGATGGGCCGCCGACAGCTGCAACGGCGCGGTCGCGCTCGGCACCAGTTCTCGCAGGGCGACCAGATCCGGCTCGTCGCGGCGACCGACGAACGGCCGCAGGACGGGGGCGGGCCGACCGCGCCCACCATGGCAGGCCTTGTAGCGGCGCCCCGACCCGCACGGGCAGGGTTCGCGCGGCCCGACCACCGCGATCTCCCCGTCGGTGGACGGCTGCGCGCCCGACCGGTCTCGGTCAACCGTGCCGGCGCCGACGGACGAGCCGGACCGGGAGCCGGTGGCGGTGGGCCGGGTGGAGCGGGCGCCCGGGCGCTGGGAGGCGGTTCGACGTGCGATCGCTGGCTCCTGGAGGATTCGGGGCAACCTGGCACCGGGGGACTCCGGCCCCGGTAAGGCTAGGCCATCGTCACCGCCGGACACGCGACGGCAGCGAGGGTGATTCCCGCCGGTGCCACACCGTCACCCCTTCAATTGGGTGGCAGCCCCCAGAAGACATCCGGGAAAACCCTCGACCGGGACGCACGTTATCCCACGCCGATGTCACCTCGACCCGGCGATCCACAGGTCGACCGGGCACGATGATGGTGAGCTGGACGGGCCGCACCGGCGCTCTGGTGGTAGTTGGACGTTAGTTGGGTGGGACTGTCGTCGAGTAGGACATTGGGGGGCTGGTGCCAAAGGTCCTGGTCGCCGGTGGGGGAATTGCGGGAATCGCCTGCGCCTGCGTGCTTCAGGCGGGTGGGATCTCGGTGCGGGTCCGTGACCGCGGCCGCGTGATCGGTGGCCGGATGGCCTCACGCTGGATCGACGGTCGCATCGTCGATACGAGCGCGTCGTATTTCACGGTGACCTCGCCGCAGTTCGCCGAGGTCGTCGCGGACTGGACCACCCGTGGGGTGGCCCGGGCCTGGACCAGACGGATGTCGGTGCTGCGCGGCTCGGACCAGGCCCTGGTGATCGGCGAGCCGGGCCCGATGCGCTACACCGCGCCGGGCGGCCTGCGGTCCCTGGTCGCCGACCTCGCCTCCCGCAGCGGCGTCCGGGTCACCCAGGCGGCGCCGATCGCCCGGATCACCCCCGGCCCGTGCGTCGATGGTGAACGGGTCGACGCCGCGGTGCTGGCCATGCCCGACCCGCAGGCCGCCCGACACCTGGACGTGTCCCTCACCGCCGAGCGGGCGATGGTCGTCGACCGGCCGTGGCTGCCCGCGCTGACGCTGCTCGCCGGCTGGTCGCACCGCTGCTGGACGCCGCTCGACGGTGCCTTCGTCCACGAGGACGACACCCTGACGTGGATCGCCGACGATGGCCGCCGCCGCGGCGACCAGGCGGCGGTCCTGGTCGCCCATTCCACCGCCGGCTATGCCGCCCCTCGGCTGGCCGAGCCCGCGGCCGCCGGGCCCGGACTGCTCGCGGCGGTGCGCCGGCTGCTGGCCGTCGACGAGGCACCGCAGTGGCTGCAGGTGCAGCGCTGGTCGTTCGCCCGACCCGCGCAGGTCCACGATCGTCCGTTCTTCCTGTCCGACAATGCGATCGGCCTGGCCGGTGACGGCTGGGGCGCACAATCGAAGATCGAGAATGCCTGGCTCTCCGGCACCGCGCTGGGCCATGCGATCATCGAGCGGCTCTCCTGAGCGACACGCCGACCGGCGCCGGCGCATGTGACCAAGAACTGACAAATGTCGGCCGAGCTGGTTCGATTGATGCTGTCACGGGGGGGTAGACCTGCCGACATGGAGATCAAACTCAGCCTGTCGTTGCCACGCGATGAGATCTCCATTCCGGTGGTTCGAAGAATCTGCACGCAATCCCTGAAAGTCCTCGGTGTCATCCGTGAATGCATCGACGACGTTGAGCTTGCGTTGATAGAAGCTTGTGCCAATGTGCTGATTCACGCCCAGATCGAGGACGAGTACGAGGTATCGGTCGGCGTGGACAACGAGGTGGCCGTCATCGAGGTCAGCGATCGCGGCGGCGGTTTCGACCTGACCGTCGATCCCGACCTGATCGCCAGCGCGGTCGCGGCGGAGGCCGCCCCCGAGAGCGCCCCCAGCAGCACTCCGGACGGT
>NZ_CADCWS010000057.1 GCF_902806475.1 Candidatus Frankia nodulisporulans
GGTGGTACCAGGGCCGCGGTCACCGCGGTCCCGATGTCTGCCCCGAGCCGGGCAGGTATCGCTTGGGTGTACCGCCCGATCGGTGTCCCGCCGGCAGCCGCGTGCCCGTCCAGCGCCGCACTGTCGGCTCGTCCTGCCTGATCAGGGGAGTCATGTCAGCGCCGCAGCGATCCGACGCACAGGCACAACGCCAGAAGCCCTTCCCACACCCGTCCGCGGCTGTACCCGCCGAGCGGCAGCTCGGCCCGTTCGCGGAGCCCGATCCGCGCACCGCCACGATGATCCTCATGGTCGGTCTTCCCGGAGCCGGGAAGACCACCCGAGCCAGGCAGCTCGCCGCGGCGCACCGGGCGCTGCGGCTGACCCCGGATCACTGGATGATCCCGCTGTTCGGCGAACCGATCGCGGGCGGCACACGTTTCGTGCTGGAGGGACGGCTCATCTCGGTCGCCCTGCAGGCGCTGCGGCTGGGGACCAGCGTCGTGCTCGACTACGGGCTGTGGGGCCGCGACGAACGCTTCGCGCTGCGCTGGCTGGCACGGTCGGCCGGGGCCGCCAGCCAGGTGGTCTACCTTCCCGTGGACACCGACACCCAGCTCGCCCGGATCGCCCACCGCCAGGCCACGGAACCGCACCAGACGTTCCCGATGAGCACCGCCGACCTGGACCGATGGCGTGAGCAGTTCCAGGTACCGGACGCCGTCGAGCTCGACGGCGGCGAGATCCCCGGCCCACCGCCCGGCTGGCCGGACTGGGCGCGGTGGGCGGCCGAGCACTGGCCCACCTGCACCGACAGCTAATGGCCGTCACCGACCAGTCACCCCCGGGCTTCACGCGTCAAGATCGACGAGGGCGGTGGGAGGAAACATGCAGTACGGCGAGGTCTGGTGGGCAGACTTCGGCGAGCGTCGCCTGGTCGTCCTGCTCTCGGGAGAACCGACATACGGGTTCCGTGCGATGCGGGTCGTCGAGCCCGCGGGCACCGACCTGGGCGACCTGGCCGCAGAGGTGGCCGTGGGCGCGCCCGAGGGACTGCCCTATGAGGGCGTCCTGCGGGTCGCACTCCCACGTCCAGGTCTGATCCCCTGCACCTGGCTGGTCACGCTGACCCGGGAGGACCTGATCGAGCAGGCGGGCGTCCTGCCGTCCGCGAAACTCGACGAGATCGAGGAACTCCTGCGTCGCGGTGGACTCGTCCAAGGCCGGACATAGCCAGCCGGGGACACCGGGCCCGGCGCGCCCCAGCACGCGGGCACGTACCGGGCGCTCTGGACCTGACTGACAACCAGGACCGAGGACCGGCAGCCGAGGACCTTCGCGGACATCGATCAGCCATGCACACGAGTTCGGACATGCGCGCTCAGCGCGGCGGCTGAGCGTCCGCATCCTTCGTCAAGGGTCAGTCATCTGCGGAGGAGCGCGAAACCGGGCTGGTGGTGGCGCGCAGGGTGCGCAGTTCGGCGGTGAGGTCGTCGGTCTGGCGTTCGGCGCGTTCGGCGCGCAGACGGGCCTCGGCGCGGGCGTCGGCGAGCACGGTGAGGCGTTCGGCGGTGGCCTGGCGTTCGGCGTCCAGGCGGGCCTCGTACTCGGCGCGCAGACGGGCGAGGTCGGCGGCGGCGGTGGTGGTGGCGCGGTCCAGGTCGGCGGCGGCCTGCTCGCGGTGGCGCTGCAGGGCGGCGTCGGCGTCGGCGCGGGCACGGGCGGCCTCGGCATCGGCGGCCTGACGTCCCCGCAGCGCCTCGGCGCGTTCGGTGCGGATGTCCTCGCGCAGCGCGTCGCGTTCGGCGCGTAGCTCGGCGGTGGCGCGGGCGTCGCGGTCGGCGTCGCGGCGCAGCTGGGTGAGCTCGGCTGCGGCCTGGTCACGGGCGGCGACGGCGTCGGCGACCCGGGCGTCGGTGTCGGCGCGGGCCCGCTCGATGGCGGCGGCGATGGCCACGTCGGCGTCGGCGCGGGCGGTGTGGGCGGCGGCTTCCGCGGCGGCGACCTGGCCGGCGGCGGTGGCCAGGCGGTGTTCGGCGTCCTCGAGGGCGCTCACGGCGTCGGCGGCCACCGCGTCGGCGTCGGCGCGGGCGGTCGTTGCGGCGCGGGCGGTCTGGTCGGCGCGCACGGCGCGGGCGACGGCCTCGGTGACCCGTTCCGCGGCCTCCGCCTCGGCGGCCTCGACCTGGGCCTCGGCGGCGGCGACGTCCCCGAGGGCGGACATCTGCCGGGCGAAGGCGTCCAGGGCGGTGGCGAGGTCGGTGGCGAGGGTCTGCATCCGGGCGGCGAGGTCCTCGGCACGGGCGCGACCCGCGACCAGGGTGCGGGCGGCGCCGACGGCGGGGTCGCCGTGGTCACCGCCGGAAAGCCGGGTGGGATGCGTCCCGGCGGCGGCGGGACGGGCGGCGAGGTCGCGGCGGCGGCGGTAGGCCGAAAGCCGGGTGTGCGCCGGATCGTCGCAGTAGGCCGGGGGACGCCCCGGCCCGTCCGCCGGGGCGGGGGGACGGGTGCAGCCGGGGAATCCGCACCGCACCGTCGCGGCCGGTGCCGCTGCTGGGGGGTCGGTTTCGGCTCCCGTTGCTTCTGCCGCCCGCGTGGTTGCGGTGGCCGGCGGCGGGGGGGAAGCCGGCTCGGGCGCCACAACGCCGTCGGCTCCCGTGACGGAACCCACCCGGTCGCCGGGCGCTGCGTCGAGGGACGCGCCGCCGGCAGGGCTGTCGGCCTGGTCGCGCGGCGGTGTGACCGCGGGGGATGCGCCGGGCGGAGGTTCGATGGCGGGACGGGGCGCCGGGGGACGGAACGGCCCGCCCGGGTCCCCCGACCCGTCGGGCTCCGACGGTTCCTCACGTTGGCGCGGCGTCCTGGGTACCCGGCTCATCCCATGTCCTGTTCCGTCATCCGACATCTCCCCACCCTACCCAACGTCATTATGTTTCGACTCGTAAGGTGATACGTAACATCGTATCGTCGCGGGCGGCGACGTAAACGAAACGGAACAGCCCGGCGTGTCACCGCACCGCTGACGCGCGAGAAGGGAAGATTATCGAGCGTCAGACTGTGGGGGTCCGGGATGGCGTGCAGCGAGGAAGCGTCCGGTCTCGCTGCGTCTGCTCTTGTCTTCACGGAAGCCGGTTCTTCAGCCGACACCTGCGGTAAGGCCCGGCCGCCTGGCCGGCAGCAGACGACAGCGGCTACCGGCCAGGCGGTGCCAGGGCGCCAACACAGGAGGAGGGCGAAACCGGCTCGGGAGTCTTCGGACCTCGGCTGGGTAGGTTCGTCCGTGGGCGAACAGTCCACACCCGCACCGGACACGGACTCCCGTGACCTGCGCACCGAACTCACTCCGACCCTCGCGCGTTGAGCAGCCGCGGGGCGGGTTGACCCGGCGCAATCACCTGTTACGCATGTCGCTACACTTTCCCTCCGTTACGTACAGCATCATGCACACGGGGGAATAATGGGTAAGAAGATCCTGATCGGTGGCGGCGTGCTCGTCCTTCTGATCATCGTCGCGACGGCTATCGGTAGCGGCGGCAAATCCAACACCTCGACCACGCCGAGCGCCAGCTCGGGTGCGCTCGCCGCCGGTCAGGCCCAGGCGGCCGTCGCGGCCGCACCCGCCGGACCCGAGCACTCCGAGGACGTCACCATCACCGCCTGCGCCCCGGACGAAGCCGGCTACGCCGCGGCCAAGGTAACGGTGACCAACCACAGCTCCAAGGCCAGCAACTACATCATCAACATCGTGTTCGAGTCCGGTGACGGCGCCACCCAGATCGGAACCGGCCTCGTCGCGGTGAACGGCCTTCAGTCCGGCCAGCAGTCCCCCCAGGACACCTCGGCGCTGAAGCCCGCGCTGCCCGGCTACCGCTGCCGCGTGCAGGACATCACCCGCTACGCCGCGTAAGGGAACACCACGGGCATGCAGGTCGGGTACCTGCATGCCCGCCCCTCGCGTCGAGCACCTCGCCATCGAGTATTCGAAGACCCTGCCCGATCCGGCCCGGTGGGACGCGAGCCCTTCCGCGTTCCCAGGATCACTGTCGGACCAGCCGAGGTACAGCGCCACCGGACCCTCGGCGCGCGTCCATGCCCGTCCGCACGGGAGCTGTCGTCATCGTCGGGAAGAAGAACCGCTGCGGGTCCTCCTGACAGGGGGCCCGCCACCTGGCCGGTGGCAGACGACCGGAGCTGCCGGCCACCTGGCGCAACAACGCCAACATGTGGTGAAGCGGTGACAGACAGCGAATACTGGGAGCATCCGATGGGGGACAGTGTGCGATCGCCATGGTCGCCGCGTCCGCCGAGTCGTTCTCCGGCTGGACGAAAACCTTCACCGACCCGCGGCTCTGCGCCGCGCTCGTCGACCGCCCCACCTTCGGCGGGAACATCATCGAGACCGGCACCGCCTCCTGCCGCTGGGCCACCACCCGCGGCGGCAAACAGACCACCGGCTGAACACGACCAGAAGACAATGACCGCGTGGCCGGTCGAGATCTCGAGCCCCTCGCCACGGACGACGACGGGAACATCCTGGTCGCGTTCCACCCGGCCGGAGACCACATCGGCGTCCGCGACGCTCCGCTGACCGTCTCGCTGGTCGCGCTCTGGCACGACGGCTGCCTGCTGCTCGTGTTCAACCGCCAGCGCGCCTGCTGGGAACTACCAGGCGGGATGATCGACCCCGGCGAAACACCACGCCAGGGAGCCATCCGCGAGCTACACGAGGAATCCGGCCACCAGCTCGACGATCTGACCTTCGCCGGCTACGCGCGGTTCGCACTCGGCCCCGAACGACGCGCCGAACACGCCGCGATCTACGCCGCGCGCGCGACCCCAGGCAACGCCTTCGCCCCGAACGACGAGATCACCGCGATCACATGGTGGGACGGCACCTCCCCGCTCGCCGGCCAGGTCCAACCACTCGACGTCTGCCTCGGACGGCTCGCCCGAGCCGCGTTGCGCCAGCAACCCGGGCGTCGGCCCATCAATCAGGCCCGCCCCGACCAAGGACCGCCGGCCTGCCCGGTCTCGCTGCCGAGAATGTTGCCGGTGCCGCAAAGGCGCAGCTCTGTGACGGGCGGCGGTGTGGCCAGCGCGGCCCTGCACGGGTTCGTGCTGTCCGCCAGTCTGGAACTGCGCCGCGGGCTGCGGATCAACGCCGTCAGCCCTGGCCTCGCCGAGGATGCGGTCGACACGTTCGGCGACCGGTTCCCCGGTCTTTCCCCGGTGCCGATGGTCCGTCTCACCGGCGCCTACCTCGAAAGCGTCGAGGGTGACCAGAGCGGCCAGATCCTGCGCGCCTACACCTGAGGGGCCCGTGTAACCCGCTCTGGAGCCAGCCGGGTCACCACCGGAGGCCTGCAGAGTACGGAAAGCAGAAGATCTTGCTGTACTGCGCGACGGTCGGCTCCGTTGCGTCGCCGATGGTTTCCGAGCAGGCAACATATTGCATAATTCTTCAATTGACTACATAATGATTTTCGCGGGTGGAACTCCGTGGCCCCTGCCGTCGTGTGTGGGATGTCCAGGAGCATCGGGTGTCCAGGAGGAGGCGGGCGGCAGTGCAGGTTCCGCTGTACCAGGCGAAGGCGGAGCTGTTTCGGATGTTGGGCCATCCGGTGCGGATTCGGGTGCTGGAGCTGTTGCAGGCCGGACCCATGCCGGTGCGGGATCTGCTGGGCGCGATCGAGATCGAACCCTCGAGCCTGTCGCAGCAGCTCGCGGTGTTGCGCCGGTCGGGGATCGTGACCGCCACCCGCGACGGTTCGACCGTGGTCTACGCGCTGGCCGGGGTCGACGTGGCCGCGTTGATGCAGGCCGCGCGGCGGATCCTCACCGGGATGCTCGCCTGCTCGAGGAGCTCCGCGAGGCCGAGACGAGTGCGCGGTGACCGCGGGAGCGCAACCGTCGACCCGGGCGCCCGGGTCGTGCACGGTGCGGTGCGGTGCGGGTGTCAGGGCGCCGAGGGGATGACCACGAATCCGCCCGGGACGAAGCCCGCCTACAGCATTCGTATCCACATCCCGGGAGCGGCGGCGGCGACCGTCGCGGCGGTCGTGGCCGATGCTCCCGGCACGATCACGGTGCACTCCGACGAGTCCGATCCCGCGGGCGGTCGCCGCATCACCCTGGACGCCGACGGTGGGCCCACGCTGCACTGGCTGGTCGGTGCGCTGCGCCAACGGCTGGGCGCGGACCTGCTGCTGGCGGAGGACCTGGTCTTCGCCGCCGCGTCCACCGGAAAACTCGTCCAGCGGGCCTACGCGGCGACCCCGAGCAGCCACGACCTGGCGTTGTCCGACGCGGACGCCGACCGACGTGTCATCGACTACCTGGCCGACCATCCCCGCCACGTCGACCGGGTCACCGGCCGTTCCCGCCGGGTGGCGCTGCTGACCGACGCCAGCGCGGTGCTGGACTTCGAGCCGCTCGCCCCCGAGGCCGCCCTGCCGGCGGTCGAGTCCCAGGCGCTGCACCTGCACCTGGCCACCGGCCTGGACGTCGTCCCGCTGCCGGTCGCCGCCCGCGACCCGGCCGACCTGGCGACCGCGATCGGCCTGCTCGCCCCGGGGTTCGCCGCCACCGTCCTGGTCCACACCCACCTGCACCGCGTCGACGCCGCCCGCGCCGCGCTCGCCTCCGACGCCCACCTGCTGCTCGACACGGTCAACGACGGCCTCGCCGTCGCCGCCGCCGCCGCGGTGCTGGGCTACCTGCGGGCGCGCGGCATCCCCCCGGGCCGCGCCCGCGTGGCCGTGGTGGATCCGGCCCGGGGCGGGGACCTGGCCGGCCTGCTGATCGCGGTCGGCGTCGGTGATCTCACGCTCTACGACCCGGTCGAGTACGGCATCCGAGCGCTGCACCGGCTCGCCGCCGACCTCGACCTGATCGTCGATCTGATCGGGCTGGCGGCGCCGCCGCAGGGCGTGTTCGTCCTGCGTGCCCGCCCGGAAACCCCTCCTCCGCTGGCCGCCGCCACCTCGGGGCCCCGTCCGCTGCACGCGTTGCCCGGGCTGCTGCGCGCGGCCGTCACCACCCGCCGGCCGATCACCACCGCGGCTCGGGTCGCCGCCGTGCACGCCCTCGTCGCCGCGACACCCCCCGATGCGCTGCTGCCTGCGCTCGACCACCCGCGTCTCGCTCCCGCCGTCGCGGCGGCCGCCATCGAGGTCCTCGCCGCCGGCCGCTAGCGCGCTGTCCCGGAGACGGCATCAGGCCTGACGTCGTCCTCGGTCTGAGGATCGGGGATCGCTGTTCCTCGCGACACGGGTTCCTGCTTCACGGGGCCTGCGCCCAGCCCGAAGGCGAGACCGGTGGCGAGGACCGCGACGCCGACCCAGACCAGCGGGGCGGGCGCCTGGCCGGTGACCGGCACACTGATCGCCGCGGCCGCCATCGGGGCGACGCCGGTGAGCAGCCCGGCGCGGCCGGCGCCGAGTCCGCCCACGCAGGTGTACCAGCAGACGAACGCCACGGCGGTGACGGCGGTCGCGAGGTAGCCGATGGCCAGCGCGCCGGCGAGGTCGACGCGTGCCAGCGCCCGCCAGCTGCCGGTACTGACAGCCAGGACGGTGAACAGCATCGCCGCGAGCCCGGTGACGTGGACCGACACGCCGTAGGGCCCGTGTCGGCCGAGCACGGGAACGGCCAGCAGGGTGAAGCCCGCCTCGCAGGCGAACGTGACAGCGGCCCAGAACAGGCCGAGGGTGTCACTGCGTCCGACGCCCTCGACCAGCATGGCGCCGACGGTGACGACGCCGGCCGCGACCAGCACCCGTGCCCGCGGCCGGCGATGCTCCACCAGCGGCCCGAGGGTGGCCATCACGACCGGCACGCAGGCCACCGCGACACCGAGCACCGCCGGCTCCGCATGCCGCGAGCCGCGGACCAGGGCCACGTTGAACAGCACCAGTCCGCTGGCGGACACGCCGAGCAGCCACAGCCAGTCGGCGCCGCGCGGCCGGTACAGCGGCCGGCCACCGCACCGGGCGAAGCCGATCAGCAGGCCGCAGCCCAGCAGGTAGCGCAGCGCCTGCGCCGGGTAGAGCTCCGCGTCGGTGAGCGTCCCGGAGACCGCGACGCTGCCGCCGACGAACGTCATGCCGATCGTGCCGGCGAGCAGGTACAGGCGGGTGAACACCCGCCGATGCTCACGGCCAGCATGGTCGGCACACCAGTGCCAACAACGGATGTGTTTCATGGACCAACCAGGGCGCGGGACCGACTTTCTGCAGCTCGATCCGGCGACCGCGCCGGTCCGTGGGCTGCCCGGCTGGCTGGTTGCCGCGCTGCGGGCGGCGATCGCCGACGGTCGGCTGCCGGCGGGCTGCCGGCTGCCGGCGACCCGCACGCTCGCCGCGGACCTCGGGATCTCACGCGGCGTTGTCGTCGAGGCCTACCGGCGGCTCACCGACGAGGGGCTGGTCGGCGGTCACCGCGGTGGCGGCACCCTCGTGCTGGCCCCGCCGACCCTGCCGGGACCGCCGACCCGGCCGGCACGGCCCCCGAACGGTGCGCCGCGCGGGCCGCTGCCCCGACCGCGGCTGCCGGTCGCGGCGGGCATCGACCTGTCGCCGGGGGTGCCGGACCTGTCTGCGTTTCCCCGCGCCGCCTGGCTGCGCGCCGAACGGGCGGTGCTGACCGAGACACCACCCGACGAGCTCGGCTACGGCAACCCCGCCGGGCATCGTCGGTTACGGGAGGCGCTCGCCCCGTGGCTGGCACGTACCCGCGGGCTGCGCGTCACCTCCGACGACCTTCTGATCGTCTCCGGGGTCGCGCAGGCGATGGCGCTGCTCGCCCAGCAGCTGCACCGGGACGGGATCGACGAGATCGCGGTGGAGGACCCGGGGTCACGCGGTGCGGTGGAGGAGTTCCGCTACTGGGGGTTGCGCCCCGTGCCCGTCGCGGTCGACGGCGACGGCCTGCGGATCGACGCGCTGGCCGACAGCGGGGCCCGCGCGGTGTTCCTCACCCCCGCCCACCAGTTCCCCACCGGGGTGGTGCTCGCCCCGGCGCGTCGGCGCGCGCTGCTGGCCTGGGCGCAAGACGCCGAGCTGGTCCTCGAGGACGACTACGACGCCGAGTTCCGCTACGACCGCGCGCCGGTCCCCGCGCTGCACGCCAGCGCACCGCAGCCGGTCCCCGCGCTGCACGCCAGCGCACCGCAGCGGATCGCCTACGCGGGCAGCACGTCTAAGACCCTGGCACCGGCGCTGCGTCTGGGCTGGTTCGTCCCGCCGCCGCAGCGGTACGCCGACCTGGTCGCCGCCAAGCACGCCAGCGACCTCGCAAGCCCCACCGTCGCCCAGCTCGTGCTCGCCCGGCTGCTCGAAAGCGGCGAGTACGACCGGCACATCCGGCTCGTACGGGCCCGCCACCGCGCCCGCCGCGACGCGCTGCTGGGCGCCCTGCGCGCCACGCTGCCGACAGCGACCGTGCAGGGCGTCGCCGCCGGCCTGCACCTGCTGGTCACCCTGCCCGCCGACCAGGTGGACGACCGTGCGCTGGCCGACCAGCTCCACGCCGCCGGTGTGCTGGTCCATCCGCTGTCCTGGCACCGCCAACGCCCCGGCCCGCCGGGGCTTGTCCTGGGCTACGCCGCCCACCCACCCGACCGGCTCCGCGAAGCCGCGGCGACAATCACCCGCGTCGTGCGCCGTGACGGCAGATAGATGGCCGTGGCGGCGTCTCGCACCGGGTGCGCTGGGATCGACAGAACCTGACGGCGATGCAGCACGCTTGGCTGCGAGCTGACGGCGCGGCGCGGCGCTGAAAAATCCCGGATTCGTGCTATCTGCTTCTTTTGCGTACTTGTGGCGAGCTTCGCTTTGCCGAGGCGGCTACCTGCGGCAACTCGGATCCGTAGTCGTCGGAGGTTCCAGACGCTCGCCTTTGGCCAGCGCACCGCCCTCGCGACTCAAATAATCAACACATAGACAATAAGAAGCTGTTGAAGATGAGGGACCGGATTGTCGCGGCATGTCCGTGGGCGAACCCGTGGCAACCGCTCCTTCTCGGCGTGGCACTGATCATCGTGGCGTGCTTCCTGCGCTGGTGGGTGCCTCTCCTGCTCGCGTTGGCGGTACCGGGGTGGCGCTGGCGGCAGGGGCAGACCGACCTGCACGAACGCAACCGGGTGGAGCTCAGGAGGATCGAGGAAGGAAGCGCCGCCGACTTCGTTCGTCTGACTGCCGATCTGCTCAGACGAGACGGCTGCATCAGTGTGGATATACTTCCGAGCAGCGGGAACAGCGGTCTCGACGTACTGGCGGTCGCCCCGAAGGGCGGTCGGATCGCGGTGGGCTGTTACCGCCACACCGGCACCTCGACCGTGGACAGCTCCACAACGCGGAGTCTTCACCAGCGCGTCCAGACACGGTTTCCGGGGAGTCCGACCACTCTTGTGCTCGTGACCGCGATGCGTCTGACCTCAGGCGCCGGCAACTA
Source organism: Candidatus Frankia nodulisporulans (assembly GCF_902806475.1). GTDB lineage: Bacteria > Actinomycetota > Actinomycetes > Frankiales > Frankiaceae > Frankia > Frankia umida. The sequence goes on from NZ_CADCWS010000057.1 coordinate 10,432, forward strand.
CGCGGCCAAGCACCACATCGTCGTCGTGGAACAGCACGCGCTGACCCAGTGGATAGTGGGCCATCCGCCGTTCTCCGCCCTGCGCCAGCCGGTGCTGTCTGCCGGCGAGGTCCGCGATCAACCGTTGCTTCCGACCGAAGCCGGTACGCGGATCGCCTGGATCGTCCCGCTGCTGACTCTCCTGACGGTGATCGTCGCGGGAGCCTGGCAGGCCGGCTTCACCGTGGCAGCGGGATGGAGCATCGCCGCGCTCACCTGCGGCCTCGACGCATACGCCAACCCGTACCCGCCGCCGCGGCGGTGGTCGTGGTGGCCGTTGTGGGCCGAAGCCTCCCTACGCCTGGCGCTCGCCGCCGCCGCGGCGGCCTTGCTTCTGCTGTTGCTCGCTCTCGCGGCCTGACCCGCCGACGAGACGAACACCCCCTGGCGAGGACACGCGGACCTGTGCGCGCACGCCGGTGGCCCGGTCGCCTCGCCCGCGCGGGGAGACGCCCCCCGTTCCCTCCGGGCGTGAGCGGCGCGTCGTCGCGTACCCGGCTCCGCCCGAGGAGGCCCCGTGGACTCGGGAGTCAGGCGCATAGCGGGGCGGGCCGGGTGCGTTTGGAACCGTGAACGAGGCCGGCCCGCGCGACGACCGCGGCCCGGCGACGTGGACGTGGACGTGGACCGCAGCCGATCGGAGCCGAGGGTGCGTGCGGACGAGGAACGATCCTTCGAGGTGTTCATGGGAGAGGCCGCCGACCGGTTGCTGCTGACCGCGGTGCTGCTCTCGGGCGGCGACCGGGCCGCGGGAGAGGACCTGCTCCAGGGTGCGTTCGAACGGACCCTGGAGCACTGGCCCCGGATCGCCGCCGGAGCACCGGAGGCCTACGTGCGCCGCGCGCTGGTCAACGCGGCCACGTCCCGCTGGCGCCGGATGACGGCCCGACTGCGCGAGGTGCCGCTTGTCGTGGACGGTTCCTGGACCGTGGATCCGGTCGATCCGGACGCCGACCAGGCCGACCTGCTCACGGTCCGCGACGGGCTGGTCCGCGCCCTGGCTGCCCTGCCTCCACGGCAGCGGGCGGTGGTCGTGCTCCGCTACATCGACGACCTGCCCGAAGCGGACGTCGCCGCGGCACTCGGCTGCTCGGTCGGCACGGTCCGTTCCCAGGCGCACCGCGGCCTCCAGCGGCTGCGCGCCAGCGACCATCTCACCGGACTCGGCCCTCGCACTCCTCGCACCCCTCGCGCCGCCCGGGTACCGGCCGGGCCGGGGCCGGCCACCGACAGTGACATTCTGACCAACGAACGCCCGCTGCCCGTCGCCACCACGGCCCGGGGGGAGAAGCTGTGAAGCCGACCGAGGACACCGACCTGCTCGACCAGCTGCGTGCGCTGCGCACCGATGCGCCCCGCCACCGCGTGTCGCCGACGTTCGGTGCCGCCGTCCACGCCCGCGCCCGCCGGCACCAGGGCCGCGCCCGGATCGCCGGCGTGGCCGCGCTCGTCGCCCTGATCGCCGCCGGCGTCACGATCCCCACGGCCCTGCTCACCGACCGGGGCCACCGGGGCGACCTCGGCACGGTCGGCACCTGGGGGTCGCGAGCCACCGGGTGGACCTACGGCAGTGTGACCGTCGGCTGGCTGCCGCAGGGCAGCGTCCACGTCCTCGACAGCCACGGCTTCCCGCTGCCCCAGACCTTTCACGGGGCGGCCATACCCACCGGCCCAGCCGGCTGGGTCAACAACCAGCCCTGGACCTACATCAGTTCCTTCCAACGCCGCGGCGGCGGGCGGGCCTCCACGTTCACCGTCGGCATCGACTGGCTGCCCGGCGCCGACGGCTACTCCCTCGACCAGCTCCGGACCGGTTTTCCCGGCGCGGTCAGCACCACCGTCGCGGGCCAGCCCGCCCTGCGGGTCGGTGACGGCACCACCCCGGCCCCTTCGGCGGCGCTCGGCGGCGAGACCGGCCCCCACTACCGCGGCGCCCTCTACTGGCAGGCCGGTCCGCACGGCCCGACGCTCGCCCTCCTCGTCGAGGACACCGTCCCGGTCGACTGGACGGAGGTCCATGCCCTCGCCACCGGACTGCGGGTGGGCACCTGGCCCGGCGCGGTCGGTGACACCGACACCGCCGCGATCCGGACCGCCGTCCAGGCCGTGTTCGCACCGGCCACCGCGGACGCCCAGTGGGAGGGCCTCGTCCAGGGCGGACCGGCGCTGCTGGCCACCCGCCGCGCACTCCTCACCGACCATCCGGGTTTCGTCGCGACGCTGGACGTCACCGTCAGCTGGCCGGTGGCCCTCGACGCGACCCACGCCACGATCGAGGCCGAACTCGCCTTCACCGAGCCGCGGCTACGCGCCAGCCCCGGCCACACCAGCGACTCCGTGACCGTCACCGTGGTGCGGACCGGCTCCACCTGGCAGGTCGACGCCGCGACCATCTGCGGGGCCTACACGACCATCGGCCTGCTCGACAGGTGCCCGTGACCGCCGGTCCCACCGGTCGGGCGCCGATCCGGCCAGTCCGCCAGCCCGCCTGGTCGCCGGACAAGGGACGTCAGTCTCTCGGGCGGAGTTTGCCGGCCTGGTCCGCCTGGTCGGCGGCGGTGCTGGAGGGGCCGGCTGGTTGGCAGGTGAACTGGCTCGGGTCGGCCCCCCGCTTTGGCGAGCAGCGCGTGGAGGTGCTGCTGGTCGTCCGGGGAAAGCTGGGCGAGCGGGGAGCCTGCCGTCAGGGTCTGGACGAGCCGGGTGCGGACTTCGACGCCACGGGCGGTCAGACTGATGACCTTCTGACGTCGGTCTGTCTGCGCTGTTTGCCGTTGGACGAGGCCGCGCTGTTCCAGCCGGTCCGTGAGGAACGTGACGGTGGAGTTCCTTCAGGTCGAAGGCGTGCTCGCGCTCCGCCCGACCCCGATATGCCAGCGACCACCGTCCCTGGTGCTGTCTCGGTCCAGGGTGGGGACTATCTACGAGGCCGGGGAGCCGGTGAAGCGGCGGGCCGTCTGCTACCCGAGCGCGCCGGTCGCGCCGTCGGTCAGTTCGCGCACGATGTCGGCGTGGCCGACGTGGCGGGCCGTCTCCTCGATCATGTGGATGTAGATCCACCGCAGTGATACCTGGGGCAGGTCGGGATGGGCGACGACGTCGTCGATCGCGTACCCGGCCGCGGCCTTCCGGGACAACGCGCACGCACGCTCGTACGCCGCCAGCAGCGATTCAACGGTGTCCGCGTCGGTGAGGACCCAGCTCGCGTCCTCCTCGCCGGCCGGTGACACGTCGGGGTCGCTCAGCCGACCGAACCAGTTTCGCTCCACCACGGTCAGGTGTTTGACGAGGCCGGCGAGGGTGGTGCGTGAGGGCAGCAGCCTGCGTGCGGCGTCCTGGTCGCTGACACCGCGCACCTTGTGGACGAGGACATCCCGGTGGAAGTCGAGGAACGCTTCGAGGGTTTCGCGTTCGCTGGCGGTGCTGGCCTGCATGACCCGCAGTGCCGGCAACCGTAGCGCGCGGTGAAGACGCGGCCTGAGAGTGATCATGTTTGGCGCATCGCGTGAACGTGGCTGTCGTCGCGCGCCATGACCGGTGGGGTCAGGGTGCCGCGCGCACCGCCGAGACCAGTCCGCCGGCGCCCTCGTCCTGCCGCGGGGGGTGCGCATCGGACGTCCGTAGGCCGCGGCGCGCTCACGCAGGGTGAAGGTCTGCGCGTCCCAGCCGAGGGTGTCCAGCCAGCCGACCGGGTCCTGCGGCGTCTCCGAGACCCACATCGACGCCGGTGATCCTGCGGCGGCGTCTTCGCGGAAGCGTTCGAGGACACCGCGGGTGCCCAGGGTCAGGCCCATCCTGCTGCCCGCGGCGGACAGCGCGCCGACCCGTTCGAGTAGCGACTGCACCGCGTCCTCGGGCAGGTAGATCAGCAGTCCCTCGGCGATCCACACCGTCGGTCGCGTCGGATCGTGCCCGGCGGCGGCCAGGGCGCCGGGCCAGTCCTCGCGCAGGTCGACCGGGACGGTGATCCGCTCGCAGCGTGGGGCGACCCGCTCCTGACGCAGCACCGCGGCCTTGAAGGCCAGCGGTTCGGCCGTGTCGACCTCGAACAGTCGGGTCTGCGCGGGCCAGTCCATCCGGAAGGCCCTGCTGTCCATCCCCGCTCCGAGCAGCACGACCTGGCGGACACCGGAGGCGACCGCCAGGTCGAGCAGGTCGTCCAGGAACTTCGTCCGGATGACGATCGAGAAGGCCACACCGAGCCAGCGGCGCCGCGCCGCCTCGTCGGCGTGCGGGGGCGACGGCGCCGCGGGGTCTCGTCCGCCGGCGGTGGCGAAGGCCAGCGCCAGCGGATCCCGGAACAGCGGCCGCTCCCGTGCCGTCTCCATCGCCCGCACGCGGGCCACGCCCACAGCGGTGGCCCACACCCCGGACGGCTCGACCCGATTCGCCGTATCAGCCATGCCTTTCATCCTAGGACGGCGGGGCGTCACCCCATAGCAGACCCGGAAAGGCGCACGCCGCATGCGGGCAGGCCGACGGCTGAAGCCTGACGTGTGTGGTTCCCGGTTCGTTAGCGTTGCCCGCTGTGGATGATGCGACCGAGCTGAACCGGGCGCGCTGGGACGAGCTGGCGCGCCGGCACGGACAGGACAGCTACTACGACGTCGAGGGTTTCCTCGCCGGCCGGCTCACGCTGACCAGACGGGAGCGGGCGGAGATGTCCGCGGCGGTCGGCACGGTGTCCGGTCTTGATCTTCTGCACGTGCAGTGCCACTTCGGGTTGGGGACGCTGTCGTGGGCCCGGCTCGGTGCACGGGTCACCGGCCTGGACTTCTCGCCCGTCGCGGTGGAACGCGCACGCACGCTCGCCGCCACGGCGGGGATCGACGCCCGGTTCGTCCAGGCGGACGCGCAACGACTACCCGACGATCTCGCGGGCTCCTTCGACGTCGTCTTCGCCTCCTACGGCGTGCTGCCCTGGATCGCCGCCGCCACGGCCCTGCGCCCCGGCGGAACCCTGGTACTGATCGACGGGCACCCACTGATCCAGATGATCGACACCGTCGACCCGGTCAGGTTCGGCTTCCCCTACCAGGGCGGTGGCGCGCACCGCCTGCCCTCGACGTCGTCCTACGCCAGCAGTGCCACCGCCCTGACCTCCACCGAGACCGTGCAGTACCCCCACGGCCTCAGCGAGATCGTGACCGCCGCCGCCCACGCCGGACTACACCTCGACGCACTCACCGAACACCTCGACACCGCGAACCCCGAGGGCCGCGGGGAGCAGCTGCAACACGGGCCGGACGACCGTTGGCGGCTGATCCTCGCCGGCCAACCCGTCCCGGTGCAGTACTCACTGCGCGCCACCCTGCCCGCTCGACACGCTCCGTGACCGACAGCAGGCTCCGCTTCACGTCACCGTCCAGCGACGCCTGCTCATCCATCCCGTCAGCGCCGACCGGGCTTCGGCCTCGACCCAACTCGACGCGGAGGGCGGTCAGCTGGGTTTTTCCATGTCGATGAACTCCACGGGCCCGTAGCCGTCGTATGTCTCGGTATGCCGGCCGGTCTCGGCGAAACCGAGGCGCCGGTACAGGCGGATGGCGCGTTCGTTGAAGGCTGCGACATCGAGACCGGCCGTGGACGGTGCGGGCGAACTGGAGCCCGGTCAGCACGAACTGCTCGCCGAGCCCACGGCCGGTGAGATCCGGCCGCAGACCGAGCCCGTGGAACAGCCTGTCGTCGACCGGTTCGAAGAAGTAGAAGCCGAGGAGGGCACCATCGCCGTCGCGCACAGCGAAGAAGAGCTCGGGGTTGTTCACCGGCAGGCTGTCGGTGTCGTAGAAGTCGTAGGGCGGGTCATAGCGCCAGGCGTCGCGTTCGCGGAACAGGGCGTCGTCGGCGGGTTCGATCCTCACACTGGCCAGCATCAGGTCTCCACGGTCATCTTTTGACGCCCATAGCGGGCAATCATTCACCCTGCGCCATTTCGCACCATTATGCGGACAGGTGTCGCGGTTCCGAGAGTCGACGTCGACATCGCGCGGCATTACGCCAAAGCGTCCGTTCATGCGGCGACCGCCTGCGCCCAACCGCGCACCCAGGCGCGGCATCGCGGGCGCTACGGCCACGATGATGAGCGCATGGGGGGATCACGGACGAGACGGAGCCGAAACGGTGGGCGGGCACCCCGCCGTGGCGTTACCCGCCGCCCGGTGGAGGACAGGGGATAGTGATTCGGGAACTGCTGGAGAAGATCGAAGCCAGATGGCCTGCCCCGCCAGCTTCCCTTTTCCAAGGTCAGCTGCCGAATCGGCCTGCACCGAATGATCCACGACCCCTCTGAGGCTTCCGTTGACCATGACGCGCAATACCGTCGTCGCAGACCTGCACTTCGCCGAGTCGCCCAGGTGGCACGAGAACCGCCTGTGGTTCTCCGACTTCTTCGGTGGCCGCGTGGCGTCGGTCCTGCCATCCGGCTCGGATCTGCGGATCGAAGCGTTGGTACCGGGGCAGCCGTCTGGCCTGGGGTGGCTCCCGGACGGCCGGCTGTTGATCGTCTCCATGCGTGACCGCAGGATCCTCCGCCGGGAGACCGACGGCACGTTGGCCGTCCACGCGGACCTGTCCGGGCACGCCACGGGACAGCTCAACGACATGGTGGTCGACGTGTTCGGGCGAGCCTATGTGGGCAACTTCGGCTTCGACCTGGCCTCTGGTGACAACGTCGCCCCGGCGTCCCTGCACCGGGTCGACCCCGACGGGAGCGTCACCGAGGTTGCCTCGGATCTCTGGTTTCCCAACGGCAGCGTGATCACTACGGCACATGTGCTGCTGGTGAACGAGACCTTCGGCAACCGCGTGACCGCCTTTGACCTCACGCCGTCAGGTGACCTCGTCCATCGACGCACCTGGGCGTCCTTCGGACCAGCGCCCTCAGGAGACGACTTCACCGAGGTGCTCAGCCAGGTGGTCATCGCGCCCGACGGCTCCTGCCTCGACGCCGACGGCAACCTCTGGATCGCCGATGCCGGCGGCAATCGCCTGCTTCAGCTGACCGCGGCAGGCGAGATCGGCGCCGAGATCAGTCCCGGGACGCCCGTGTTCGCCTGCGCCATCGGCGACGGCACTCTCTTCGCCTGCGCGGCACCCGACTTCGACGAGCAGCGACGCGCAGCCGTCCGCGAAGGACACATCATCGCCATCAGCCTCCCCTGAGCCGAGGAGCCGGACCCTGGATTGTTCTTTTACGGTAATGCCAGTACTCGGGTCCGGACAGCGGCGGAGCCCCGCTTGATGCGGGGCAGCAGGTCGAAGCCGAGCAGCCGCGTGATGGTGATCTATGGTTGCCCGTACGGATTCCTGGTTGACCCACGAGCTCGTCCTGGGAGGCTTGCCTTCATGCGTGCGATGAGTGGCGAGCATGTCGAGGAGGCTGTGGCCGAGATGGTGCGGGTACTCGGGCCTCATCAGACTCGCGATTGGCAGGTCCAGGCAGGGCCGGTCGAGTGGAGCTGCTGGAAGACCGCCGCCCATGTCGCGCACGATCTGCTGGCCTATGCGGGACAGGTGGCAGCCCGCCCCACGGCTGGGTACCTGCCCTTCGATCTCACCGTCGGGAGCGACGTGCACCCGCGCGAGGTGCTTCAGGTGGTCACCGCCAGCAGTGCGCTGGCCGCCAACCCGGATGCTCGGGCGTGGCACCACGGGCCGACCGACGCTACGGGTTTCGCGGCCATGGGCGTCGCCGAGACCCTCCTCCATACCCACGACATCACCGAGGGAATGGGCGTGCAGTGGCGTCCCCCGCGTTCACTCTGCACGGGGGTGCTGAGCCGGCTGTTCCCGGGCGTTCCGGAGGGCGATCCGGCGCAAGTCCTCCTGTGGTCCACAGGAAGAGCCAACCTCGACGGCCACTCTCGTCGCACCTCGTGGATCTGGAGCGCTGCAATCAGCTGATCAGATCATCTCTGTAGAGTCGGCGTAGTGGGATCTCCGCAGACGCTCAGCGAAGCCGATCGACGTCTTGTCGCCGCATGGGCCGCCGATTGCGCAGAGCGGGTTCTGGTGCTGTTCGAGGCCGAAGCTCCAAAGGATGACCGCCCTCGCGCTGCCATCGCCCGGACCCGGGCGTTCTCCCGGGGAGAGCTGAACACTGCCGAGGAGATCCGCCGTCGATTCGTGGGTGGGGTCGATGCCGGTGATGTGAAGGCTCCTGCGGCAGCTGCCGCTGCCCGAGCCGCCGGTCAAGCCGTAGCCATCTGCCACATGGGCGCGCACGCACTGGGCGCCGCCGCGTATGCAGCCAAAGCGGCCGGCCTGGCCCCCGGCAGGCCAGGAGCCGTCGAGGACGAGCTCCGCTGGCAGCTCGATCACATGACGGCGGAGGTCCGGGCCGCCCTACGAGCCCTCCCGCCTGTCGGCGAGGATCGGTCAGGTCCTCTCGGGCCCGGGCTCCTCACATCAGGCCAACTCGGCACGATCATTCGTGACCTTCAAGCCGGTCTTGCCCTGCCCGACCAGGACTGATCCGAAAATGCGTGTACATGTGGATGGTGAGGGGCTGCCGGGTCGGGTCGTCCCGCTCGGCGTGGAGCATCGCATCGATCGCGTTCTTGAAGGGGCCCAGCCGGGAGCGGCGGGCCGGTGGCTTCTTCCGCGCCGGGGGCGTGGGCGACGCGAGGGCTTGGGTGAACAGCGAGGACCACACTCGTCGGCGAGGAGGGCCTCGGGCGGGGCCAAAACGCGCCCGTGTAGCCAGCCGCGGTCGGGTACGCGCAGGGGCACCAGGTCCCCGCGATCATCCCCGCGGGTGTCCCGGGCCAGGCGAGGGTGAGGGACACGCGTCCCGCGGTTTCTCCCACAGCAGGAGGTAACGCCAGAACAGCAGCCGTCGCACCCGCGCGCCGGGCAGTACCGCGGCGGCCACCCGGGCGGCCTGGCGTGTGGTCAGCGGCGCGTCGATGAGCACGGGCATGCCCGTGCGCGTGTGGTGCTCCTTCGCGCACGGGTGGCCGCCCCGCAGCAGCCCGGTCACGAGGAAGACGACGCCGAGCAGGCGATGACCGACCGCGGCGGCGAGTTCGACAGGCCACTCCCGGCGTAGGTCCCGGCGGGGAAGAACGACGGCGGCGAGGACTCCGCCGGGCCGCAGCGCGGCCCCGAGCACCTCGAGGGCGGCCTCCAACGGCATGTGGTGCAGCGCGGTGATCGACACGATCGCGTCGTAGTCCCTGCCCGGCAGCGGGTCGACCAGCACATCCGCGAGTACGCAGGTGACGGTGTCGGGGGTGTGCCGCCGGGCCTGTTCGATCATCGGCGCGGACCGGTCGACGGCGTCGACGTGCTCGACCCGTTGGGCGAGGCGGGCCGCGAACGCCCCGGTGCCACAGCCGACATCGAGCACCCGCCGGCAGGGCCGCGGCAGGTGGCGCAGCAACAGCCGCTGGTAGTAGGTGTTGTGAGACCAGTCGAGCACAGCCGACATTGTGGCGGCGCACCGTCACCGCCCCGCCGCCGGGTCCGGCTTTCCGCCGCGACCGTGAGGAACACCGCCGGCGCGGGCAGTGCTGTCAGGTCGTCATCCACCCCCAAGATCGGTGATGATCATCCGGTAGCCGGTGTCGAGCCAGTCGAGATCGAGAAGGTCGGCATGCTGGTCATGCCACCGGCCGGACGCGAGGTCCGCGGCAAGCCGGGCCAGACCGTCGGCGAGGGCCGGCTCACCGACCTGGGCCAGCACGGAGATCCCGGCGCGAACATCGGGGTCCAGGTAGGCATGCGGACGTCGCCAGTAGGCGGCGGCGAAACCATCGGTGCAGTCGAACGGGACCGGGACCGGTTCGATCCGGGCGCCCCCGAGCAGATCGGCCAGCCGTTCCAACGGCACAGCGCGCGCCTGGTCGATCGCGGCGGCCCGCGGCACATACTCACGCAACAGCCAGTACTCCGCGGTGAGCGCCGGATCCCAGGTCAGGATGACGATGCGGCGCCGGGCGACCCGACGCAGCTGCGCGATGCCCGCCGCCAGGTCCGCCCAGTGATGCACCGTCAGCACGGCCATGGCCGCCTCGACACAGCCCTCACGCAGGGGAAGCGCCTCGGCCCTGGCCCGTACGCACGGCGCCGCCCCCACCGGCCGTTGCGCGATCATGACCTGGCTGGGTTCGACCGCGACGACAGTGGCGGGCGGCTCGTACGATCCAGCCCCCGCACCCACGTTGAGCACGCTGCTCATCCCGTCGAGCGCGCCCTAGACCTGCGCGGCGATCCTGGGATCGCCGCGCCGAACCCTTCGATACCCCTGCCCGATCACGTCATAGATGGTCACAGCACCCAGACTGACCGGTGCGACGTCCACCCACCAGAGCCCGCACACCCCGCCCGGGCATCCCGCGGCCGGTGTGTGAACCCGGTGGCCGCGGGAT
>NZ_CADCWS010000058.1 GCF_902806475.1 Candidatus Frankia nodulisporulans
CTGATCCCGCTGCTGGCCGCGGACCGGGACTGGCTGGTGCTGCCTCCGCTGGTTCCGGCGGCGGTCCCTGAGGTGGGTCCGGTGGGGGAACTCGCCCGGCTGCTGGCCACCGCATGCCATGCCCGTGGTCTGGGCCGCACCGCAAGCCAGGTCAGCGAGGCGCTGGGCCAGCCCGGGGGGCTGACCGGGCTGGTCGCTGATCTCCTCGCCGCGTCCTCGGCCCGCCGGTTGCTGCTGGTCATCGACCAGGCCGAGGAACTGCTCACCAGCACCAGCGAGACCGAACGGCAACGGTTCGCCTCCCTGCTGTGGGAAGCCAGCGGCGAACGTGTCCGCGTCGTCGCCACGATCCGCTCGGACTTCCTCGACCCGCTGCTGCTCCTCGCCGCCGACACCCACCTGCCCGTCCAGGACGCCTTCACCCTGGCCCCGCTGGGCCGGGACCTGCTCCCGCTGGTCATCCGTGAACCGGCACGCCGCGCCGGGATCCGCATCGACGACGAACTCGTGACCCGTCTGGTCGCGGACACCGGCGGCGGGCAGGCCCTGCCCCTGCTGGCGTTCACCCTCGCCCAGCTCGCCGACGGTGTCCGCCGCGGCGGTGCGCTGTCCACCGCCCACTACGACACCCTCGGTGGAGTCCACGGCGCCCTCGCCCGCCACGCCGACCAGGCACTGGCCGTCGCGGTCGACCAGAACAGCCATACCCGACAGGAGGTCCTCGCGGCCCTGCTGCGCCTGGTCACCGTCGACATCGACGGACAGATCAGCCGCCGCCGCGTCCACCTCGACGACGTCGACTCCGCCACCCGCACCGACCTTGTCGTCTTCGTCGACCACCGCATTCTCACCACCAGCAACACCCACGAGGGCAGCAAGCAGACGCACGAGAACACCCAGGGCACCAGCCGTGGGGAGACGGTGGTCGAGTTCGCCCACGAACAGATCCTCACCGCCTGGCCCGCCCTGCACGACGCCATCACCGCCGCCGCCGACACCCTGCGCCTGCACGCCACCCTCACCGACGCCGCCGACCAATGGGACCGGGCCCACCAGCCCGACACCCATCTGTGGGACGGCGACCGCGTCGACACCACCCGCATCGCCCTCGACCCCGCCGGCCTCACCCCCACCGCCCGCGCTTTCCTCGACGCCGGCACCCGCCGCGCGACCCGAGCCCGTACCCGCCGTACCCGCCAGCTCGCTGCGGCGTTCACCACCCTGGTGGTGTTGCTCGCGGGCGTCAGCATCACCGCCGGTCTTGCCCTGGCCAACAGCCGCACCGCGGCCGCGCAGAAACGGGTCGCGATCAGCCGTCAGCTCCTCGCCCAAGCCGACACCGCACGCTCGGTGAGCGTGTCGACCGCGCTGCAGCTCGACCTCGCCGCCCATCGCATCCACCCCACCAGGGAGACCCGTGACGCCCTGACCACCACCCTGACCAGCGGCTACTCCCACACCCTGACCGGACCCACCGACAGCGTCGACTCGGTGGTGTTCTCCCCGGACGGGCGGACCCTGGCCGCCGGCAGCTACGACCACACGGTCACCCTGTGGGACCTGGCCGACCGGGCCGCACCCCGCCGGCTGGGTGCACCCCTGACCGGACCCGCCGGCGGCGTCAGGTCGGTGGTGTTCTCCCCGGATGGGCGGACCCTGGCTGCCGGCAGCTTCGACGGCACGGTCACTCTGTGGGACCTGGCCGACCGGACGGCGCCCCGCCGGCTGGGTGCACCCCTGACCGGACCCGCCGGCGGCGTCTTCTCGGTGGTGTTCTCCCGGGACGGGCGGACCCTGGCTGCCGGCAGCGGCGACCACACGGTCACCCTGTGGGACCTGGCCGACCGGGCAGCACCCCACCGACTGGGCACACCCCTAACCGGACCCACCAACAGCGTCTTCTCGGTGGTGTTCTCTCCGGACGGGCGGATCCTGGCCGCCGGCAGCAACGACCACACGGTCACCCTGTGGGACGCCGCCCAGCTGTTCACACTTCGCGATCACGCTGATACCGAGGCATGCAGGCTGCTCGGCAGCTCCCTGTCCGCCGATCTGTGGAAGCAGTACATTCCCGACCTGCCCTACCAGGAGACCTGCCCTGACCACGCAGACCCAGAAGGTCAGCCGGTCCCGGCCGCACTTCCGGCGGCGGGGACGGCCGCGCGCAGGTAGGCATAGACCGTTTCCCGACTGATCCCGAACTGGCGAGCCAGATCGGCCTTGCGCTCCCCCGCGGCGGCCCGCGCGCGCAGGTCACCGGCCTGCTGCGGGGTGAGAGCGGGTCGGCGGCCGGTATAGACGCCGCGGACTTTGGCGGCGGTGATGCCCTCACGCTGGCGTTCGAGGATCAACGCCCGTTCGAACTCGGCGAACGCCCCCATCGGGACGCCGTAGTACCCGCCGTAACCACGACCCGGGTGTGGACGGGGCGCGACGCGGCGGGGGACACGGCGAAGCGGCTACGTCGCTGTATGTGATTGATAAGCAACACTCTGTGGATGGCATCGAACAAGCTAGTGGTGATCGGGCAGGGATACGTCGGGCTGCCGGTGGCTATGCGGGCCGTCGAGGCGGGCTGGCGGGTCGTGGGGGTGGACAACGACGCCGGTCGGGCGGCGCGGCTGGCGGCGGGGCGGTCGTATGTGGAGGACATCTCCGACGGGCAGCTCGAGGCGGCCCTGGCCAGTGGGAACTACCTGCCGACGGCGGACTACGCGCGGGCCGACGGGTTCGATGTCGCCGTGATCACCGTGCCGACGCCGTTGCGGGAGGGCGCGCCCGACCTGTCGTACATCGTCGAGGCCGCGCAGGGGCTGGCGCCGCTGGTCCGGCGGGGGGCGACGGTGATCCTCGAGTCGACGACCTACCCGGGCACGACCGAGGAGCTGCTCGCGCCGCTGCTGGCGGAGGGGTCCGGACTGCGGCCGGGGGTGGACTTCCACCTCGGGTACTCCCCGGAGCGGATCGATCCGGGCAACCCGACCTGGAACCTGGTGAACACGCCCAAGGTCGTCTCCGGGATGAGCCCGGGGTGCCGGTCGGCGGTGACCGCGTTCTACGACAGTCTGGTCGAGCGGACCGTGCCGGTGGCCTCGACCCGGACCGCCGAGCTCACGAAGCTGCTGGAGAACACCTTCCGGCATGTCAACATCGCGCTCGTCAACGAGCTGGCGATGTTCGCGCACGAACTCGGCGTGGACGTGTGGGAGGCGATCGACGCGGCGTCGACCAAGCCGTTCGGCTACCTGCGGTTCACCCCGGGGCCGGGGGTCGGCGGGCACTGCCTGCCGATCGACCCGTCCTACCTGTCCTGGCGGGTGCGGCACAGCCTGGGGCGCAGCTTCCGGTTCGTGGAGCTGGCCAACGACGTCAACGACCACATGCCCGACCATGTGGTGCGCCGGGTCACCGAGATGCTCAACGCCCGCCACCAGCCGGTGGCCGGCAGCCGGGTGCTGCTGCTGGGCCTCGCCTACAAGAAGAACACCGGGGACGCGCGGGAGTCGCCGTCCATCCGGATCGCGGGGCTGCTCGCCGAGCTCGGCGCGCAGCTGCGGGCCGCGGATCCGCATGTCGATCCGGCGCGGTTGCCGGCCCGGGTGCGCCTCGTCGAGGCGAACGCGACCGAACTCGCCGCGGCGGACCTGGTGGTCGTCCTCGTCGATCATGACGCGTTCGATCGTGACCTGGTGGAGCGGCACGCGCGGCTCGTCCTGGACACCCGCCGCTGGCTGCCCGGCCCGCACGACCTGCGCCGCCGCGGCCCGTCCGGGGACGCCTCCGACGGGTCGCGGAGCCTGCCGTTCGACGACCTCGACAGCGGCCTCGACCTCGACCTCGGCTCCGGCGTCGGCCCCGGTCCCGGCCCCGGCCCCGGTTCTGAGCACGAACTGGAGCTCGGCCCCGATCGCGAGCTCGGTGTCGCGGTGGGGGGCGAGACGGGCGATTCGGGTGTCGGGGGGGCGTGGGTGCCGGCGCAGGCGCGACCGCGCGAAGACGTGGGTCTCACCGTGGAGTCGCTCTGATCCGGCCGTACGGCGACACGCCCGGAACTCACTCTACGAAACCATCTACTTGCAAGTAGTCACAGCATTGCATCTTCCTTCCCTAGGGTCATCGCTGAAAGTGTTCTCGAACTCACAGGAAGGAGGGATTTGATGCGAAGCTCGTTCCGTGCGGGCCCCCGGGTGGGACTGCGTCGGCTGACCGCCGGCGTCGTGTCCGGTGGCGTCCTCGCGGCCACCCTGGTGGGCGTGGGAGTGGGCACGGCCTCGGCCGTCCCCGCTCCGCTGGCCTATGAGCAGTACGCCTACGGGGCGTCGGCCTCGGTCGGCGGTGTGGTGACGGCAGGGCCGCTGTTCCCGACCGGCATCTCCTGCACCATCCAGCCAGGACTTGTGGCGACCAACGGGGGGCTCGTCAACATCCCCGGTGTCATCAGCGCCGCACCCACGTTCCAGTCCGCCACCACGGCGGAGAGTGGGCCGAACAACAACCAGGTCGCCGTCACCCGTAGCACGGTGGCGAGCGTCAACCTGCTCGGTGGGCTGGTCGGCCTGACCGGCCTCGGGGTCACCGCGACCGCGGTCAACACCGGGTCGGGCGTGGCCACGGCCGGCGCGGTGAGCCTTGGGGCGCTGACGATCCTCGGGATTCCGATCCCGCTGGGCAGCATCGGGCCCAACACGACGATCGGGATCCCGCTGCTCGGCTCGATCACGCTCAACGAGCAGACGGTGGCGGTCAACGGCATCCGCACCATCGGGGCGCACATCCGCATCCTGGCCGGCGTGAACGCCGGACTGGACGTGATCGTCGGTCTCACCCAGTCACGGTTCCTGAACAAGCCTCCGGTGTTCATGACCGGGGTGGCCTACTCGAACCTGATCGCGGCGGGACCGGTGTCGGTCGGGCCGCTGGTCGCGCAGAGCGTGCCCTGCAACGGGGGCACGTCCACCTCGAACCTGGTCGGGATCAACCTGCCGGACATCGTCACCACCGGGGTGATCACGGCCACGGGGACGGCGGTGCTCGGTAATCCCACCGGTGGCACGTCCAGGCTCAGTGTGGCGGGAGTGAACCTGCTCGGTGGTCTGATCACCGCGAGTGCGATCACCTCCCAGGCGAACGCGATCAAGAGTCCGGGTTCACCGCCCGCGCTCAGTTCCACCGGGACGCAGTTCGCCAATCTGACGGTCGCCGGAATCCCTCTCGGGGCCAACATCGCACCCAACACGGCGGTGGTCCTGCCCGGTGTCGGGTACGTGGTGCTCAACCGTCAGGTGCAGACGGCCTCCGGCCTGGAGGTGCGGGCGATCGAGGTCGTGATCCAGGTCGGCGGAGTGCTCCCGGTCGGGGCCGTGATCCGGATCGGGGTCGCGTCGATCAACGCCTCCGACACCGGGGCGTCGCCGCTGTCCGCACCGCTGGACGGGCACATCTCCGAGCAGCTGTCCGCGCCGTACGCGACGCAGCTGTGCTCGACCGTGGGTGACACGGCCAAGTGCGACAACATCGACCCCAGCACGTTCTGAGGGGCCGATCGAAGTAACTCTCGGTAGTGGAACGTCGGACGTCGGCCAGCTGGTGCCGGATGTCGGACGTCCGGCGGACCGCCACCGCGAGAACGCGAACCGGGCGGGTGGGTGCTACATGCCCCACCCGCCCGTTCGTGTGTGAGGCGGGGAAGCCGCCACGTCGTCGCGGATGCGGTGGATGCGGTGGAGGCGGTGGAGGCGGGGGAGGTCGCGCCGCCACGTCCGGACTCTCCGTGAGTGCTGTGTCTCTATGTAGTCAAACGATGGCGGTAGGTTGTGCACGTCCTGGAGGGGAAAACCAGCGAAGGGTGAACGCCATGCGGGTTGTGGTCGCGACGGAGGCACGGTTCCACCGGGACTCCCGCGGCGTCGTGACAGCCGGCACCCCGAGCGAGGCATACCGCCACTGGGCCTCCTACCTCGGTGTCTTCGACGAGGTGATCGTGCTGGGCCGGGTCAGCCCCGCGCGGTCCGACGCGGCGGCGGCGACGGGCTTCCCGGTCGTGGGCGAGCACGTCCAGGTGCTGGAACTGCCGCCCTACCAGGGTCTGTTCGGCTATCTGCGGACCCGCCGCCGGCTGCGTCGCGCGGTGTCGATCGGCCTGCGCCCGGGCGGCCTGCTCGCCCCCACCCGCCGCCAGCGCGCGGTCGGTTCGGATCAGGCGGCCACGTCCGAGCGTCCGGCCAGGTCCGAGCGTCCGGCCCGGGTGGGAGGGGCGTCATCCGGTGGGCGGTCACCGCACGTTGTCGACACCCGTTATCTGGCGGTGATGCCGGGGCTGGTGGGCGCGACGCTGATCGCCGTGCTGCGGCGCCGGAAACTGCCCTACGCCATGGAGATCATCGGCGATGCGGAGGAGGTCGCCGGGGGGATGTTCGGTCGCTGGGCGCGTCGCCCGGCCCGCCGCTGGCTGGCCCGACGGGCCGGCGCGGCCCGGGCCGTCGGCTACGTCACCCGGGAGGTGTTGCAGGCCCGCTACCCTGCGGCACCCGACGTGCCGCAGGCGCACTACGCCTACGGCCGGTTGGGACCCGACGACTTCACCCCCACCGCTCGGCCGCGGGCGCCCCGGCCACCCGCACCGGCGACGCTGGTGACCATCGGTTCCCAGGAGCGCCGCTACAAGGGCCACGACATCCTGCTCGAGGCCGTCGGTCTGCTCGACACCTGGCGGCATTCGCTGCGTGTCGTCATCGTCGGCGCCGGCCGTCACCACGACCAGTTGGTAGACGCCGCGCGACGCGAGGGCCTCGACCACATCGTCGAGTTCGTCCCGAGCCTGGACCGCGCCGGTGTGCGCGCCCTGCTCGACGACGCGGACCTGTTCGTCCTGCCGTCCCGAACCGAAGGGTTGCCCCGCGTGGTCATCGAGGCCCTGGCCCGCGGCGTGCCGGTCCTCGGCACCGCCGTCGGCGGGACGGTGGAGCTGCTCGCCCGGCAGGACCTCGTCCCACCGGAGGACCCGCTGTGGCTGGCGATCCGCATCTCCGAGGTGCTCGCGAGCCCTGACACGCTGGCGGAGATGTCCGTCCGCAACCGGGCGGCCGCCGAGGAGTACCACGGCGAACGGGTGGACGAGCGGGCCAGCGACTTCTACCGCGCGATCGTCGCCTGGGACGCCCCGGAGCGCCCCCGTCCCACCCCCCGGTCGAACGCCAGGACCCGCACCTCGACGACCGCCCCCGCCGGGTCCACCGTCGCAGCGGCGGCACCGGCGCGTCGACTGTCCGTGGCGTCGATGGCCGCCGCCCAACCGCCCGGCCCGGCCAGGGCGACGGAGCGGGCGAACCGCGCCTCCGGGGCCGTCCCGGCGGCGCGGACGAGGCGCACGGAGAAGGACCGATGACCTCCGAGACGGTGCTCCCGGCCGATCCGCGGGAGGACACCGAACCGGAGCCGGGATCGGAGTCGGAGTCCGCGGCCCAGCCGCGAGGGCCGGTGCGTGTGCTGGAGGTGCTCGGCCGGATGGACCGGGCCGGGGTGGAGCTGCGGGCGCTGAACCTGCTGCGCCGGCTGGACCCGGACGAGTTCCGCCTCGAGTTCGCCGTCACCTCGGGCGCCGCCGGTTCCCTCGACGACGAGATCCGCGAGCTGGGCAGCGAGGTGCACTACTGCCGGGTCGACTGGCTGTTCCCCCTGCGGTTCCTGCGGCTGGTGCGCCAGGTACGTCCGGACGTCGTCCACTCGGCCGTGGCGACCTTCTCCGGGGTGGTGCTGGCACTGGCCCGACTCGGGGGTGTGCGCCGCCGGGTGGCGTACTTCGTCAGCAGCGCCGACCGGCACGGGACGAGCCTGCGCGGACAGGTGCAGCGGGCCGTCTGCCGGTGGCTGCTCGACTGGTGCGCCACCGACATCGTCGCCGTGAGCGAGGCGGCGATGCGTGGCCTGTGGCGCGAGACATGGCGCCTGGACGAGCGCTGCCGGATCATCTACAACGGCGTGGAGCTGGAACCGTCCGGGGTGGCGATCGCGGCCCGTCGGCGGGCCGGCGAGCCCGAGATCGAGGAGTCCGACACCGTCACCGTGGTGCACATCGCCCGTCCGGACCCGTTGAAGAACCGGGTCCGCGCGGTCGAGGTGTTCGCCGCGCTGCGCGGCCGCTCGGTGCCGGCGCGGCTGCGCATCGTCGGGCGTCAGGATCCCGTGGAGACCGCGGAACTCACCGCGCTCGCCGAGCGGCTCGGGGTCGCGGCCGAGGTCGAGTTCACCGGTGAGATACGCGAGATACCTCGCCTGCTGGCCGGTTCGTCGCTGCTGCTGGTCACCTCGCTGCACGAGGGGATGCCGACGGTCGTGCTCGAGGCACTGGCGGTGGGGACGCCGGTGCTGTCCGCGGACCTGCCGGGCGTCACCGAGATCGCCCGGCTGCTACCCGGTGTGACCACGTTGCCCCTGAGCGCTTCCGACGTGCTGTGGGCGGACACCGCCGAGATGCTCACCGCCATCCCCCCGACGCTGGAGCAGCGCCGCGAGGCGATGCGGCTGGTCCGCCGCTCCCCGTTCACCATGGACTCCTGGCAGCGTGACATCACAGCCGTGTGGTCCTAGTCGATGCCCGCCCAGATCCGAGCCGGGGTGCCGCGTGCCCCCCGGCCGCCCCGGCCTGCCAGCATCCGGCGCCCGCCGCGGCCCGCCGCCGTCCGGCGTCCGGTGCGACCCGCCAGTGTCCGGCGGCCGCGACCTGCCGGCGCCCGGCGGCCGCCGCGATCGAGGGCGGCGGCGCCGCGGGCCGCGGTGCCGCGGGCCGCGGCGCTGGCGTTCGTCGGCTGTGGGCTGGCGCTGTTCGTCGTCGTGGCCTGGCCGGCCTCGCTGGTCACGCTGCCCGAACGCGCGGCGGCCAGGGTGTGCGTCCTGGTGGTCGCCGGCGGGGTGCTGCTGTGCGTGCGGGCCCAGCCGCGGGGAGTGTGGGCCTGCTCGTCGGTGTACCTGATCACCCTGTCGGTGTTCCACTTCGGGGTGGCGATGCTGTACGCCACCGGCACCTCGTTCGACGGACTCCGCGCCCAGTACGACTTCCGCTGGCTGGCGGTCTACCCGATGAGCCGGCTGTTCACGATCGCCACCATCGGGGTGCTCGCCGCCACCCTCGGCGTCGCCGCCGTGACCTTCTGGCGGACCCTGCGCCCCGCGACCCGCGCGGACGCGACCCGTCGTCCCGCCGCCCGCACAGGCACCGTGCCCGCGGCGACCGCCGCCACCGCCGTGACGGATGGGGTGGCGGCGGATGGGGTGGCGCGGCCGAGCCTGCGGGCGCCGGCCGGGTTCGTGCTGGTCGCGGGCTCGGCGGTGGGGCTGGTCGCGATCGTGCTGGGAGCCGGTGGGCTCGGTCTGCTGTTCGGCTCCTACGAGGATGTCGGGCAGACGGCGCTGCGCTCACCGCTGGTGCCCTACGTGCTGTTCGGCCTGTGCCTGGGTCTGGTGCTGGCGGTCATCGACGGGCCGAACCGGTGGCGGCGCGCCACCGTCGTGCTGTTCGTGCTGTTCGCGGTGATCGCACTGCCGCTGGGGCTGCGCTCGGAGGTGATGTTCCCCGCGGTGTCGGCGGCGGCGGTCGCGGCCCGCCGGCGGGTGGTCGTACGCGGCGTGATCGTCCTGCTCGGGGCGGTGCTCCTGCTCGCCTTCATCGGCGGACTGCGGGAGATCCGCCAGTCGGGACTCGCCGCCGTCCGGCTGGAGGCCATCACGTTCAGCCCGGTGGACGGGGTCGCCGAACTCGGCGCGTCGATCCGTCCGATCGGCGCCGTACTGGACTGGCGGGACGGGATGGGTGAGCGTCCGGCACCCGGCTCGACGTTCTACGGGCAGGTCCAACGGCTGCTGTCCGGCCGGGTACTCGGTCGGCCGCAGCCCTCCCAGTTCGACGACGAGCGTCTGTTCAACGTCCTCATCATGGATCGGGAGGGCCCGATCGGGGGGTCACCGATCGCCGAGGCCTACTACAACTTCGGCCTGCCCGGGGTCATCGTGTTCCTGTTCGGCACGGGGCTCGTGGTGGCCTGGATGGACCATGGTCGGTCCCGGCGGGGGACCGAGGCGGCCTGCCTGGTGCTGCTGGTCCCGCTGGTGATCGAGGTCCGTAACGCGTTCGCGGCCGTGCCCTTCCAGGTGCTCATGGGCCTGGTCGTGCTCGGCCTGATCCACGCCGCCGAGTCCGCCGCCCGCCGCGCCCTCGCCCGCTCCCGCCGCCCGTTCGCCCGTCCGGCCCCGGTCCGGCCCGCGTCCGTCCGGCTACCGTTGCTCCGCCCGGTTTCCGTCCCAGCGGCACCAGCGCTGCCCGGGCCACGCCTGCCCGCGCAGCGTCTGCCCGCGGATGCCGGGTCTTCGCCGCGCGCGGCCACCCGTCCGCTGATGCCGCCGGATCCATGCCCAGGCATCGAGATCGCCGTCGCGGACGTGGACGTGGACGTCATCGCCCCACCAGCGCGTCCGCGAGGTGGTGGGGCCGGGGGGATCGGTCGGGTGGGACTGGTCGTCACCGGATGGTTGGGGCTGGCCGCCGTCGCGAGCCTCGGGCAGGCCGTGGTCACCGCGCGGATGCTGCCGCTGGCCGAACGCGGGGCGCTCGTCGTGCTGGTGACGGTCTGCGCGTTCGGCGCGCTCGTCGGCGGACTCGGCACCAACGTCGCGTTCCGCCACTACTTCGGCCGAGCTGATCCCCGGGTCGGTCTCGGCCACTACCTGGGACTGTCCCTGGCCGTCACACCGCTGGCCGCCGGGCTGGTGACCCTGTTCTCGCTGCTGCTGCTCAGACTCAGCGGCGGCGCCCGGGTGGACGGCTGGCTGCTTGTCGCCGTCGCCCTGCTGGCCGCGGCGAACCTGCTGGCCGCGCAGCTGCTGGACGCGCTCAACGCCGCCGGTGAGATCAGCCTGTCCGCCGCGTTCGTCGCCGGGACGAGCGTGGCCCAGTTCGCCGTGCTGCTGCTCGGCCCGCGCCATCCCGGCCTGCGGCACATCGTGGTCGTCCTCGCCGCCTGCTGGGGCGTCCAGATCGTCGTGTGCGTGGTCGAACTCGCCCGCCGTGGCCTGCCGGTCCGTCCGCGGCGCGACCGGACGGCCTGGCGACTGCTCGTTGGCAAGGGACTGCCCGCGCTCGGGCTCAACATCGGCGCCACCGTCGCGTTCCGGTTCGACCGGCTGCTCGTCGCGGCCTTCGGTGGGGCGAGCGCGGCGGCGGTGTACTCGGTCGCCTCCGCGTCCTGCGAGGCGCTGCGCCTGCTACCCGGCTCCGTCGGCCAGGTGATCTTCCATCGCAGCGCCCGGGGCACGTTGACCGCCGCGACCCTGCGCCGGGTGACCCTGACGGTGTGCGGCGCGCTGTGCGTCGCGGCCGGCGCGCTGGCGCTCGCCGCGCCGTGGCTGCTGGCGCACCTGTTCGGCGCCGGCTACGGCGCGGCCGTGACGCCGATGCGGCTGCTGCTGGTCGCGGAGCTGCTACTGGCGCCGTTCCTGATCGAATGCCGGATGCTCACCGGGCTCGGTCGCACCCGCGCGGCCGGCGCCGTGGGCCTGGCCGGCCTGCTGCTGTCGGTGGCGACCTACCCGGTACTCGTGCCGTGGCTCGGTGCGACCGGCGCGGCGATCGGCAGCATGATCGCCTATGGCGCGATGACCCTGCTGGCCCGGCGGGCCCTGCGCGCCCACCTCGTCGCCGGCCACATGCCGGTTCCCGATCTTCCCACCCCGCCGTTGCCGATGCCCGAACCGGCACCCGCCACCAGAAGGGCCAGCTCGTGACCTCCACCGTGCCCGCGCACGTCACCCTGGTCGTCCAGCCGGGGCGCCACCGTGGACGGCTGGCGTTCTACCGCCAGAACGCCGACGCCGCCTTCTGGGACGACCTGTGGGACGCCCAGACCGTCGACTACCGGCGGGCCCGCGGCGGGCACCTGCCCCTGCATCTGCGCCGGGCCGTGCGGCGTTACCTGCCGCCCGGCGGACGGGTACTGGAGGCAGGCTGCGGGCCGGGGGAGTTCAGCGTCGCCATGGCCGCCCGCGGCTTCACCGCCGACGCCGTCGACTGGGCTCCCCGCACCGTGGCACGGCTACGGGCGGCGGCACCGCAGATCCAGGTGTGGCAGGGCGACGTGCGCGCGCTCGAGGTGCCGGACGCCACCTACGACGCCGTCTACTCACCCGGGGTCTGCGAGCACTTCGAGGCCGGCCCCGGCGAGGTGCTGCGCGAGACACTGCGGGTGCTGCGCCCCGGCGGTATCGCCCTGGTCTCCACCCCCTGCTTCAGCCCGCTGCTGCGGGCGGTGGGCCGCGCGGCCCACGCGGGTGGTTTGCCCGCGGGTGACCGCCCGGGCCGGACGCGGCGCACGACGGCGCCCCCCACGGTCGGCGCGCCGCTGTGGCTGCCGCGACCCCGGGAGGGAGAGTTCTACCAGTACGCCTTCACCCCGGCGGGCCTCGCCGCCGAACTACGGGCGGTCGGGTTCGAGGCGGTACGTGCCCATCCCTACGGCGCGCTCGCGACGGTCCTGGAGTTCACCACGGCCGGTCGGGCCCTGGCCGCCCGGGTGGACCGGGGCCGGCTGCGGCCGCTGGAGGCCGGCCTGGACCTTCTTGGTGCCCCACGGCTGGCCGGCCGCGCCTGCCTGTGGGTCGCCCGGCGGCCGTGATCCGAAGCGCGATCCAAGGCACAAGGGTCGGGGGACCCGCGCGCGACGGTGGCGCGGACGCTGCGTTGATCCTGGGAGGACCCACACAATGAAGATCGCCACGCTGGTCAAGACCGGAGACGGTCCGCTGTGGATCATCCCACAGGTGCTCGCCGCCCGTGCCGTCGGCGACGAGGTGGTCGTGCTGCTGCCGGCCCCCCATCACCGCGACAGCCGCGTCGCCCGGGAACTGGCCGACCACGGCGTCCCCGTGGTCGAAAGTCCCGCACCGCTGGCCGGCGCGTCGCTGCCAGCGCAGCTGGCCGCCGTCGGACGGCTACGCACGACTCTGCGTGACCTCGACGTGGACGTCGTGCACTACCACCTGTACGCCTCGGCGCTGGTCGCGCGGCTGGCCACACTGGGTACCCCGATCACCCGCGTGCACATGGTCGCCGGACCCCTCTACCTGGACAACACGCTGATCCGCCGGGCCGAACGGGTGCTGTGCCGCCTCGACCACATGCTGATCGCCAGCAGCGCGGACATCCGGAACCGGTACCGCGCCCTCGGCCTGCCCGCACACCGCATCCGCACGTACCCCTACGGCGTCGACCTCGACCACTTCAGCCCCGCATCGCCCGAACGGCGTCGCGCGGCCCGCACCGACCTCGGCTTCGACGCGGACGAGTTCGTCGCCGTCTGCGTCGCCTACTTCTACCCACCCAAGCGGCTGGTGCATCCGGGCCGGGGCGTCAAGGGGCACGAGGACCTGCTCGAGGCATGGTCCCGGTTCGTCGAACGGGGCGGCCGAGGCACCCTCATCCTGCTCGGCGGCGGGTACGGCGAGGCCGGTGAGCACTACCGCGACCAGCTACGGGCCACCTGGGCGTCGCGGCCCGGCGCCGACCAGATCCGCTGGGTGGACAGCGTGCTGGACGTCCGGCCGTTCTACGCGGCCGCGGACGTCAACGTCGTGTCCTCCTGGTCGGAAGGCTATGGCTCCGGGCAGGAGGCGACCGCCTGCGGCGTGCCCACGTTGGCGACCGCCGCCGGCGGGCTGCCCGAGGTCGTCGACGACGAGACCGGCTGGCTGGTCGACCTCGGTGACGCCGTCGCCCTGGCCGAGGCCCTGCTCGACGCCGCCGCCAGCCGCGGCACCCCGGCCGCCGGCCGCCGCGCCGAGGCCACCCGCCGCCGCGCCGAGCAGATGTTCGACCGTCGCCTGCTCAGCCAGGACATCGTCGCCGCCCTGCACACCGCCGCCACGAACCGGTCAGCCGCGGCCCGCCCGACCGCCACCGCGTTCGACCGGCTGCGCGCCGCCGTGCCCGCCCCCCGACGTCCAGCGAGAAGGCGTCAGGCCACCCCCGCCTCCGCCTCCGCTTCCGCTTCCGGCTCTGCTCCCGTCTCCACCGCTGCTCCCGGTTCCGGCTCTACTTCCGCTTCCGGTTCCGGCGCCTCGGCCGCGGGGCTGTCCCTGCTGCGGCTGCTGCCCGGGCTGCCGCAGCGGGTGGTGTGGGCGGCGTATCGCAGCTATCTGCTGCGCACCGATCCGGTTCGCTACGCGCGGCGGATCGGGGTGCGGATGGGGGAGGACTGCCGGCTGGTCGAGATCACCCCGGCCACGTTCGGCACCGAGCCGTACCTGATCAGGCTGGGCCACCGGGTCGGCATCGCCGGCGGGGTCCGGTTCATCACCCATGACGGCGCGGTGACCCGACTGCGCCGGGAGCATCCGGACATCGACGTGGTCGCGCCGATCCGGGTGGGCGACGGCTCCATGATCGGGTTGAACGCCGTCATCATGCCGGGCGTGACCATCGGCGCCGATGTCCTCGTCGCCGCCGGCGCCGTGGTGATGCGGGACATCTCCGCCGGCAGCGTCGTCGCCGGCGCGCCCGCTCGGGTCATCTCCGACATCGAGCAGTGGGAGCGTCGTGCCCTCGCCCGATCGGTGGGTACCGGGCGGATGAGCCCGAGCCGCAAGCGGGAGGTGTTCCTGGCCCGCTTCGCCGCCCAGCTCGACGCCGATCTGGACGCGGCCCCCACCGCCGACCCGTCACCGACACCGGCTCCGGAGACGGCGTCGACGACAGCTCCGACGTCCCCCTCGAAAGTCGCGGTCGGGACAGCTGACCGCCCCGCTGCCGAGACAGCTCCGGAAACGGGCCCACGAGCAGGTGAGGGAGCGGAGTCGGGAGCGGGGCAGGAGCCCGCGGCCAAGGCGAAGCGGGGACGGAAGCCATCTGATATCGTTAGCGTTGCTAAGTAAATGACGAGGGGTTCGCCCCGCTCGAGGTAAGGTCGGCTCGCCCGCCGCGGCGAATGGCACAATTCGGCCAACGATCGGTCGATCAGGCCCGTCGGTTGTGTCACAGGCCCTCAGCAGCGATGCCTCCCGGCGGGAAATGCCAGGATGGACCCAGAGCCGGCCGAGGATGGCCGACGCCGAGAGCGGCCCTGCGTCACGGGTTCCCCGCCGGCGGCGTCGCCATGGCGTTGCCGCAGGGGCGTGGCCATGGTGGCGAACCCCGCTGCCCGTGGGTGACGGGCGGCGGGTGACGAGGAGGAGAACGATGGACAGCTTCGGCAGTACCGGATCGCTCGCGGTAGGTGACCGCACCTACACGATCAGGCGGCTGGACGCGGTGCCCGGGGCCGATCGACTCCCCTACAGCCTCAAGGTGCTGCTGGAGAACCTCCTGCGCACCGAGGACGGCGCCAACATCACCGCGGACCACGTCCGGGCGCTGGCGAACTGGGACCCGTCGGCCGCACCGAGCCAGGAGATCCAGTTCACCCCAGCCCGGGTGATCATGCAGGACTTCACCGGTGTTCCCTGCGTGGTGGACCTCGCCGCGATGCGCGAGGCGATGGCCGCGCTCGGCGGTGACCCGGCGAAGATCAACCCGCTGGCACCGGCCGAGCTGGTGATCGACCACTCGATCATCGCCGACCACTTCGGCCGGCCGGACGCCTTCGAGCTCAACGCGACCCTCGAGTTCGGCCGCAACCGGGAGCGCTACCAGTTCCTGCGCTGGGGCCAGGCGGCGTTCGACAACTTCACCGTCGTCCCGCCGAACACCGGCATCGTGCACCAGGTCAACCTGGAGTACCTGGCCCGCGTCGTGTTCACGAAGGACACCCCCGAGGGCACCCTCGCCTACCCGGACACCCTGGTCGGCACCGACAGCCACACCACGATGATCAACGGTGTGGGTGTGCTCGGCTGGGGCGTCGGCGGCATCGAGGCCGAGGCCGCGATGCTCGGCCAGCCGGTCAGCATGCTCATCCCGACCGTCGTCGGCTTCAAGCTCACCGGCGAACTGCCCGTCGGCACCACCGCCACCGACATGGTGCTGGTCATCACCGAGATGCTGCGCAGGCACGGTGTCGTCGGCCGGTTCGTCGAGTTCTACGGCGAGGGCGTGGCGAACCTGCCGCTGGCCAGCCGGGCGACCATCGCCAACATGAGCCCCGAGTACGGCTCCACCTGTGCGATCTTCCCGATCGACGGCGAGACGCTGACCTACCTGCGCCTGACCGGGCGTCCCGCCGAGCGGGTCGCCCTGGTCGAGGCCTATGCCAAGGAACAGGGTCTCTGGCTCGACCCGAGCTTCGAGGCCGACTACACCACCACCCTTGAGCTCGATCTTTCCACCGTGGTGCCGTCACTGGCCGGCCCGAAACGACCGCAGGACCGGGTGCCGCTGTCCACCGCGAAGGCCGCCTTCCGCGCCGCGCTGCCCACCTACGCCAAGGCCACCGTCCTCGCGAACGGCGGCGCCGACGAGGCCGACGCCGAGTCGTTCCCGGCCTCCGACCCGGCCGCGGCCTTCGCCGACAAGCCGTCGGACGCCCCGGTGTCGGTCAACGCGGTCGCCGGCCCCGTCGCCGACCGTCCGTCCCGGCCGACGGCGGTGACCCTGGCCGACGGCACCGTCGTCGAACTCGACCACGGCGCGGTCGCGATCGCCGCGATCACGTCCTGCACCAACACGTCCAACCCGCAGGTCATGATCGGCGCGGCCCTGCTGGCCCGCAACGCCGTCGAGAAGGGCCTGACCCGCAAGCCGTGGGTGAAGACCACCCTGGCCCCGGGCTCCAAGGTCGTCATGGACTACTACAACCGGGCCGGGCTCGTGCCCTACCTGGACAAGGTCGGCTTCAACCTGGTCGGCTTCGGCTGCACGACCTGCATCGGCAACTCCGGCCCGCTGCCCGACGAGATCAGCGCCGCGGTCAACGAGGCCGACCTCGCGGTGGTCAGCGTCCTGTCCGGCAACCGTAACTTCGAGGGCCGGATCAGCCCCGACATCAAGATGAACTACCTGGCGTCCCCGCCGCTGGTCGTCGCCTACGCGCTGGCCGGCACGATGGACATCAACCTCGACACCGACCCGCTGGGCACCGGTTCGGACGGCCAGCCGGTGTACCTGCGCGACATCTGGCCGAGCGAGGCCGAGGTCACCGCGGTCGTCGCCGACGCCGTGCAGGCGGAGATGTTCGAATCCGACTACGCCGACCTGTCCGGGGACGAGCGCTGGCAGGCGCTGCCCATCGGCGACGGCGGCGCGGTCTCCCAGACCTTCGGCTGGGTATCCGACTCCACCTACGTCCGTCACCCTCCGTACTTCGAGGGGATGGCGGCCAAGCCCGAGACCCGCACCGACATCGTCGGCGCCCGGGTGCTCGCCCTGCTCGGCGACTCGGTCACCACCGACCACATCTCACCCGCCGGCAACATCAAGAAGGACTCGCCGGCCGGCCGCTATCTCACCGAGCACGGTGTCGCCCCGCTCGACTTCAACTCCTACGGCTCGCGGCGCGGCAACCACGAGATCATGATCCGTGGCACCTTCGCCAACATCCGGCTGCGCAACAAGCTCATCCCCGGGGTCGAGGGCGGCGTGACCCGCCACCTGCCGGACGGCGAGCAGCTCGCGATCTACGACGCCGCCCAGAAGTACGCCGCCGAGGGTGTCCCGCTGGTCATCCTCGCCGGCAAGGAGTACGGCTCGGGTTCGTCGCGTGACTGGGCCGCCAAGGGCACCTCGCTGCTCGGTGTGCGCGCCGTCATCGCCGAGTCCTACGAGCGCATCCACCGTTCCAACCTGATCGGCATGGGCGTGCTGCCGCTGCAGTTCCCCGAGGGCCAGTCGTACGAGTCGCTCGGCCTCACCGGTGAGGAGACCTTCACCATCACCGGCCTGGCCCACGTGGACGAGAAGACCCCGACCATCACCGTCCAGGCCGGGGACACGTCCTTCGAGGCCGTCGTGCGCATCGACACCCCCGGCGAGGCGGAGTACTACCGCCACGGCGGCATCCTGCTCTACGTCCTGCGCTCGCTGCTCTAGCCGCTCCGCCGGCGCCACCAGCGCCACCGGCTCCGTCAGCTCCGTCAGTCCACCCGGCCCCGGCCGCGGGAGAGTCGTCTCCCGTCGGCCGGGGCCGGGTGCGTTCACCGGACCGGCCAGGAGTACGTCGAGTTACTAGATGGATACGTAGGGTGATAGCTTTCTGGGTGACGGCTGCGGTCGGCGTGGGTGTCCGGATCGAACGGGTGCGACCGTGATCGTCGGTGACGATCCGTGCGTCCAAGATGATCTGTGCGTGCCGGGGGGAGTCCGTATGCCCAGTGAGACGTCGGCGTTGGCGAGGGAGACGTCGGAGCAGACGGGGCCGTCCGTGCCCACGGTGCCCTCGGCGCCGCCGAGCGCACGCTCCACCCCCCTGGTGCCACAACCCAGCGGACCGCGGCTGCGGCGCGCCCCGATCGGAGTGGCCCGCCCGGCAGTGGCGATACCGAAGTCGTCCGGACCGGTGGAAGGCCGGCTGAAGGTGCTGGTGGTGGTGGGCACCCGCCCGGAGGTGGTGAAGCTCTCCCGGGTGCTCGCGGCCCTGGACCGGGCCGTCGACCTGCGGCTGGTCCACACCGGGCAGAACTACGACCACGAGCTCTCGCAGATCTTCTTCGACGAACTCGGCGTGCGCCGCCCCGATCACACCCTGGACGTCGCCGGCGCCACCCCGGCGGAGACGATCAGCCGGCTGATCGGTCAGATCGACCCCGTGCTCGCGGCCGAGGCGCCGGACGCCGTGCTCATCTACGGCGACACCAACACCTGCTACGCGGCGATCGCGGCCAAACGCCGCCGGATCGCGGTGTTCCACCTCGAGGCCGGCAACCGATGCTTCGACGAACGGGTCCCCGAGGAACTCAACCGCCGGGTCGCCGACCAGCTCAGCGACGTCCACCTCGCCGCGACCGAACGCGCCCGCGGCCATCTGCTCGCCGAGGGTCGCCCGACCGAGCGGGTCTTCGTCGTCGGCTCGCCCGTGCGGGAGGTGCTCACCCACTACGCGCCGCTGATCGACACGTCCACGGTGCTCGCCACCCTCGGTGTGCAGGTCGGACGGTATCTGGTCGCGAGTGTCCACCGGGAGGAGAACACCAACCGGCCCGAGGCCCTGCACGCGCTGGTGGAGTCGCTCAACCGGCTCGCCGTCCGATACCGGCTACCCGTGATCGTCTCGACGCATCCACGCACCCGGGACCGGCTCGCCGAACTACGCCGCGCCGGACGGGCTCCACTCGTCGACGATCGGATTCGGTTCTGCCGGCCGTTCGGATTCAGCGACTACATCGCGTTGCAGCGAGCCGCCCTGTGCGTGCTCTCCGACAGCGCCGCCCTGACCGAGGAGGCATCGCTGATCGGATTTCCGGCGGTCCTCGTCCGGGACGCCCATGAACGCCCCGAGGGAATGGACCGCGGCGTGCTGGTGTCCAGCGTGCTGCACCCCGACCGCATCCGCGCCGCCGTGGAACTCGTCGTCCGTGAGGCCGAGAGCGACCGCCGCCCGCGCATCGTCGCCGACTACGCCGCGGACGATGTCTCCCGCCGCGTCGTGCACATCCTCGTCAGCTACGTCGACCACATCCGCCGAACCGTCTGGTTCGACGAACCGCCACTGCCCGCGGGCCCGACCCCCAGCACGGCGACCCCCGCCGAGAGCTTCTGATCCGGCGGGGGTCGGTCAGTCAGTCGCGGTCGGCGCGGGGATCCTCGGCGAGCAGATCGGTCAGCGGACCGAACAGAGCCGGCGGGGCGGCGACGACGAGATCCTCACCGGCGCGGCGCCCCAGCAGACCGCCGACCCGAAGCCCGGCCTCGGCGGCCACCAGAGCGCCGGCCGCGTGATCCCACGGCTTCAGACCGCGCTCGTAGTAGGCGTCGAGGACACCCTCGGCCGCCGCGCACAGATCCAACGAGGCCGCACCCATCCGGCGGATGTCACGAACCCGCGGCACCACCCGGGTGAGCACCGCGACCTGCGCGGTCCGGCGAGCGACGGTGTACCCGAAACCGGTCGCGACCAGAGCGCGGCTGAGCTCCGTCTCGGTGGAGCCGGTCAGCACGCTGCCATCGCGGAAGGCCCCACCGCCACGGGTGGCGGTGAAGGTGGTGCCCGCCCCGCCCAGCGCGGGGGCGTGCACCACGCCGGCGATGACCTCGCCGTTCACCTCGGCGGCGATCGAGACCGCCCAGTTCGGCAGCCGGTAGAGGTAGTTGACGGTGCCGTCGAGCGGGTCGACGATCCAGCGCACCCCGGTGGAGCTCGCCGAGTCGGCCCCCTCCTCACCGAGCAGCCCGTCGCCGGGGCGCAGCTCACCGAGCCGACGCGCCACCAGCGCCTCGGACGCCCGGTCAAGCGCGGTGACGACATCGGTGGGCGACGACTTCGTCGACTCGGCCGCCACCGTCCCCTCGCGGCCCCGGGCAAGCAGCTCCCCGGCCTCGCGGGCGATCGTCAACGCGACGTCAAGCAGGACGTCCGGATCGGGCAGGTCGCTCATCGCGGGGCGCTCCATCCTGTTGGAAGATCACACAGTGGGTGGGGATGTCGCGGTCCACGGGCCAGGTGGGTCGCGACCCTGGATCCCGATTTCCTGGCCCCCGACCCCGGGCCGAGACCCCGGGCCGAGACCCCGGGCCGAGGCGGGGAGGAGCACGCTCATCCTGCCAAGTCGGCGGCGAACAGGGATCCGGAGCCTCACTTCCTTACTTCCTTACTTCCTCGCCAGCCCTCGGCAGGTCATGGCAGCCCTCGGCAGGA
>NZ_CADCWS010000059.1 GCF_902806475.1 Candidatus Frankia nodulisporulans
AGGCTCGCGATCCGACGTCGGCGGGCCTGGCGCAGGAACGCGTTGGTGGCCTTGTCGCCGACGGGATCGCCCTCGGCGGTCTTTGTGTGCTCGGCCTCCTGGCGCATGCCGTGCAGGGCCCGGCGACCCCGTTCCAGATAGTCGCGCTCGGCGGCCAGGTCCGCGGCCAGAGTCGCCGCGGCCGCGGGGTCGTCCAGCGGTGTGTCGTTCGGCTGGGCCACGTCGTTCGGCTGGGCCAGGTCGGCGCCGCCGACGGTCGGCATGGCTGTTGTGTCCGGCACCGTCCACCCCCTCAGACTTTTACCCGGTAAAGTTTACCGAACGCAGCGGGGTGTGGGTCAGGCGTAGTCGGGGAAGGCGCGGCGGAGACCGGCGAAGGCACTCACCGCGGCGGTGACGGCGGCGGGGTGACGGGCGGTGACCGACATGCCGGTGGACAGGTACGTCCAGTTCTCCCGGGCCAGGACCCGGTGCACGACGACGATCTGGGCCGCGGCCAGCCGGGCGGTGAGCTCACCCGCCTCGGGGCACGCCTCGACGAGCGCGGCGGCCAGGGCGCGTTCGTCGGCGTCGGCGTAGCGGGCGACCCGTCCCAGCAGGCTCGGCGTGCCGAAGACCATGCCGTGGAAGGCGAGGACCTCGGGGATGTCGTTCAGGCCGGTCACCGGTTCGTGGCGGTCCAGGCCGGCGCGCAGGTGGGCCTCGAGCGCGTCCAGGGGTGTCCTCGCGTCGCCCCGGTGCGCCACCACCCGGGCCGCCTCGCCGCGATGGTCGACGATGCGGTGCAGGACGAGGTCCTCCTTCGCCGGGAAGTGGGCGAACAGGGTCGGTTTGGTGACCCGCGCGGCGGCCGCGACCTCGGCGACCGACACCTGGTCGAAGCCGCGATCGAGGAACAGGCTGATCGCCGCCGCCGACAGCGCGTCATGCGTGCGACGCCACCGCTGGGCCCGCCCAGGTACCTCCGACGATGACCCGGCCAACGACCCGGACGACGATGACACCGACGACGACGACACGGCCGACGTCACGCGACCACGGTCACACCACCCGAGGGGGCGGCGTCACGCGGCGGGGCGGCGTCACGCGACGTGGACGAAGGGGCGTCGAGCAGGATCGGGTTCGGCTTCACGCAGCACCTCGCGGGTCACGGTGGCGACCTCCCCGGCACCGAAGAACAGGAACCGCAGGAAGTTGAGGATGGGGTTGCCCTCGGTCCATTCAAAGTAGACGTGCGGGCGCACCCCGGCGGTGTCGCGCAGGTGCAGCAGCAGCGCGGCGATCGCGTTGGGCACCGAGGTGCTGGTCGCGCACAGCACCCGGTAGCCCGAGCGATCGACAGCGTGGACGTCCAGTTCGCCTTCGAAGTCGGACGAGTCGGGCACGCTCACCTCGAGGAACAGCAGCGGCACGGCCTCGGGGACGTAGAGCTCCCGACGGGCCTTGCGCGCCTTGTCGGCGTATTCGGCCGCGTCCCCGACGTCCAGTTCGTTGGCGACCAGGTGCAGTCCGCCGGTGGCGGCGGCCTCGCGGACCCAGGCGACGGTGGTGTCGTCCAGGCGGACGCCGGTGACCCGCAGTTCGAACGCGCGCAGCGCCCGGGAGACGAACGACACCAGCAGGATCGCGATGATGAAGATCGAACCGATGATCAGGCCGTCCGGACGTTCGATGATGTTGGCGATGGTGGTGTAGACGAACACCGCGGCGATCACGCCGAAGGCGACCGCGGACCGGCGCTGCCCGCGCCGCAGCGTCGCGAGTGTCACCGCCAGCGAGGCGGACGTGATCAGCACCAGTACCCCGGTGGCGTACGCGCCGCCCTGCTTGTCGACGCTCGCACCGAAGATCACGGTGACGGCGAAGCCGATCGCGGTGAACACCAGGACCAGCGGTCGCACGGCGCGCGCCCAGTGCGGCGCCATCCCGTACCGGGGCAGGTAGCGCGGGACGAGGTTGAGCAGTCCCGCCAGGGCCGAGGCGCCGGCGAACCAGAGGATCAGGATCGTCGAGACGTCGTAGACGGTGCCGAAGGCCGCCCCGAGCTGCTCGTGGGCCAGATAGGCCAGGGCCCGCCCGTTGGCCTCGCCGCCCGGTTCGAACGCACGCTCGGGGATGAGCAGCGTCGTCGCGAGACTGGACGTGATCAGGTACACGGCCATGATCAACGCCGCGACGGTGAGCAGGGTGCGGGCGCCGCGGATGCGTCCGGTCGGACGCCGCTCGGTGTCACCCGCGTCCCCGCGCACCAGGGGCATCACCGCCACGCCCGTCTCGAAACCGGACAGTCCGAGCGCGAGCTTCGGGAACACGATCAGTGCGAAGCCGATCAGCGCCAACGGGTCCGGATGCTCCTGGACCAGCAGCGCGTGCCAGTCGTCGAACAGGTGCGGATGCGTGGCGATCTTCACCAGCGCGTCGGCGACGACGACCGCGTTCAACCCCAGGTAGATCACGACCAGCACGACCGCGATCCCGACCGCCTCGGTGAAGCCGATCAGGAACACCGTGGCGAGCAGTGTCAGCAGCACCAGCGTGACGATGACCTGATGCCCCTCGAGCGCGTGCGGCGCGTATGGGTTCTCCAGGATGTGCGCCGTGGCGTCGGCGGCCGACAGCGTGATCGTGATCAGGAAGTCGGTGCACGCGAACCCCAGCAGCACCAGAACCAGGATCTTGCCCTTCCACCAGGACAGTTCCTTCTCCAGCATGGCGATCGACCCCTCGCCGTGCGGGCTGTCCTTCGCCACCCGCCGGTACACCGGCAACGCCCCCGCCAACGTGACCAGCACCAGCACCGCGGTCGCGATCGGACTCACCGCACCGGCCGCCAGCGCCGCGATACCCGGCTGGTATCCCAGCGTGGAGAAGTAGTCGACGCCGGTCAGGCACATCACCCGCCACCACGGATGCAGCCGCTGTTCGGCCGCCGGTTGGGCGTGCGGCCCCGTGTGCTGGGTAGCCTGCTCGGACCCCGACAGCAACCACTCCCGTAGCCGCCCCGCCCGTCACCTCCACACGAGGATGGCGGGCGGCGCAGGCGGTCGGCGGTGACACTGGAGGGGTGGAGGTTCTCGGTAGCCGCATTCTGATCAGGCCGGTCGACCCGGCACGCAGCCACGACTTCTACGGGCGGATCCTCGGGCTCGCGGTGTACCGCGAGTTCGGCCCGCCGGACGAGCCGGGCGTCGTGTACTTCCTCGGCCAGGGCCTGCTGGAGGTCGCCGGACGAAGCCGCGACGACGGCCGCGACGACGGCGCGCGGTGGCCAGGTCTGTGGTTGCAGGTCCGTGACCTGGCGGGCGAGCATCGACGGCTGGTGGAGGCCGGGGTGGCGATCACGCGTGCGCCGCGGCGGGAACCATGGGGGCTGGACGAGATGTGGCTCGCGGACCCGGACGGTGTCCCCATCGTCATCGTGGAGATTCCCGGTGATCATCCCCTGCGTCGCGATCAACGCCCCTGACCGGACGTGCGGTTCCCCCGGCGCGGCCGCCGGCTCCCGCGGCGGCGACCCGGGTCCCCTCGCGGGGAAGCCAGATCGTCAGGACGGCGCCGCCGTCGGGATGGTTGGCGGCCGTCACCGATCCGCCGTGGGCGGCGATGATCGCCGCGACGATGGCCAGACCGAGTCCGGTGCCGCCGTCGTTGCGGCCGCGGGCGGCGTCGGCCCGGCGGAACCGTTCGAAGGCGTGCGGGAGGAACGTCCCCGGGAAGCCCGGCCCCCAGTCGCGGACGGTCAGTCGCACGCCGGCCTGGCCCGACCGGGTGGTGGGCCCGATGGTCAGATCGACGGTGCTGGCGGCCGGGGCGTGACGTAGGGCGTTGGTGAGCAGGTTGTCGACGCACTGGCGCAGCAGGTCGGGGTCACCCTCGACCAACGGCCCGGACGAAACCTGGACGGGTGGTTCCCGGATGATCGTGAGGTGCACGTCGCGGGAGGTGGCGAGTCCGGCGGCGGCCTGGGTGGCGCGCAGGACGATCTCGTCGAGGGCCACGGGTGCGCGGCGCAGGTGACCACCGTCCATCCGGGCCAGGGTGAGCAGGGATTCGGCCAGACGGATGAGCCGTTCGGTCTCCTCGGCGGCACCGGAGATCGCCGCGCGCAGTTGCGTGACGCTGCGTCCGGGGCGGGCGGCGAGTTCGAGTTCGGCGCGTAGCACGGTCAGGGGGGTGCGCAGTTCGTGGCCGGCGTCGGCGATGAACGCGCGGTCGCGGGTGCGGGCGGCGTGCAGCCGGGCGAGCAGGTCGTTCATCGTCCGGGCAAGGGCCGCGATCTCGTCGCGAGTGGCCGGTACGGCGAGCGCCAGGGCACCGGAGGGACCAGAGGGCACCGGCGGGCCGGGTGGTGCGGGCGGGCCGGGGGTCCTGGCGTGGTCCTCGGCGGCGGCGAGCGCGGCGGCATCACGTCGCATCCGTTCGACCGGACGCAGCGCCGCGCCGGACAGCAGCCAGGCGGCCAGCCCGGACAGCGCGACCAGCGGTGCCGTCGCGACAACCATGACGTTGCGGACCCGATCCTCGGCCCGGTCGCTGTACAGGGTGGACGTCCCGACCACCGCGACCAGCGGCCCGCCGGCAGCCGACCCGGTGGTAGCGGCCGAGCCTGTGCCAGGCACGGTGACCGGCTCGGTGGCCAGGCGGAGACGGCCGTCCGGTTCCATCCCCGGGCGGGATCGGACGGTGGTCAGCAGGGCCCGGGTGCGGGCCGTGGCCAGGGTGCGGGCGTCCAGCAGGGGGGTCTGGCCGGCGTCGGCCGTGGCCGCCAGGACGAGGCCGTCCGGTCCCAGGATCTGCGCGATCGGGCCCGCGCCGGCGAGCAGCGCGGTCGAGCCCGGTGTGGTCGAGCCCGGTGTGGTCGAGCCCGGTGTGGTCGCGGCGGTGACCGCGGGGTAGCGGTCGGTAGTGCGGGCGGCGAGGACGTCCACCCGGGTGCGCAGGTCCGAGTCGACCGCGTCCCGCAGGTTCGCCCGCAGCAGCAGGTAGAACAGGATGCCGGCGAGGAACAGGGCGAGGGCCGTGCCGAGGACGAACAGGGCGGTCAGGCGGACCCGAAGCGGCACGCCGCGCCTATCCCGACGCCGAAGCGGTGCCCGGGACCGGGCCCGGGCCCGGGGGGGTGTCCGGGCCGGTGGCCGGGGGGATGCGCAGGCGGTAACCGACGCCGCGGATGGTCTCCACCAGCGAGGGGGCGCCCGGATCGTCGAGCTTGCGGCGCAGGTAGCGGACGTACTGGTCGACGACGTTCGAGGTGGCGTCGAACGCGTCGTCCCAGACGTGGTCGATGATGAAGGTGCGGGTGAGGACCTGCTCGGGGTGGCGCAGCAGCAGGTGCAGCAGCGCGAACTCCTTCGCCGAGAGATCCACCGGCTCGCCGTGTCGCCACACCCGGTGGGCGGCCGGGTCGAGCCGCACCGCCGCGGCGGTGAGGATGACGGGGCGCTGGTCGGCGCCGCGGCGGACCAGCGCTCGCAGCCGTGCGGTCAGCTCGCCGAAGCTGAACGGTTTGGGCAGGTAGTCGTCGGCCCCGGCGTCCAGACCGCGGATGCGGTCGTCGACATCGACGCGGGCGGTGAGCATGAGCACCGGCGCCCATCGGCCCCGGGCGCGCAGCTGGGCGCACACCTCGAAGCCGTCGAGGCCGGGCAGCATCAGGTCG
Source organism: Candidatus Frankia nodulisporulans (assembly GCF_902806475.1). Lineage (GTDB taxonomy): Bacteria > Actinomycetota > Actinomycetes > Frankiales > Frankiaceae > Frankia > Frankia umida. The sequence goes on from NZ_CADCWS010000059.1 coordinate 5,660, forward strand.
AGCACGATCGCGTCGTAGTCGACCTCGCAGCCTCGCCAGACCGCCTCGGGACCCTCCGCCGCCAGGTCGACGGCGTAGCCCTCCTCGATCAGGCCCCGGCGCAGCAACGCGGCGGTCCGCTCGTCGTCCTCGACCACCAGCACCCGCATGCCCGGATCGTACGGTCGGGCCCCTGTGATGACGATGTACCCGGCGGCCGCCGCGCCACCGCGGTCAGCGCACGGCGGGTCAGACGACGGCGGGAGCCAGGCGGCGCCATTCGGTGAGGGGGAAGGCCTGCTGGTCGGCGGTGAGGACCTGCAGGGTGACATGGTCGGCGCCGGCGTCGCGATGTTCGCGGACGCGGCGGGCGATCGCCTCCTCGTCCCCCCAGGCGATCATGGCGTCGAAGACCCGGTCGCTGACCTCGGCGACCTCCTCGGCGGTGAAACCGAGCCGGATCAGGCTGTTGGCGTAGTTCGGCAGGGAGAGGTAGCCGCGCAGCCACCGGCCGCCGATCTCGTGGGCCTCGTCGGCGTCCGCGCACAGGATCACCGTCTGCTCCGGCAGGAGCAGCGGGCCGGCGCCGACGGCCTCGCGGGCGGCCGCGGTGTGCTGGGGGGTGACCAGGTAGCTGTGGACGCCCGCGGAGCGTTTCGCGGCGACGCCGAGCATCCGCGGGCCCAGCGCGGCGAGGACCCGGTTGGCCGCGGGGACCGCGGGTTCGGCGGCGTCGAGCGCGTCCAGGAAGGCTTCCATCGCGGCGACGGGACGTCGGTACCGGCCGGGGTCACCGTGGTCGACGGCGATGGCGTGACTGACACCGATACCGAGCAGGAAACGGCCCGGGTAGGCGGCTTCGAGCGCCGCGCGACCGCGGACGACGTCGGCGACCTCGAAGTTCCACAGGCTGAGCACGCCACTGGCGACCGTCACCCGGCTGGTGGCGGCGAGCAGACGCTCGGCGGCGTCGAACAGGGTGCCGCCGCCCATGTCCGGTATCCACAGGGCGTGGTAGCCGAGCTGTTCGAGTTCGGCGGCCGCTTCCGCGGCCCGCGCCGCGTCCCCGTAGTGCAGCTGTGCACTCCATACGCCCACACCTGAGACCGCCATGCCCACCCCTTCGTCGCCCACCGAGCACACCACCCGCACATCAAGTCTTTCACCGGGACCCGCGCGCGCTCAACGAGTGGGGACGATTTCCACTAGCGTCCGGACGAGGGCCCGAAACAGGCCGACCTGTGGATGGATGGGCGCGAAAGGGCGGAGGATTCGGCGATGGGTGTTGCGCGGAGCGACTGGACAGCGGTGGTGACCGGTGCGGCGAGTGGTATCGGGGCGGCGAGCGCCCGCCGGTTCGTCGCCGAGGGCGGGAAGGTCATCGGTGCCGACATCGACGAGGCCGGGCTCGCCGCGCTCGAGCAGGAGCTCGGGTCCGCGTCCTTCGTGGGTGTGCGCTGCGACATCACGGTCGAGGCGGACGTGGCCGGGGCGGTCGAGCGGGCCACGGCGACCTTCGGCGGGTTGGATGTCGTGGTCGCGAGCGCGGGCATCGGCTTCCTGTCCGAAGTCGCCGATCATCCGCTGGCGGACTGGCAGCGCGTCCTGAACGTGAGCCTCACCGGCACGTTCCTGACCGTCAAGCACGGCGGGCACGCGCTGCGGGCCGCCGGACGCGGCGGGTCGATCGTGGTGGTCGCGAGCCTGAACGCGGTCCAGCCCGGTCGGGGGGTGGCCGCCTACTGCGCGGCGAAGGCCGGGGTGGTGGCGCTCACCGAGGTCGCGGCGATGGAACTCGGGCCGTACAACGTGCGGGTGAACGCGATCGCCCCCGGTCTGGTGCGGACCTCGATGACCACCCCGGCCTGGCAGATGCCCGGCATCGTCGACGAGTTCGTCGAGAACGCGCCGTTGGGTCGCTACGCCGAGGCCCACGAGATCGCGAACGTGGTGTACTTTCTCGCCTCCGACGAGTCGTCGTTCGTCTCCGGCTCGCTGTACGGCGTCGATGGTGGTGCGCGCACCCGCCGCTACCCCGACATGGTCGCGAGCGTCCAACGCGCGACGGCCGGCCACTCGGGGTAGTGCGTGTCGCCGGGTGCCGGTCGCCGGGTGCCTGTCGCCGGGGCGGGGCGGGGCGGGGCGGGGGTCAGCCGGCCTGGCTCTGGGCGAGGGCGACGCTACCGCCGTCCACCAGCAGGTCGGTGCCGGTGACGAAACGGGCCTGGTCGCTGAGCAGGAACAGGGCGGCGTCGGCCACGTCGTCGGGGGTGCCGACCCGGCCGGCGGGGGCCGCCTCGGTCAGCGCGGCCATGCTGGCGCCCCAGGTGCCGGCGAGTTCCGCGGCGCCCATCGGGGTGAGGATGACCCCGGGGCTGATCGTGTTGAGTCGGGCGCCGCGGCGGCCCCAGGCCAGGGCGGCGGCGCGAACCCGGATGAGGGTCGCCTGCTTGGCGACGGCGTAGGCACGGCCCGAGTCGCGCATCGCCGCGGGCGCCAGGACGTCCAGGTCGAGCAGGTCATCGCTCGGGGTGGTGGCCACGGCCCGCTGGTGCGCGGGGGGCAGCGCCGCGATGAGGTGCCCGCCGGTGCTGGCGACGACGAGGCCGGCCGCGCCGGGGCCGACGACCGGTTCGAACTCGTCGAGGAACAGGGCGACCCCGTACAGGTCGACCCGTAGGATCGTCGCCGGATCACCCTGGGTCGGCGACACCCCGGCGGTGTGCACGAGATGCGTGGGCCGGCCGAGTTCGGTGGCGGTGGCGGCGAGCGCGGCCATCGACGCGCGGTCGGTGACGTCGATGGTCCGGGTGACGACCTGATGGCCCTGGCCACGGAGGTCCTGCGCGAGGGCGTGCAGCGCCGACTCGTTACGGTCGGCGAGCAGCAGGGTGCGGCCCGAGGCGAGTCGGCGGGCGATGGCAAGCCCCATCCCGCCCGTTCCTGTGATGACAACGACGTCCCGGCTCATCGCGGCGTCCCTTCGCGTGGGTGGGGCGGGTGCCGCTCGTGGCACTCGTTCCGTGTCCCCGACTATGCCGAGCCGCGCCACCAGCCGCGACAACTGCACCACGGGACGGATACACCCCCCGCGTCCCCACGTCTGGACGGACCAGCGGACCAGTGGATCAGCGGGGGGTGACGAGGGCGCGGATGACGTGCTGGGCGACGAACCGCCGTTGCCTGGCCGGCGACCAGGTGGACCAGGGCGGCCGCGCCGCGACGCCGCCAGCGGTGATCAGCCACAGGACGGTCTCGCGCAGGTCGAGGTCGGGGTAGAGCTGCCCGTCGGCCTGCCATCGCCGCAGGTGGGGCTCGAGGTGGCCGGTGACGGCGTCGACGATCGGCCCGCCGCCCTCCCGCAGGGACTCGGCGATGACCCGGCTGCCCTCCGCGAAGATCGCCTCGTCGGGAGCGTCGCTGTTGATCTGCGTGACGACGCCGAGGAAGATCTCGCACAGGGAGTCCGACGCGTCGTCACGCCGCGGCAGACACCCCAGCACGGTGGCCATCGTGGTCTCGATCCGGCCGAGCAGGACTGCCAGGATGAGGTCGTCGCGGCCGCGGAAGTAGCGGTAGACCGTCGAGCGGGACACGCCGGCCTCCAGGGCGACCTCCTCCACCCGGATGCGGCCGTCGCGGCGTTGCACCAGGCAGCGCAGGGTGGCCTCGACCAGGCGTCGACGGGCCTCCTCGTCGTCCAGCAGCGCGCTGTCACTGCCCCACCAGCCCGGCGCCCGCTGCCCGGTGCGCTGCTCACTGTTCACCGCGGCCATCTCGACATGGTAGGTGCCGGGCCGGGCCCGATCCGCCGTGCACTGTTCGCCGGTCCTGGCGAATGCGTCACGGACCGTCCGCCGCGGCCGTCGGTCCAGGTCACTCGGGTCCCCGGCGGTACGCGTCGACGGACGCGTCACAGCACCCCCACCTTTCGGTTACTCAGATGCGGCACTATCATGCGACAAGTTTCGTATCCAAGGAGCTCCACTCAGGGGGGAATCCGCAGATGCGAGCGGGGGGCGCCGGCCGACGACTGTCGGTCGGGCCGGCGATCGGGGTGACGACGGTGTCGCCGTGGACCGACTCGAATGCCTCGGGGTGCCCGTCATCCTGAGCGGGTTCGGGCCGGCCGACCGTCCACAGACCATGGATTTTTTCAGTGCGACGGTCGACCGCGCCCTGGGGTGGGGGCGATCCGTCATGGGCGAAGGAACGGGACTACGTGAGATTCAGCAGGATGAGGACGGCGTTCGCGGTCATGGCCAGCGCCGGCCTTCTGGTCGCCGGGTGCGGCAGCAGCGGCAGTGACGGAACGACGGCGGCCACGACGACGCCGTCGGCCAGCGCCTCCTCCAGTGGCGTCACCGGCACCGTGACGGTGTTCGCGGCGGCGTCGCTGACCGGGACGTTCACCGAGCTCGGCAAGCAGTTCGAGACCGCCAACCCCGGCTCCACCGTGAAGTTCTCCTTCGGTGGCAGCTCGACGCTGGCCACGCAGATCAACGCCGGTGCTCCGGCGGACGTGTTCGCCGCGGCGAGCGCGGCCACCATGAAGACCGTCACCGACGCCGGGCAGAACACCGCGGCGCCGAAGGTCTTCGTGCGCAACCAGCTGGTCATCGCGGTGCCGGCGGCCAACCCCAAGGGCATCACCGACCTGCCTGACCTGGTCAAGCCCGGTGTGAAGGTCGCCCTGTGCGCGGATGCGGTGCCCTGTGGCGCGGCCGCGAAGAAGGCCCTGACCGCCGCCGGAGTCACCATCACTCCGGTCACCCTCGAGCAGGACGTGAAGGCCGCCCTGTCCAAGGTCACCCTTGGTGAGGTCGACGCCGCGCTGGTCTACCGCACGGACGCCATCGCCGCGGGCGGCAAGGTGAAGGGCATCGAGTTCCCCGAGTCGGCGAAGGCGATCAACGACTACCCGATCACCACGCTCAAGGGCGGCAAGAACGCCGCGGGCGCCACGGCGTTCGTGACCTACATCACCTCGCCCACCGCGCAGGCGGTGCTGACCAAGGCCGGTTTCCAGGCTCCCTGACCCACGGGTCGCACGCTCGCGTCATGACCGGGCCCCGTCCCCCGAACCGTCCGCCCGTGCGGACGGCCGGGGGCGGGGCCCGCTCCGTTGTGCCGTCAGGCGCGGGTCAGACGTCGCCGGTCTCGGACTGGCCGATCCGCAGGCAGGCGGCGTTGTCGCGCAGATAGCCGGAGCTGAACGCCTGGGCGCGTTGGGTGGGGCTGCCGTGCGCGTCGGGGGCGGTCGCCGGCTCCTGGTTGAACCAGCCGCCGCGGGTGTCACCCAGGGAGAAGAACAGCATCGCGCCGCTGAGCGCGTCCGACATCTCGAGCAGCCCGGCCTCGCGCGCGGCGGCGGTCTGTCGGCCGGCGAAGCAGTCGGCCTGGTTCTCCTCCGCCCGGGGGACGACCCCGAGGTTCTTCCCGATCCGGTCGCCGCGGTGGGACAGTTCGTGCATCAGCACGAACAGCGGGTAGCTGGGGCCGCCGGCGGCGGCCAGGTCGTTCATGAACTCGATGCTGTAGGCGACGGTGCCGTCCAGCGTGCAGTAGAGGGCGTTGTCGGCGAACTGGTCCGGGTCGGCCTGCCGGCCGCACTCGTCGTCCGGGGCCTGCCCGTTGTGGTAGGAGATGATCTTCGGGGTGGTCCACGCCTTCCCGAGCTGCTCCTGCCAGAAGGTGTTGACGCCACCCGGGCAACCCGCCGGTTCGGTCACCAGGCGCAGCGCGTCCTCGACGGTGCGCACCCTGGTCGACCCACAGTTCGCCGGTGCCGGGGACGGGGACGGCACCGCCGGGGACGGCACCGGCGTCCCGGTAGCCCCGGTCCCCTGCGGGCCGCTGGCCGTGCCTGCGCCGACGTATCCGCCGGGCATCGTGGGACCGCCGGGCGACGGCGCTCCCGCCGGCGTCGTGACCGCGCCGGGTTCGGTGGCCTCCGGCCCTTGCCTGGCGGCGATCGGCGTGTGCACCGACCCGCCCGACCCCGACACGTCGGCCGACCCGGACTCGCCAGCTGGCCCAGAGGCACCGGCCGGCTGGGACTCGCCGACCGACCAGGGCCGGCTGGCCGACCGGGGCTGGTCCTGCGCCGTGGCCCGGTCGGGTGTCGCCGCGGCGGTCGAGGTGGTCCTGTCCGCCGCCGCGGCCGGGGTGGACGCGTCGACGTGGGTGGCGGCGTCGGCGGGTTCGGGAGACGACGTGGGTTCGGCCGCGGTGGCCGCGACCCGGTTCGCCGGCAGGGCGCGCTCGGAGAGCGGCCCGCCCGTGTCTGCGGCGCACCCGGCGGACAGCAGTCCGGCAACAATCACGATCGCGGCCGTAGCCGCCCGAAGGACCCGCACAACGATCAACGTTAGGCGGGGATCGGTCCCGGTTTCGCCGGGTATAGGCCCCTATGGGCTGGGCCGTAGACAGTCCGAGGGTCCCGGTGCAGGAGGCCCACCGGTCCCAGCCGCGGCCGTTGCGGCCTGCGCGGCGGCCCTTCTCCGGGCGGCGCCAGGTGCGGGCACGCCGTCCCGGACAAGCTGCCGCGCCGCAGCTCATCGCGGATGTCCGTGGTGAACTGGCGGGCCCCGCCGGAGGCGGACAACCGCGTGTCCGGGGCCGCCACCCACCCGCCGCCGCCGACCACCACCCGGGCCGGCTAGGCCGCGCGATGTGCTCTGGCCCACCGTTGGTGGTGCCTCCAGTGACGCCGATCACCGCGAAACCGGCCGCAAGGGGTAATCGTGCCCATGGCTCGTTCAGGGGATGTCGGATGCCACCGCGGTGACGGAGACGGTGAGGGCCTGGGCCACCCGCGCGGGCAGCCAACCCTCCTTCGCCCGTGGGGGCACCCAGCGCCAGCCCGTTCCGGGAGCGAGCATGCTCAGCGCACCGGTGCCGGCGCGGCGGGCCAGCGGGAGACGCTCCTCCCAGGCGGCCGTGCCGTCGGGGCCGGGCACGCTGAGCCCGACGACGACGTCCAGGGGCAGGTCGTCGTCCACCCTGATCTCCCCGGGGCCGGCCGGGCCGGTGGTGAGCACCACCGACAGCACCGGGGCCGCGCCGTGGCCCGCGTGCACGACGGTGTCGCGGGCCCCCGCCGCCGTCGATCCCACCCGCACGTACACCGACGCACCCGGCTGGCTCGGTTGGCTCGGCTGGCCCGGTCGGGGCAGGGCTGGTCCGGTCGGGGGCAGCGTGACGTCCAGGCGCAGCCGTCCACCGTGGATCTGGCGCAGGGCGGTGAAGGAGCCGACGTAGCTGGCGAACGCCGCCGGGTCGACGATCTCCGCCGGCCGCAGCCGGTAGAGGTCGCGTCCGGGCATTCGGTCGCCGAGGGTGGCGGTGCGCGGACCGAGGTCGGCGGCGTACAGGACCCGGTCGTGCAGCCCCGGGTCGTTGCGCAGAACCTGGTAGGGCACCTGCGTGTAGCGGCTGGGCCGGTCCGGGGTGACCACGACGACGGCGGGCCCGGGAAACCGCTCGGGCAGCAGTGCGCGCAGCAGCGCGTCGTGGTCGTTGACCCAGCGCTGGCCGGCAAGCTTCGGGGGAAGCGGCCCCAGCGTCAGCAGGACGGCCACCGCCACCGTACCCACCGCGATCAGCGTCTGCCCCGTTCGGGCCAGCGGCATCCCGCGCCAGGCCGGGGGTATCCGCCGCACGGGCGAGGCGCTCAGGACACGGGCCAGGGCGCGGGCCGCCAGCGCCCACAGCCGGCGGGCCCCGTCCGCGGCGAGGATGACCACCGGGGTGACCGCGCCGAGATGGTAGTGCGGGCCGATACCGTCGCGGACGCCCGGCAGCGCGAACGCCGTCCCCCACCAGAACAGGTAGCCGGCGACGACCAGCGCGGCCATCGCGACCAGCAGCAGGCGCTGCGCCCGCCGCGGCCGCACGAGCACCCCGACGGCGGCGGACGCCACCAGCAGCGGTCCGCCGAACAGCCAGCCGGGCGCGGCGGTGAGTGTCTGCCAGGTGGCCCGCACCGCCAGGCGCCGCCCGAAGGCGAACGTCGGCTCGCTCGGCAGGATGCGCCGAGGGCCGAAACCGAACCGGTCCAGCGGGTCGGAGGCCGACAGCGGCATCCGCACCGGTGACCCCGTCACCCAGGCGCAGTAGGCGAGCAGGAGCACGACGAACGGTGCGACGCCGAGCAGCGCCCAGCCGGTGCGCCGCACCGCCACCCGGGGCGTTCGACGCAGCCGGACCAGCGCGAACACCACCACCGCGGCGAGCACCAGAACCGCGTCGTAGGGGCGCAGCAGCAACGCGAACCCGGCCGCGGCGCCCCCGGCGACCAGCGCGCCCCGGCTGCCGGTACGCGCCCCGCGCAGCAACCCGGCCGCGGCGGCGGTCAGCGTCGCGGCACCGCAGGCGTAGGCCAGGGGCAGCGCCGTGTGCAGTAGCACCAGCGGGCTCGCCGCGAGTATCCCGGCTGCCAGCACGGCGCTGGCCGTGTCGTCGAGCAGTTCACGGGCCAGCAGGTAGGTGCTGGCGACCCAGCCGGCGGCGACCGCGGCCGGTGCGACGATCATGGTGCCGAACAGCAGCTGGGACAGGGCCAGCAGCGCCGGCCAGCCCGGCAGGTACTTGGTGAACAGGTGGCCGTCGCGCTCGCCGGTCAGCCACGGGCGAAAGAACGGCTCCATCGTGGCGGCGTCCAGGGTGAGCCGGCCGTGCGCCAGCATCCTGGCCTGCAGCACGTAGGCGGCTTCGTCGGCGTCGCCGGAGCCGTACCGCAGCAGCGTCGACTGCAACACCAGGCTCGCGGTGAACGACGCCACGCACAGCAGCGCCACCAGGCCCGCCGCCGGCGACCATGGCCATCTGCTGGCCAGCGCCCTCGCCGCCCCGGCTGTCGCCGAGACGCCCCGCCGACGGTCGCCGGCCGGCCGCGGCGGCGGCGATGGGGTCGATGTCGATGTTGGTCTCGGAGTCGGTGGTGCCGACCCCGGCGCGAGTGAGGATGCCCGCATCTCCCCCGTCTCCCCGGCACGGCCGGTGCGGGATTCTCCCGAACCAGCCTGTCCCTGCCCGGAATGCGATCACAGCGTAGTTGGGAGATAACTACCGCTCGTACCGGGGTGTCCCTCAATGGTGCCGCTCGTTCCGACCATGTCCACGCTGGTCGGTGCCATGGATGTCCGACGGCCGCGGGATGCGCTAGTCCGATCGGGCCAGCGATGATCTAGACGGTCCGGGGTGCCTGTCCCCCGGCGGCCGGGTCGGTGGGGGCGGCCGGGTCGGTGACCGATCCGGGGGCGGGGTCGCCCCAGCGGGCGCGGCGGGCCCAGGCGTAGGCGTCGCGGCGGCTACGGGCGACGACGGCCTCCCGCTGTCCCTCCGGGACGCACAGGGCGAGTCGGATGTGCCCGGCGTGCGCCCGCGGTGCGCGCAGCAGCCGGCCGGGGGCGTGCGCCGGCAGGCCGCGGGAGGCGATCAGATAGGCGAACTTCTCGTCCTCGTGGCCGCGTTCGGCGTCCTTGAGCGCCCGGTGCACGGCGCTGCGCTCGACCCGGCGGGCGAAGTGGCACCAGTCACCGTCCGGCAGTGGGCAGGCCCCGTCGGACGGGCACGGCGCGGTGATCGTCGCACCGTCGGCGAGCAGCGCCGAGCGGGCGGCGAGGATGCGGGCATAGCCGTCGGGTGTTCCGGTATCGATGATGACCAGTGCACCCGTGGTGGCCCGCCACCAGGCGGCGACGGCCGGACCGCGGGTGGCGGCGGGCAGCTCACCCAGCAGATAGGACGCGACCGTGAGATCCGCGGCGACACCGACCGGCGGCACCTGCGCCGTGGTGTGGTGCCAACGCGCCCCGGTGCGCAGCGGCCCGGGGGCGCCCAGCCGCGCCAGGCCGCGACCCGCGGCGATCATCCGGGCCGAACGTTCGACCAGGTCGACGCCGGTGATCTCCCCGAACACCTCGAGTGCCGCCCAGGTCGCGGGGCCCGGCCCGGCGCCCAGGTCGAGCAGGCTGTGCGGCTGCCAGTGCGGTCGCCGGTCGGCGAGTTCGGCCAGCACCACCCGGCTGACCGCGAGTGTCGCCGGCAGTCGGGCGGCGAGATAGGCCCGAACATGGCCGTCGGTCAGCCTCGCGTCCTCGGGAGTGTCCGATCCGCCGCGATAGCGCTCCGACAACTCACGGTAGGCACGGGCCAGTTCCCGGCGCGGAGCGGCGCCGGCCCCGCCACCGGCGCCCCGAGCGGCGCCACCACGAGCACCGTCACCACGCCCGATCGGAGCGATCGGAGCGATCGGAGCGATCGGAGCGGTGGCAGCCGCGGTCGCGGCCGCGAGCAGCACGTCGGCATCGAAGCCGATCCGCGTCCGCGAGGTCACGCCAGCAGCGTAGTGCGCCCCCACCACACACGAGGATCCCCGTCCATGCGCCGATCAACGCACCGGCCGAACGTCCAGCCGGCGAACCCGCCGACCAGACCGTGGCCGACCGACCTGTCCCCCGGACCGACGGCCGACCATCCGAACGGACGGCTGATCCGTGGGCCAACCGATCGGTTGGGCGAACCACCCGGCGGTTATTCGGCCGGATACACCGGTTCCAAGGCGGACGTGCGATGATGATCGAAAACAAGATTCGTCTGTACGTCGTTCACTTCGGGCCGTTCGGTGATCCGATCGACAACGAGTCCGTACAGCCCTTCCACATCAGGCACGGCGACGTGCAGCAGAAAATCGGCGGCACCCGCCGTGGTAAACACACTGACCGTTTCCAGCAGCCCACTGGCCCAGGTCCGGAATTCGTCCATCGTCGCACGTGACGAGGGTCGAACCCGAACCGAGACAAGTGCCTGCACCGGCCGCCCGATGGCAGCCAGGTCGAGCTCAGCGCGAAATCCACTGATGATGCCGCGCTCGATCAGCGAACGCACACGTTGCAGCGACGTGGACGGCACCACCCGGGTCGCCAGAGCGAGATCCCGGTTGGTTCTTCGGCCGTTTTGCTGCAACAGGCGCAACAGGGCGCGATCCAGGTCGTCCAAGCGAGCTCCCCTCCCACCGCAGTCTCTCTCCCCCCCCGGGTAGCGGCATGCTAACAAAATGTGCCGGTTCCGGCATTTCTTCGCACTGTTCCTGACCGTTGCTGCCCGGCCCTCGTGACACGCCCGGATGGAGCACACGGACCGGCGCCCCCATCACCCGTCCGTACCGCCACCACCGCACCGGCCGCTTTCTCACGACCCCCATCCCGCCTACGCGCTCGCACCCCATCACCCTTGGACGTCTTGGGAACTCGCCGAAACACACCCCGGCCCCCCGCTCACCCACACCGCCCACGCACTCCCGCCGCGTCCTCCCATCCGCCCGCGTCACACCTTCTGCCACCGGTGAGCACCACCGCACGCCGCACGCCCCTCTCCCGCCAGCCATCGCGTCAGGCTGGCGCGCTCGCCGCACCCGCCGACCGGACGAAACGGACACGGCGCCGCCGGCACGGCCAGCGCTCCCCACCTGGCAGAGATTCGATAGAAGGGATGAAACGCCGTCACCTTTGGGCGGCGCACGGTGGCCTCCCACCCACCTGCCGTCGACGCGTGATCGGTCCGAGGCCGCCACCGCGGGCGGCGCTCCCGGACCGATCACGCTGGAGGAGCTCAGGACAGATCAGAATGAGCGGTGCGCCTTGGCGGGCCAGCGTGATCCGGTGAGGCGAACAGCACACACCCGCGGCCGTCAGCGCCCGGCCCCTCGGCGATCAGCCCACCGTGAGGGACCAGCCCACCGTGGGGACCAGCCCACCGTGGCGCACCACCGGTCAGCCGGGCCCGGCAGCGACCAGGAGGGTGACGACGGTGCCTGGCGCGACCAGGCCAGCGGACGGCGACTGATCGAGAACGGTGCCCGGGAGGAACTGGTCCGTGCGGGCGATGCGGCGCGCGGTCCCCAACCCCGCGGCGCGCAGGGTCGACTCGGCACTCGCGACATCACGGCCCCGCACATCCGCCACCATGACGGCGCCCGCGCCGGAGCCGCCGGTGGCCGGGCTGGTGCCGCCGGTGCTGCCAGAGCCGGCGGAGGTACCAGAGCTGGTGGAGGTGCCGGGGCCGGTGGAGGTGCCGGGGCCGCCGGCCGTCTGGGTGCGGTCATCCGAGGTGCGCTGGTCAGTGGACGGTGCGGAGCCTGTGCCCAGGGTGGGACTGGCCGAGGGGGTGGGCGTGGCGTGCTCGGCGTGCGTCGGGGTGGCGGCTACCTGGCGGTCGAGGCCGGTGGTCGCAGCGGGGGTGGCGGTGCGGCCGTCCGCGCGGCTGGGGGCAGGAGCAGTCGGTGCGGTGGATGCGACCGTGCTGGCGGGCCCACCTGGCCCGTGCTGGCCAGAGGGCACCGAACCTGGTCCCGTCGCCGTCGCCGTCGCCGTCGCCCGGTCCGCTCCGGAGTGCGGACGCAGGTGCGCCAGCACCACGATCAACACCGCGATCACCGCCGCGGCCAGCATCGCCAGCGCGACGATGACCGGAAGCCGCCACGTGCGACCCTCCCGACCGCTGCCGCGCTCGGACCCTTCGGACTCTTCGGACCGTTCGGCGCGTCGAGGATCGATCAGTGGTTCGAGCAGGACCGCGGTCGGCGGCCCGTTCCACTCGCGGGCCCGTGCCGGCCTCGGCGCCGGGACAACGCCGTCGAGAGCCGGCGACGGGAGCGGACCGGTCGCCACCGGGGACGGCATGGTCGATCCCGCCCCGGGCGCGGGTGGGCCTGGCTGTGCGGCATCGGCCCCCTGGACCGACCGGGTGGCGCGCACGAGACGGGAGCGGGGCAGGAACACGACCCGGTGATCGAAGGTGACGGCCCGCCCGTCGGCGCCTCTCCGGGCCTGGGCCGCCAGACGGGCGACGAAGGTGAACGGGCCACGTCCGGCTGGTCCGCCCCTGGACCGGCCGGACGGCGGCCCAGCTGATGTGGCGCACCGAGAGGGCCGCGGTGGTGCGCCGCGGTTACGGTCGGCACCCGCGGTGCGGGCATGCCCGCGGGATCGAGGTTCGCCTCCGTCGCCCCCGATCTGTTCGATGCGTCCGATGCCTCCGAGGCGTCCGAGGCGTCCGATGTAGCGATGGGAGGGGCGGGAACCTCCTCGTCACCACCACGGCGCAGGGCGGCGACCAGGACGGAGGAAACGTCCGGCAGGGTCGTGGGCGTCACCGGTGTCGTCCTGCACACGACCGGCATCTCGATCACGCTCACCAGCCCCGCCACCGCGTCCGGGGCGGAGTCCGAAGCCGTGGCCGCGGACGAGGAGGTCGCGGGGGCCGCATCCGTGGGCGTGGGTGAGGGCGGCGTGGCCGAAGGCGTGGCGGTGGACATGGGCGTGGCGGTGGACATGGGCGTGGCGGTGGCCGGTCCCACCGCGGCGAGCGCGTCCTCGGCTCGGACCAGGTGCCGCAGCAGGTCGTCGGCGCTGGGACGGACGGCGGACTCCCGGCGCATCGCGACGCGGACGATCGTGGCCAGCGCCGCGGCGCCCAGCGCGGTGTCGACGCGGTCGAAGTCGGGGTCGTCGCACTGGAGGCGGCGCATCTGCTGGGCGGCCGTCCCGTTGCCGAAGGGCGGTTCACCGGTGGCGGCGAACACGACCAGCGCGCCCCAGGCGAAGATGTCGGTGGCGCTGCGGACCCGGTGGCCGCTGGCCTGTTCGGGGGACATGAACGCCGGCGTGCCGGCGATCCGGCCCCGCGGGCCCCGCGGCGCGTCGTCCGACACCCGGGCCAGGCCGAAATCGATCACTCGGGGTCCCAGCGGGGACAGCAGCACGTTGGCGGGGCTCAGGTCGCGGTGGACCAGTCCCGCACTGTGCATGGCGCTCAGCGCCGCGGCCACACCGATGGCGATCCGCTCGACCTCGACCGCTCCCAGTGGGCCGCGCGCGGCGACCGCCTGGGCCAGGGTCGGTCCGTCGACGAACTCGCTGACCAGGTACAGCGCGCCGGACGCGTCGCGGGCGACGTCAAGAACCGCGGCGGTGCAGCAGTTCGCCACCTGACTGGCCGCCGCGGCCTCCCGGCAGAACCGTTCCCGGTAACGGGGAATGCGCGTGATCTCCGTTCGGATCACCTTGATGGCCACGAGCCCGGTATCCCGTCCGCGGCCAAGGAACACCGCGCCCATGCCGCCTTCGCCCAGCCGGCCAAGAATCCGGTACTCCACCCAGCAGCCGCGGGTCGTGCGGTCGTAGCGGCGCGGGTCGGGTGGTCAGCCCGCTCGGCGGTCCCTGCACGTCGAGGGCCTGGTCCTGCGACGCCTGGACATCCTCGTCGCGCGCATCCACATGTCCTCCGTACAGCCGACATGAGCGGGCGGCCGCCGCCCGTCGGATCGTTCCTATCGCGAACCTGCCACCGGTTCGGTGCGCTGTTACCCGGGCAGGCCATACCGCCATTTCGATGCGTCGCGGACGCGGGAGAAGAACCACATTCCAACCGAGGCACGAAAAGGCCCCCGCCAGCGGCGTCCACGGGCCTTTTCCCGCACTTCCCGGCCTGTTTCCGCGCGGGAGAGCCACGGCGGCCGACATCGTCCTATACCCCGCGTCGGCCGGCCGCTTCGACCGACGGACCGGAATCACAGCGGCCGGTCGGCGTCGACCGGCCCGTCCGGGTGATGCTGCCCCGGCTCATCCCACCCCCCACATGGGCGGCCGTCCCCGACCGCTGGCCGTCGCCGGCTGACAGCCGGTTCCCGCTGGC
>NZ_CADCWS010000060.1 GCF_902806475.1 Candidatus Frankia nodulisporulans
TTCGGCGCGCGGGCGGGCCGGTGGGCGACGGCCAGGGGTGCGTCGCGTCGGCCAGAATGGCCGTATGCGGAGATCGGACGCCTACCCCGTGGCCGGGTGCGGCGGTGTCGACTCCGCGCAGGGTTGAGGCGCCGTGACGGGCCGAGGCATGGAGCAGGGCCGGTGTGTGGAGCAGGGGCAGAACGTGCAGCAGGACCGAAGCACGCGGCAGGGCCGGAACATCGAGCGGGACCGGGACGCGAAGCAGAGCCGCAACGAGGAGCGGGACCGGGACGCGGAGCAGGGCCGGAACGCGGAGCGGGACGCGACGGCGGGTGCGGCCGGGTCGTTGTGGCCGCTGGGGGCGGCGACGGGGGTCGGGTCGCTGCCCGGCACCGACGCGGCCGAGGCGCAGAAGCTGGTGTTCGACGAGTTGCCGGATCTGCCGCACCTGCCGGAGCTGCCGGAGCGCGGGCCGGGCGCGGGGCTCCTCGGGCGTAGCGGCGCGATCCTGCTGGAGCTGCCGGTCGATCTGCAGCCGGCGGGGTGGCGGCTGGTGCCGCGGGTCGGCATGGACCTGCGCCGCGCCCGGGATCTGCTCGTCCGTGACCTGGACGCGCTGGTGGAGACCGCGGCCGGCTACACCGGGCCGTTCAAGATCGCGGTTGCCGGACCCTGGACGTTGGCGGCCCAGCTCGAGCTGCCCCGGGGGCACAAGGCGCTCTCGGACGTCGGAGCCACCCGCGAGATCGCCGAGTCGTTGGCGGCGGGCCTCGGCGAGCATCTGAAGGAGGTGGCCAGTCGGGTGCCGGGGGCGAAGTTGATCGTCCAGCTTGACGAGCCGTCGCTGCCGGCGGTGCTGGCCGGTCGGGTCCGCACGCCCAGTGGCTTCTCGGTGCTGCGGGCGGTCGAGGACGGCCTGGCCGCCACGCGGCTGCGTGCGGTCGCCGAGGCGGCCCGGGCGTCCGGTGCGGTCGGGGTGGGGGTGCACTGCTGCGCGCCGTCGGTGCCGTTCGAGACCCTGCAGTCGGCGGGGGCGGACTTCATCGGCGTGGACGCGGCGCTGCTCACCCGGGCCGAGGACGATCTGATCGGCGAATACGTGGACGCGGGTGGGCGGCTCATCGCCGGGATCGTGTCGACGGCCGCCGCGACGGCGGAACTGTCGGACGTCCGTCGTAGCGTCGAATCCGTCATCGCACTGTGGAACCGGCTGGGCTTCCGGCCGGAGCAGCTCGGGGAGGTGGTCGCCGTGGCACCCGCGTGTGGGTTGGTCGGTTTCGGCGCGGAGACGGCGCGAGCGGTCCTGCGGCACTGTCGTCAGGCCGGTCGCGTGTTGGTGGACGCGCCGGCATGAGCACGTCCGCGCCAGGTGAGGTGTCTCCGGCGAAGGCAGGTCCCGCGGCGGCGGAGACGGCCACGGTGGCCGGAGCGGCTGAGACGACCGGAGCGGCTGAGGCGGCCGGGGCGCCGCAGCGGGCTCGGGCGGCCGCACTCGCGCAGGAGCTGGAGGAGCACGCCTACCGGTACTACGTGCTGGACGCGCCGACCGTCGCCGACGCCGAGTACGACGCGCTGATGCGGGAGCTGACGGCGATCGAGGAGCGCCATCCCGACCTGCGCACGCCGGATTCGCCGACGCAGAAGGTCGCCGGGGCGTACTCGACCCTGTTCACCCCGGTCGAGCACCTGGAGCGGCTGCTCTCGCTGGACAACGTCTTCGACGACGACGAGTTCCACCAGTGGGCGGCGCGGGCGGCGCGCGAGAGCGAGGTCGCCGCCTGGCTGTGCGAGCTGAAGATCGACGGGCTGGCGGTCGATCTCGTCTATGCCGACGGGCGGCTGGTGCGGGCGGCGACCCGTGGGGACGGGCGCACGGGGGAGGACATCACCCCCAACATCCGGACGTTGGCGCGGGTGCCGACCCGGCTGCGCGGGCCGGAGGTGCCGGAGCTGCTCGAGGTGCGCGGTGAGGTGTTCTTCCCCACGGCGCGGTTCGCCGAGCTCAACGCCTCGCTGGTCGAAAGCGGCGAGAAGCCGTTCGCCAATCCGCGCAACGCCGCCGCGGGCTCGCTGCGGCAGAAGGACCCGCGGGTCACCGCCTCCCGCTCGCTCGACATGATCGTCCACGGGTTGGGGGTGCACCGCGGCTTCGAGGCCGACTCCCAGTCCGGCGCCTACGCTCAGTTCGCCGAGCTGGGGCTGCCGGTGTCCACCCGCTTCGAGGTGTTCCCCGCCGTCTCCGACGTGCTGGGGTACCTGCACCGCTGGGGGCAGGCCCGCCACGACGTGGAACACGAGATCGACGGGGTGGTCGTCAAGGTCGACGCGTTCGCCCTGCAACGTCGGCTCGGGTCGACGTCCAAGGCGCCGCGCTGGGCGGTCGCGTTCAAGTACCCGCCGGAAGAGGTCACCACGAAGCTACGGGACATCCGGGTCAACGTGGGGCGCACCGGGCGGGTGACGCCGTTCGGTGAGCTCGAGCCGGTGCTGGTCGCCGGGTCCACGGTCGGGCTCGCCACGTTGCACAACATCGACGAGGTGGGCCGCAAGGGCGTGCTCATCGGCGACACCATCGTGCTGCGCAAGGCCGGCGACGTCATCCCGGAGATCGTCGGCCCGGTCGTCGACCTGCGTGATGGCAGCGAGCGGGCGTTCGTCATGCCCACCCACTGCCCGGAGTGCGGCACCGCCCTGGTCCGGCCCGAGGGTGATGTGGACATCCGGTGCCCCAACACCGAAGCCTGCCCGGCGCAGCTGCGGGAGGCGATCTTCCATCTGGCGTCCCGGGGGGCGCTGGACATCGACGGCCTGGGCTACGAGACGGCGGTCGCATTGCTCGAGGCCGGCCGGGTGCACGACATCGGTGACGTGTTCCACCTGGGGCCCGAGTCGTTCGAGGGGCTGCGCGGCTTCGCCCAGAAGAAGATCGACAAGATTCTCGCCGGGGTCGAGGCGGCCCGGCACCGTCCGTTGTGGCGGCTGCTGGTCGGCCTGTCCATCCGGCACGTCGGCCCGGCCGCCGCCGGTGCGCTCGCCCGGGAGCTGCGCTCGCTCGACGCGATCGCGGCGGCGCCCGTCGAGGTCCTCGCCGCCGTCGACGGTGTCGGCCCGACGATCGCCCAGGCCGTGGTCGACTGGTTCGCCGACGAGCGCCACCGCGACGTCGTCGCCCGCCTCGGCGCCGGTGGGGCGTCGCTGGCCGACGTCGGCGCCGACACCGGTCCCCGACCCCTCGACGGCGTCTCCGTCGTCGTCACCGGCACCCTGGACGGCTGGAGCCGGGACAGCGCCACCGAGGCGGTGCAGTCCCGCGGCGGCAAGGTCACCGGCTCGGTGAGCAAGAAGACGGCGTTCGTCGTCGTGGGCGCCGACCCCGGAGCGTCCAAGTACGACAAGGCGCGCAGCCTGAAAGTGCCCGTCCTGGACGAGGCCGGCTTCGCCGTCCTGCTCGAGCGGGGCGTGGACGCCGCCCGCGCCGTCGCCGAACCCGTGGCCACCGACGGTTCCGCGGAACCAGCCGGCGCCGTGGCCACCGACAGCGCCGCGGCCACCGAGGGTTCCGCGCCGGACGCTGGCGCAGGCTCGGGCTGATCCGCGGGTGCGGTGCGGCGGGGCCGGTTCAGTCGCGGCGGGCGAGCCGGGCGGCGATGCCGGCGAGGTGGGCGAGCCGGGCGATCTCCGAGGCGCGGAAGGCGGGGCCGCCGGGGCGTCCCAGCAGGATCACCAGCCGCGGGTGGCCGACCGGAGCGGCGGCCAGCGCCATGTCCACCGCCAGCCAGCGGGCCGGGAAGCCACCCTCATCGGCCCGCACCGCCCGGGCCTGGGCCAGCGGCAGCCAGGGCAGCGCCAACCGGACCCGCTCGGGCACCCCCAGATCGCCCCCGCCGAGCACCGGCGCGCCCACTGACGACTCGCGAATCCGCACGTCGTCGGCATCGAGATGCTCGAGCAGCACCGCCCAGTCGGCGTTGAACACACAGGGCGCGAGCCGGGCGAGTGTCGCCGGAGCCTGCTCGGGGTGCTCGGCCAGCGAGTCCGCGAGATCGAGGTCGCCCGCCACCGCCCGGCCGTCCGCGAGGAACGGGCGCAGCGACTCGACCGTCACCCCGGGCACCGACAGCGCGGCACTGAGCGCCCGGTCCGCGAGACCGCCCGGCGGCAGCACGAACAGCAGGTCATCGACGGCGCCCTCGGAGCTGCGCTCCACCACGGTGACACTCTGGATGTCGATACCGGCAGCGCCCAGCGCCGTCGCGACGGCCCCCAGGGTGCCCGGCCGGTCAGGCAGCACCACCCGCATCAGATACGACATGTAGCTGATCATGCACAAAGAGCGTGTCGCTTGGATAGCCGATCGGTCACGCCGAGATGACGTGGCGCACCCGGCCGGGGCGGCGAAACGCCAGGTCCGGCTCATGTCGGCGCCTGACGCGCCGGCCGGTGCCCGACGCCGTCGGCCGCACCGGGGGCGGGCGGAACCGGTTGCGGCTGTCGGGCCGTACGATGACATCACGCCGACGCGAGCATGACGCGCGGTCCTGGGTCCCGCTGCGATCGTCCCCGGCTCGAACCGGGAGAGGGTCCGGTCGGGAGCCGTTCGAGCCGGGAACCGGCCGGGGCCGCCGCGCCGCCCGCGGCACGCGTCCGTCCAGTCACGGGCCGCGCGAGCCCACCGCCCACGAAGGGGCCGCACGCCATCATGGGGATCACGCGGGACGAGGTAGCCCATCTCGCCCGGCTGTCGCGGATGTCGGTGACCGACGCCGAGCTCGACGCACTGGCGCCGCAGCTCGAGGCGATTCTGTCGGCGGTGGCCAGGGTCTCCCAGGTCGCGGCGGCGGACATCCCGCCGACCAGCCACGCCGTGCCGTTGACGAACGTCCTGCGCCCGGACGTCGTCCGTCCGTCGCTGTCCGCCGAGGACGCCCTAGCCGGCGCCCCGGCCGCCGAGGACGGCCGCTTCCGGGTGCCCCGCATCCTTGATCCGGACGAGTGAGGTCGCCGCCCGCATGACCGACCATCCCACATCCCCCGTGTCCCAGCCGGCCAGCACCAGCGTGGGTGCGGCCGGGGGCGACGTGACCCGGCTGACGGCGGCGGCCACCGCGGCGGCGATCGCCGCGGGCGAGCTGTCCGCCGTCGAGGCGACCCAGGCGGCGCTCGAGCGGATCGCCAAGGTCGACGACACCATCCACGCCTTCCTGCACGTCGACGGTGAGGGCGCGCTCGCCGCGGCCCGTCGGGTCGACCAGCGGCGTGCCGCCGGCGAGGCGCTCGGCCCGCTCGCCGGGGTCCCGCTCGCCCTCAAGGACGTGCTCGCCACCCGCGGCATGCCCACCACCTGCGGCAGCCGCATCCTCGAGGGGTGGCAGGCCCCGTACGACGCGACCGTCGTGACCCGGCTGCGTGCCGCCGACGTGGTGCTGCTCGGCAAGGTGAACATGGACGAGTTCGCCATGGGCTCCTCCACCGAGAACTCGGCCTACGGGCCGACCCGCAACCCGTGGGACACCACCCGCATCCCGGGTGGGTCCAGTGGTGGTAGCGCCGCGGCCGTCGCCGCCTTCGAGGCACCGCTGGCGATCGGCACCGACACCGGCGGGTCGATCCGCCAGCCGGCCGCGGTGTGCGGGCTGGTCGGGGTGAAGCCGACCTACGGCGCGGTCAGCCGGTACGGGCTGGTCGCCTTCTCCAGTTCGCTGGACCAGGCCGGGCCGCTGGCCCGCACCGTCGGTGACGCGGCGCTGCTGCACGCGGCGATCGCCGGGCACGACGCACTCGACTCGACCAGCGTCGACGTGCCGGTGCCACCGGTGGTGGCCGCCGCCGCCCGCCGGGACGTGCGGGGCATGCGCGTCGGTGTGGTGCGCGAACTGTCCGGGGACGGCTACGACCCCGGGGTGCGGGCCGCCTTCACCGCCGCCGTCGAGACGCTGACCGAGCTCGGCGCCGAGATCGTCGAGGTCAGCTGCCCGCACTTCACCTATGCGATGCCCGCCTACTACCTGATCGCGCCGAGTGAGTGCTCGTCGAACCTGGCCCGGTTCGACGCGATGCGTTTCGGGCTGCGCCTGGGCGACGACGGGCAGGCCGGCGCCGAGGAGGTCATGAGCCGCACCCGCGAGGCCGGTTTCGGCCCCGAGGTCAAGCGGCGCATCATCCTGGGCACCTACGCGCTGTCGTCGGGTTACTACGACGCCTACTACGGGCAGGCGCAGAAGGTCCGCACGCTCATCAGCCGCGACTTCGCCGCCGCCTACGAGCAGGTGGACGTGCTGATCTCGCCGACCACCCCGACACCGGCCTTCCCGATCGGCGCGAAGGTCGACGATCCGGTCGCGATGTACCTGTCGGACCTGTGCACGATCCCGTCGAACCTGGCCGGCGGCCCCGCGATGAGCCTGCCCGTCGGGCTCGCGGACGGCCTTCCCGTCGGCCTGCAGATCATGGCGCCGACCTTCGCCGACGACCGGCTCTACCGGGTCGGCGGCGCCTTGGAGGCGGCCCTCGACGACCGTCGCGGCCACCCGCTGCTCGACGAGGCACCGGCGCTGTGATCGCCGCGGCGAGCGGGGGAGACCGGCGATGGTGACGTTGCGCAGCCGCCGGCAGGACCGGCTGCTCGTCGTCGTGGTGTGGCTGCTCACCGTGGTGGTGCTGGGGCTGGGCATCGCGACGGTCAATCCGATCCTGCTGCTGTGGGGTGTGATCGGCCTGCCGGGGGCGGTGTTCCTGACCCGCGTCCACCTGCGCGACACCCGTGGCGGCGGCCCGGCCGGATCGTCCGACCCGGATGGGCCGTCGGGCACCGACGTCCCGTCCGACCAGACCCTCGAGGAGAACGACCGGTGAGCACCGCGGCTCCCACCAGCGCCCTGGCGTCCTACGACGATGCGATCGCCCGCTACGAGCCGGTGATCGGACTCGAGACGCACGTCGAACTCGGCACCGCCTCGAAGATGTTCTGTGGCTGTGCGACGGCGTTCGGCGCCGAGCCGAACACCCAGGTCTGCCCGGTGTGCCTGGGGCTGCCCGGGTCGCTGCCGGTCGTCAACGAGGCGGCGGTGCGGTTCGCCGTGCTGATCGGCCTGGCGCTGCACTGCGACATCGCGTCGTGGTGCCGGTTCGCCCGCAAGAACTACTTCTACCCGGACATGCCGAAGAACTTCCAGATCAGCCAGTACGACGAGCCGCTGTGCACGGACGGCTACCTCGATGTCGAGGTCGACGGTGAGATCCACCGGGTCGGCATCACCCGCGTCCACATGGAGGAGGACACCGGCAAGTCGCTGCACGTCGGCGGCTCCACCGGGCGCATCCACGGGGCGACCCACTCGCTGGTCGACTACAACCGGGCCGGCATCCCGCTGGTCGAGATCGTCACCGAGCCGGATGTCCGCTCGCCGGAGGTCGCTCGCGCCTACGTCGACGAACTGCGCGAGCTGATCCGCGCGCTCGGCGTCTCGGACGTGCGGATGGAACAGGGCTCGCTGCGCTGCGACGCCAACGTCTCGTTGCGGCTGCGCCCGGCGCCCGGCGAACCCGACGCGCCGTTCGGTACCCGCAGCGAGACGAAGAACCTCAACTCGCTGCGCTCGGTCGAACGCGCCGTGCGCTACGAGATCACCCGCCAGGCGACGCGGCTCGACGACGGCGAGCGGATCGTCCAGGAGACCCGCCACTTCGACGAGAACGCCGGACGCACCTCGTCCGGCCGCTCGAAGGAGGAGGCGACCGACTACCGGTACTTCCCGGAGCCGGATCTCGCACCGCTGGCGCTGTCCGCCGAGTACGTCCAGACGCAGCGGGCGAGCCTGCCCGAACTGCCCGCGGCCCGGCGCACCCGCCTGATCGCCGATCACGGCTACACCGTCCGTGACCTGGTCGACCTGCGCAACGCCGGTGTCCTCGACCTGGTCGAGCAGACCATCGCCGCTGGCGCCGCGAACCCGGTGGCCGCCCGCAAGTGGTGGCTCAACGAGCTGGCCCGCCGCGCCGCCGACAGCGGGGTCACCCCTGCCGACCTGGCGATCACCCCCGCCGACGTTGCCCGGATCACCGTGCTGATCGCCGGTGGCGAGCTCACCGACGCGTTGGCCCGCAAGGTCATCGACGGCGTCCTCGCCGGGGAGGGCACGCCGGACGAGGTCGTCACCGGCCGTGGCCTCGCGGTCGTCGCCGATGATGGGGCGCTCACCGCCGCCGTCGACGCCGCGATCGCCGGCGCCCCCGCCATCGCCGACAAGGTCCGCGGCGGCAAGCTGAACGCCGTCGGCCCACTGGTCGGCGCCGTCATGAAGGCGACGAAGGGCCAGGCCGACGCGGCCACCATCCGCGGCCTCCTGCTGGAGCGCCTCGGCGTTTCCTGACGCCGCCGAGGCCGGCGATGCCCTCGGGCGACATCGCCGTTTCGCTCCGCACCTTCGACGGCCTGCACCTGGCCGGAATCCTCGTGACACCGGACGTGGCGTACGAGCGGGCCGCGGTGATGGTCCACGGCGGCGGTGTCACCCGCGAGGAGGGCGGCTTCTTCACCCGGCTGGCCGCCGGGCTGGCCGCGGTGGCTCTGGACCGGCGTGCGGACACCGGGGCGCGGGTCATCCACCTCCTTGGCACCAGCTTCGGCGGCGGCCTGACGGCGTACCACGCGGCGAAACGGCCGGCGGAGCTGACCCGGCTGGACGTGACGCCGGAGGATCTCGTCCAGCTCGTGGTCGGCATCGCCCTGGCCACCGCCCGGGTGGCGGATGTCGACCAGCCTGATCGCCTGCTCGCCCTGGCGCTCGCCGGGGTCCGCGTCGATGCGGTGGCCGACCGGAGCTGATCTCCCGGGCACGTTTCCGGTCAACGTCCGGATAGGGTGAAACCGGGTGGTCGGGTGTGCCTCACGCGTTGTTGTCGCGTCCTTCCCGGTACGGATCATCCTGTCCGGGATGGTGTCAAGTGCGGGGTCGGAAGTGGTTGTCCTGGCGTGGCATGAGCCTGGGAGGACCACGATTTCCGGTGGTGTCCGACCCGCGTGTCGGGTTGCTGACGTCGCCCGGCGCGTCGGATGCGGAACCCGGAAGGCCTTCGTAGGGTGAGGTCCGGCCGGCTGTTCCCGGCCGCCGGATCACGTGCCGCTCAGGTATGTGAGCAGTACAGGTCTGTGAGTAGTAGTCGTCAGCGAGGGGAGGACAGGTCGTCGTGCCTCTCACTCCGGGTGGGTTCTCCGCGTCGACGTCCCGGCGCCGTGGCCGTGGCCGGCGCCGCGCGATCATCGCCATGGTGGTCGTGGTCGTGCTGGCCGCGGCCAGCGGGGTCGGTTATGTCCTGAAGAACCGGGCGGACGACCGGGCTGCGGACAGGCGGGTCCAGACCGCGGCGGCGGCGTACCTCGCGGCCTGGCGAACCCTCACCACCACCGGTGGGGCCGCGACCCCGAACACGTCCTCGACGGCCGGCGCGGCGGGCGGTTCCGGTGGCACGACGGCTGGTGCGTCCGGCGCCTCGAGCACGACCGGCGGCGGCTCGAGCACATCCGGCGGCGCGGCCGCCGACAGCGACCGGGCCGGGCGGGCCGCGGTGACCGCGGCGACGGTGACCGGCAGCACCAGCGTGGCGACACTGCTCGCGACCATGGCCGACGTGCGGGACCGGCTGCTGGTCACCGGGGCGACGTTCACGCCCGGGTCGGTCAGCCGGCACGGTGGGGTGGCCACCGCGCCGTACGTGGCGAAGCTGGACCTCTCGGGTCTGCCGAGTCCGCTGGAGTACGCCGGGGTGCTGAACCTGACCTCGACCGATCACGGCTGGAAGGTCCGCGCGGACCTGCCCGCCGTCCACCCGGCGCTGCGGGCGGGGCTGCTGCTGGACCGGACCGCGTCCACCGGGCACCGGGGGGAGCTGGAGTCCGCCGACGGCCAGCCACTGCGCTCCTCCGGTGACCTCGCCAGCAACCTGGTGGGTCGCACGGGGCCGTTGTCGGGTCTCGAGCGGGTCTATGACGACCGGCTGCGCGCCCAGGGCGGCG
Organism: Candidatus Frankia nodulisporulans; assembly: GCF_902806475.1. Lineage (GTDB taxonomy): Bacteria > Actinomycetota > Actinomycetes > Frankiales > Frankiaceae > Frankia > Frankia umida. The sequence goes on from NZ_CADCWS010000060.1 coordinate 9,995, forward strand.
CGGTCGTCGTGCGCGCGGCCGCCACCCGCGACGCCCAGGGTCAGGTGGTACCGGGCAAGGTGGTGCAGACCCTGCACACCTATCCGATGACCGACGGCCAGGCCGTGCGGACCACGCTGGACCTGCGGGTACAGCAGGCCGCCGAGCAGGCGCTGGCGACCGCGGCGCGCCCGACCGCGGCGATGGTCGCGATCGACACCCGCACCGGTGGGGTGCTGGCGCTGGCGAACCATCCGGCGACCGGGGCGAGCCGGGCGGTGCGCGGCAAGTACCCACCCGGATCCACCTTCAAGATCATTACGGCGACGGCGGCGCTGATGAACGGGCGGGCCGCGAACACCCCGCTGGACTGCACCCAGTCGGTCAGCGTCGACGGGCGGACGTTCCAGAACGCCGAGGCCGAGCAGTTCGGCACGATCCCGCTGCGCACCGCGTTCGCGAAGAGCTGCAACACCGCGTTCATCCGGCTGGAGGAGTCACTGCCCGCGAACGCCCTGGCCAAGGCCGCGGCGCTCTACGGCTTCGACGGCACCTCGCCGCTGGACATCGCGAGCTTCGGCGGCACCTTCCCGACCCCGCGCGACGGTGCGGCGTCGGCGTCGGCGTCCATCGGGCAGGCCCGGATCGAGGCCTCGCCCCTGCAGATGGCGAGCGTGGCGGCGGCCGTGGCCAGCGGCACCTGGCGCCAGCCGTTCGTCGCCGGGCAGCCGGCGCGCAGCAACGCGATCCCGACGAACGTGCTCGGGCCGCTGCGCGACTTCATGCGGGCGGTGGTCACCGAGGGCACGGCCGCGACCGTCCCGATGCCCGGTGAGGTGTTCGGCAAGACCGGCACGGCCGAGTACGCCGACGGTGACCCGCCGCCGACGCACGCCTGGTTCGTCGGTTACCGCGGCGACGTCGCGTTCGCCGTCGTCGTCGAGGACGGTGGCTTCGGCGCCGAGACCGCCGCGCCGATCGCCGCCCGGTTCCTGACCGCGCTCGACGGCGGTCAGATCGCCCCCGATCCCGCCGTCGGCGGTCGCTGACCGGAGTCGGGGCGCGGCGTTGCTTGACGTACGGCCGGAACTCCGGCACGGTAGTTCCGTGCACATCCTGCTTCTCGTACGTCCGATGCGTTCGTAGTCGACAACCTCGACTCCGTGCGCCGCCCCTCAGTGCCCTTGGCACGAGGGGCTTTTTCGTGCCCGGCGGGTTTTCACCCCCGATATCGCCATCTCCACGGCCTCAAGGAAGACGCCCAGATGACACGAGAGATCACCGGAGCCCAGTCGCTCGTCCACTCCCTCGAGGCGGTCGGAGCCGAGGTGGTCTTCGGCATTCCGGGTGGCGCGATCCTGCCCGCCTACGACCCGTTGTTCGACTCGACCCGAGTGCGGCACATCCTCGTTCGTCACGAGCAGGGCGCCGGGCACGCGGCCGAGGGCTACGCCCAGGCCACCGGTCGGGTCGGCGTCTGCATGGCGACCTCCGGCCCGGGCGCGACGAACCTGGTCACCCCGATCGCCGACGCCTACATGGACTCGGTGCCGATGGTGGCCATCACCGGCCAGGTCGCGAGCGCCTCGATCGGTACGGACGCCTTCCAGGAAGCGGATATCTGCGGCATCACGCTGCCGATCACCAAGCACAACTTCCTCGTCCAGTCCGCGGACGACATTCCCCGCACGATCGCCGAGGCGTTCCACCTGGCCGGCACCGGGCGACCCGGTCCGGTGCTGGTCGACCTGCCCAAGGACATCCTGCAGTCGCTGACCCGGGTGCTGCCGCACGAGGTGTGGCCGCCGACGCTCGACCTGCCGGGCTACCGGCCGGTGACCCGCCCGCACGCCAAGCAGGTGCGCGAGGCGGCGAAGATGATCAGTGGCAGTCGTCGGCCTGTGTTCTACGTCGGCGGTGGGGTGCTCAAGGCGCGGGCGGCGGCGCAGCTGCGCACGCTGGCCGAGATGACCGGCATTCCGGTCGTCACAACCCTGATGGCCCGCGGCGCGTTCCCCGACTCCCACCCGCAGCACCTGGGCATGCCCGGGATGCACGGGTCGGTCGCCGCGGTCACCGCGTTGCAGAAGGCCGATCTGCTCATCACCCTCGGCGCCCGGTTCGACGATCGGGTCACCGGCAAGCTCTCGTCGTTCGCGCCGAAGGCCGCCGTGATCCACGCCGACATCGACCCGGCCGAGATCGGCAAGAACCGCATCGCCGACGTGCCGATCGTCGGTGACTGCCGCGAAGTGATCAACGATCTGATCGCCGCGCTCGTCACCGAGCCCCGCCCGGACCTCGAGGCCTGGTGGCGGGCGCTGGACGGCTGGCGGCGCACCTACCCGCTCGGCTACGACACCCCGCCCGACGGGTCGCTCGCCCCGCAGCACGTCATCGAGCGCCTCGGTCGCATCTGCGGCCCGGAGACCATCTTCAGCGCGGGGGTCGGCCAGCACCAGATGTGGGCGGCGCAGTTCATCACCTATGAGCACCCGTACACGTGGTTGAACTCCGGTGGTGCCGGGACGATGGGATACGCCGTTCCCGCCGCGATGGGCGCGAAGGTCGGTCGTCCGGAGGCCACCGTCTGGGCGATCGACGGCGACGGCTGTTTCCAGATGACCAACCAGGAACTCGCCACCTGCGCGCTCGAGGGAATCCCGATCAAGGTGGCGATCATCAACAACGGCTCGCTCGGCATGGTCCGCCAGTGGCAGACCCTGTTCTACGATCAGCGTTACTCCAACACCGAACTCGGCACGCATCCCGACTCCCCGCGGTCCGGGGTCAAGCGGGTGCCGGATTTCGTCCGTCTCGCCGAGGCGCTGGGCTGCGTCGGGTTGCGCTGCGAGTCCGCGGGCGAGGTGGACGAGACGATCGAGAAGGCCATGGCGATCGACGACGCGCCCGTCGTCGTCGACTTCGTCGTCCATCCCGACGCGATGGTCTGGCCGATGGTCGCCGCCGGGTCCAGCAACGACGAGATCCGGGTCGCCCGCGACCTCGCGCCCGACTTCGACTACTCCGGTGACACCGAGGTGAACCTGTGAGGACCACGCACACCCTGTCCGTGCTGGTGGAGAACCGACCCGGGGTGCTCGCCCGGGTCTCGGGCCTGTTCTCCCGGCGCGGCTTCAACATCGAGTCGCTGGCGGTCGGGCCGACCGAGAACGCCGACGTCTCCCGGATGACGATCGTCGTCGCCGTCGACGACCTGCCGCTGGAACAGGTGACCAAGCAGCTCAACAAGCTGGTCAACGTCCTCAAGATCGTCGAGATGGACACGTCCGTCTCGGTGCAGCGGGAACTGCTGCTGGTCAAGGTGCGGGCCGACCTCGCCGTGCGCTCCCAGGTGCTGGAGACGGTCGCGCTCTTTCGCGCCAAGGTGGTCGACGTCGCCCCCGACGCGGTCACCATCGAGGCCACCGGTACCCGCGACAAGCTGGACGCCCTGATCCGGATGCTCGAGCCGTTCGGCATCCGGGAACTCGTGCAGTCCGGCATGGTGGCGCTCGGCCGCGGCTCACGCTCGATCACCGACCGCAGTCTGCGGGCCGTCGAGCGCTCGGCCTGAACCACCGCAGTTTCCCGTCCGAAGTTCCGACGAGATCCCCATGAGAAGAGAGACCCCCACGATGGTCGAGATCTACTACGACGACGACGCCTCGCTGGATGTCCTGGCCGACCGCAAGGTCGCCATCATCGGCTACGGCAGCCAGGGCCACGCGCACGCGCTGAACCTGCGCGACTCCGGCGTCGACGTCCGGGTCGGCCTGCCCGCGGACAGCCGCAGCCGGCAGAAGGCGGCCGAGCAGGGCCTGCGGGTGCTCACCCCGGCCGAGGCGTCCGCCGAGGCCGACATCATCATGCTGCTCACCCCGGACACCACCCACCGCAAGATCTACGCCGAGTCGATCGCCCCGCACCTGTCCGAGGGCAAGGCGCTGGCGTTCGGCCACGGCTTCAACATCCGCTACAACCTGATCGAGCCGCCGGCCGGCGTCGACGTGTTCATGGTCGCCCCCAAGGGCCCCGGCCACCTGGTCCGCCGGGTGTTCGAGGAGGGCAAGGGCGTGCCCGTGCTCGTCGCCGTCGAGAACGACGCCACCGGCAAGGCGCTCGCCATCGCGCTCGCCTACGCCAAGGGCATCGGCGGCACCCGCGCCGGGGCGCTGCGCACCACGTTCACCGAGGAGACCGAGACCGACCTGTTCGGTGAGCAGGCCGTGCTCTGCGGCGGTGCGTCGGCCCTGGTCCAGGCCGGGTTCGAGACCCTCGTCGAGGCGGGTTACACCCCCGAGGTCGCCTACTTCGAGTGTCTGCACGAGCTCAAGCTCATCGTCGACCTGATGTACGAGGGCGGCATCTCGCAGATGCGCTACTCGATCTCCGACACCGCCGAGTACGGCGACGTCACCCGCGGTCCGCGGGTCGTCACCCCGACGGTCAAGGCCGAGATGCGCAAGATCCTGGAGGAGATCCAGGACGGCACCTTCGCCCGTGAGTGGGTCGCCGAGGACGACAACGGCCGTCCGACCTTCACCAAGCTGGTCGAGGAGGGCAAGCAGCACCCGATCGAGCAGGTCGGCGGCCGACTGCGGCCGCTGATGTCCTGGATCAACGCCTGAGTGACCGACCCGGCGCCGTCATCCCGGCGCCGGGTCGACTCGGCCCGCTGACCCGCCCGTGGGTGGCATCGCGGCAGGTGGAGCAGGTCACGGCCGAGTGTGGGCGCGCCGGGGACGTCTGCCTGGAACGCAGGCGACACGCCCGCGCGACCAGGCTGCCCGACCGGTGCGGTGCCAGGGTGATCTTTATGCTGAACATGCGCGTTCAGCTTGCCGTCGGGTTTACCGTGGCAGTCATGGCGCCGCGGCATGAGGACCCGTTCGAGGGGCTTCGCCTGAACGAGCGTTTCGTGCGGGGGGCCAGCTTCCTCGAGCCGTCCGCGGACGAACGCGGCCGGTCCTCGGAACCGGCCAGCGGCTCCACCCGATGCCAGGTGGTGCCCGCCCCCCGCGGGCTGCCCGGTGTCTTCCATCGGATGGTGTCCCCACCCGCGCCACCCGGCCGTTCCCGGCGCATCGCCCGGATGGTCACCTTCCTGGCCATCGTCGTCGGGATGATCACCATCACCGTGGTGGCGCTGCGCCAGACCGCGACCCGCGGCGGCATCGGAGTGACCACCGCCGCCCGAGCCGGGGCCGCCACGGCCGTGGGCAGCACGCCCACGCTGCGCTCCGCCGTCACCAGTGGGCTCAGCGAACCGCCGGCCGGCTTCACGGTGAGCGCGGCGCTGATCTCGTCGTTGCACCGCGGCGACTGCCTGGCCTGGACGCCCCTGCCCGCGGGCGACATCGAGGTGCTGCGCCCGGTAGTCCCGGTCCGGGTCGGCTGCGACCAGCCGCACATCGACCAGGTCACCCGGCTGGTCGACCTGGCCGGGCCGGACGAGAACTTCCCCGGCGCCTCGACGTTGGCGCAGCGCGCCCGGCAGCGATGTGCCGGCGCCCTGCGCGACAGCACCGGTGCCATCGACTCCGCGCCGCATCTCGCCGTCGGCGCCCTCTACCCGTCGGAGCCGAGCTACGCCGCGGGCGTGCGCCGCGGCGTCTGTACGGTGCGGCCCGACGACCTGCGCACGCGCAACGAGCCGATTCGCGTCATCGGGTCGATCGTCACCTGAGCGCCGTGGGGTCCGTGGGGTCCGGGTCCGCCCGAGCCCGCGCGGTAGCGTGGATGCCCGGCGGGTGGCGAGTGTTGCCGGGCGGTCGGTCCGACGTCGGGTACTGTGTAACAGCGATGTGTGCGCTCCTTCTCCTTAGCCGCCGCGGCGGGGCCTGATCCAGCTGGCTTCCCCGTCGCGGTGTTCTCGTGCGCCGGCGACGGTATGACCTCGTTCGAGGAAGCAGAAGCAGGAGCGCGATGACCACGCAACCGCAGGTCTCCCCCATCCGTTCGGCAGCGCCGGCCGGGCAGCGTCCCGGCGCGATGCCGGTGGAGAAGTACCGGCCGTTCACCCCCGTCACCCTGCCGGACCGCACCTGGCCGCAGCAGACGATCACCCGCGCCCCGCAGTGGTGCAGTGTCGACCTGCGTGACGGCAACCAGGCACTGATCGACCCGATGACGCCCGCCCGCAAGATGCAGATGTTCGAGCTGCTGGTCGCGATGGGCTACAAGGAGATCGAGGTCGGTTTCCCGGCGGCCAGCCAGACCGACTTCGACTTCATCCGCGAGCTCATCGAGTCCGACCGGATTCCCGACGACGTCGTCGTCCAGGTGCTGACCCAGGCCCGCGAGGAACTGATCGAGCGCACCGCGCAGTCGCTGGTCGGTGCCGACAACGCGCTGATCCACCTGTACAACTCGACGTCCACGCTGCAGCGTCGGGTCGTGTTCGGGCTGGAGCGGGCCGGCATCACCGAGATCGCCGTGCAGGGTGCCCGCTGGTGCGCGCAGTACGCCGACAAGCTGCTGGGTGACACCAACGTTCGCTGGCAGTACAGCCCCGAGTCGTTCACCGGCACCGAACTCGACTACGCCGTCGAGGTGTGCGAGGCGGTGATGGACGTCTGGGAGCCGACGGCCGAACGTCCGGTGGTGCTGAACCTGCCGGCGACGGTGGAGATGTCGACCCCGAACGTCTACGCCGACCAGATCGAGTGGATGGGTCGCAACCTGACCCGGCGCGAGGCGGTCATCCTGTCCCTGCATCCGCACAACGACCGCGGCTGCGCGGTGGCGGCGGCCGAGCTCGGCGTCCTGGCCGGCGCCGACCGGGTCGAGGGCTGCCTGTTCGGCAACGGTGAGCGCACCGGCAACGTCTGCCTGGTCACCCTCGGCCTGAACCTGTTCTCCCAGGGCATCGACCCGATGATCGATTTTTCCGACATCGACGGTGTGCGCCGCGCGGTGGAGTACTGCAACCAGCTGCCCGTGCACCCGCGCCATCCCTATGGCGGCGACCTCGTCTACACCGCCTTCTCCGGTTCCCACCAGGACGCCATCAAGAAGGGCTTCGAGGCGATGGCGCGCACCGGGCAGACCCTGTGGGAGGTGCCCTACCTGCCGATCGATCCGAAGGACGTGGGCCGCACCTACGAGGCCGTCATCCGGGTGAACAGCCAGTCGGGCAAGGGTGGGGTCGCCTACCTGCTCAAGGCCGAACACTCCCTGGATCTGCCGCGCAAGCTGCAGATCGAGTTCTCCGGGGTGGTCCAGCGGCACACCGACGCCGAAGGCGGCGAGGTCACCGCCGAGCAGCTGTGGCGGATCTTCTCGGACGAGTACTTCCTGGCCGGCGGGGCCGACCGCGGCCCGCTGGAACTGCTGGGCTCGCGGACGACCGCCGCCTCGGGGGAGCGGGACGAGGTCTCGGTCTCCGTCCGGGTCGACGGGGCGGACACGATCATCACCGGCGTGGGCAACGGACCGATCGACGCGTTCGTCGCGGCGCTGGCCACCCGCGGTCTGCCGGTGCGCATCCTCGACTACAACGAGCACGCGCTGGGCTCCGGCGCCGACGCGCGGGCGGCGGCCTACCTGGAGGTCGACGTTGACGGCACCATCTACTGGGGCGTCGGGATCGACCCGAACATCGTCACGGCGTCGCTGCGGGCCGTGGTCAGCGCGGTGAACCGGGCCGCCCGTGCCACCGGCACCGCCCCGGGTCAGCTGCCCGGGTCAGCCGTGGTCACCCAGCGTTCCGCCGAGACCAGCGGCGCCCCGGTCGTCTGACCGACACCGCCCCCGCCTGCTCCGCTCGCCCGCCGCTGGTCCGCCGATCAGCGGCCCGGCGGGCGGGCCAGGCGGGCCGCGGGTGAACATCGGACGCCGCGGTCAGCCTGGCCGCTCGGTGCGCGCGACGGTGCCGGTGATATCGCCGCGCACCTCGTCCAACAGGGCATCGGGAACATCGGTCATGCCATGGTCGACGCGGGCGTGGGTGTCGACCGAACGCAGCAGGTCCGCCTCGTTGGCCGCGGTGATCCGGGTCTCGCAACCGTGAATGATCGCCCCGCAGTAGAATTCCTTCATTGCCGGTCGGCGCAGGGTGATCTCCGTGGGCCGGGAATGGCCGACGAGCGCCGGGCTCGGCGCCATCAGGGCCTGCGCGGTCCAATACCGGTTTCGCCTCATGTCGACAGCTCCGCAAGGCGCAGCATCAGGCTCTCCATCCTGACCAGGCCGAGTGGTCGGCCCATCTCGGTCACGATTATCACCGGGTCGAACCGGTTGGCCCGGGAGCGGGTCATCGCCCGCCGCGCCACTTCGGTCACCGGTTCCTCGGGGCGGGCGAACAGCGTGGTCGGCATCCGGCGCAGTTCACCTCCGCCCGCACTGACGTGCAGGGCGACCGGTCGGCACCGGTTGGAGACAATGATCGTCGCGCGTGGGTTCTGCTCGTCGCCCCGACCGTGCGCGGTGTCCGGCGGGCCGGCCGGGGCGCGCATCGGGCAGCTCGGGCAGTCGGTGGACATCGCGCAGTGCCCCGAATCGCCGATGCTCACCGTGGCCCGTTCCATCAGGCTCTCGATGCTCGCGGCCCGGTTGGTGCGTTCGGACAGCTGCCGCAGCCGACGGGCCACCCCGGCGTCGAGCTGCTGCCAGTCCGGCCTCGGCCGGCCCAGCAGGAATCCCTGCCCCAGCGGGACGCCCAACGCCACCAGCATGGCCAGCTCGTCGGCGCGTTCGACCCCCTCGGCGATCACCCAGCCGTTGAGCCGACTCGCGAAACCACCGACCAGTTCGGTCAGCGCGATCTTGACCTGGTCGTCGTCGATGTTCACGACCAGGGAACGGTCCAGTTTGACGAAGTCCGGCCGGACCCGGGCGATCTGGCGCAGCCCGGCGTAGCCGGAACCGACGTCGTCCATGGCGATGAACGCGCCGCGGTCGCGCAGTTCGCTGGTGATGGCGGCGAGTTCCGCGGTGTCGTCGAGATCCACCGTCTCGTTCAGTTCGAGCACGATCCGGCGCAGGTCGGCGTCCTGCCAGACCTGGGCGACCGGCGGCTCGCCCAGCAGGTGCGGCAGCACGTTGACCGCGAGGAAACAGCGCTCGGGCATCCGGTCGCGGGCGGCCAGCGCCGCGGCCAGGACCCGGGCCTCCAGCTCGGCGGCCACACCGTGATGGACCGCGGCGGCGAAGATCCGGTCGGGGGAGACCCCGGGATGGCTTTCGAAACGAGCCAGGGCCTCGTAGCCGGCGATCACCCCACGCTGTAGATCCACCACCGGCTGGAAGTGCAGCGTCGGCTCGGTGGGATCGCGCAGAACACGGTCGAGATCCGGCGGTTCCGCCTCGTGGCCGGCCGCGGCCGACCCGGCTACGGAGACCTGACCGGCCGACGGCGGGCTGGCACTCGGCGCCCCGGTGCGTGCGGCCGACACCGCGGCGGCCGCGGTCGACCCCGTGGTGATGGACGCGGTGCTCGCCGTCGTGGGGGCCGCCGTCGTGCTGGTCGCCGTGATGCTGGTCGTCGGTGGGCGTGCTCGGCTGGCCGAAACGGCGCCGAGATCGGCCTCGCCCTCGGCACGGCTGCCCCCGGCGGCTCCGGATGGAGACCGCGGTCGGGTAATCATGCGCCGTGCACCCCCTCGCTTCAAGCACGTCGCACTGTCCTGGTAAGGGAATTTTTTACCATCTGATCCGCGCGGATGGCGTGAGTACCGTCCGGAGTTGTGGGTCCCGCGCTCTTTTGGGTAGCCGGCGAGAAATGCCATGATTAACGACAGTCGCATTTCGGGTGTCCGGTCCGTGGG
>NZ_CADCWS010000061.1 GCF_902806475.1 Candidatus Frankia nodulisporulans
ACCAGGTCAGCGACCTATACGAACGCGGGGCTGTCAGCATCCCCGAGCCCCGCGTGGAACCCCCGGGGCCGGGGTCGGGCCTGCGGCGCGCCACGGCTGTCGTGCTGGCCGGGCTGACGGCCTGACCAGCACGTTTCGCGACCAGCGATCGGATGCTTTCCGCTGGCCCCCTCAGCTCGGGTCGGAGCCGCCGTCGCCGCTGCCAGCGGGGGTCAGGCTGGCGGGGGCGGCGGTGGTCGGGGAGAGGTCGGACTGCTGTTCGAGCAGGAGTCGGCGGGAGATCCGGGCGAGGACGGGGCGGATGCGGGGGTCGAGCTGGGCGCGGTCGGCCTCGTCGTCGGCCAGCCGCTCGAGCAGCCATTCGGTCCAGGTGTCGCCCAGGGCGGTGACGACGGTGTGCCCGCGGTCGGTCAGGTACAGACGTTCGCCGTCGCGGGCGAGATGGCCGCCGGCGATCACCTCGTCGTAGAAGGAGCGCAGCACGCCGTGCGGGAGCCGGTGGTTGTCCTCGATGGTGGCGGGGCTGGTCGGCTGGTCGAGCAGGCGGTCACGCAGGTGCACGCCGAGCAGCGCCCGCCCACAGGGTCGGGAGATCGACAGTGACGCCGGAACGGGCGATGACCTCGCGGCTGGCGGCCCGGTCCCGCTGGCGGAGCAGGGTGGCGACCCGCGTTTCCAGTTCGGCGTCGGACGTTCGGTTCGCCGGCATGGCGAAGCCCTCGCCGGTGCCACGCACGGTGGTGCGGGCCGTCCCGCGCAGGGCCACCTGGGGGAGGGCGAGGGCGACCAGCAGGCCGACGACGGCGACCGGTACCGCCCACAGGAACACCGTGTGCACCGACTGCGCGTAGGCGTCGATCACCGGTGCGCGGGCCGCGGCCGGCAGGCTGTGCACGCCGGTTGGGTTCGTCACCGCCGACGGTGACACCTTCGCCCGCGCCAGCGCCCCGGGCAGGACGTCCGCCAGTGTGTTGGTGTAGACCGCGCCCATGATGGACGCGCCGAACGAGCCACCCAGCGACCGGAAGAACGTCACGCCGGACGTCGCCGCACCCAGATCGTGATAGTCCACCGTGCTCTGCACGACGATCGTCAGGATCTGCATGACCAGGCCGATACCGGCGCCGAGCAGCAGCATCGACAGGGACTGCACGAGGATCGAGGTGTGCTCGTCCATGCGGGACAGCAACCACAGCGCGACCGCCGTCACCGCCATCCCGACGATCGGGAACGGCCGGTAACGGCCGGTGGTTCCCACCTCCTGGCCGGAGCCGACGGCGGTGGCCAGCAGACCGAGCACCATCGGCAGGGTCCGCACCCCGGACATCGTCGCCGACGCGCCGGTCACGTACTGCAGGTAGGACGGCAGGAAGGTCAGCGACCCGAACATCGCGAACCCGACGATGAAACTGAGCACCGACGCGGTCGAGAAGACCCGGCTGCGGAACAGGCGCAACGGCAGGATCGGCTCCGCGGCCCGGCTCTCCACCACGACGAAGGCGGCCAGCGCCACGACGGACCCGGCGAACAGTCCGATGATCGTCGCGGAGCCCCAGGCGTACTGGGTCCCACCCCAGGAGGTGGCCAGCGTCAGCCCGCTGGCGCCGAGCGCGACGAACAGCACGCCCAGGTAGTCCACCCGCGCCCGGCGGCCCAGGGCCGCCGCGGCCCGGCCGGGGATCGTGCGGGCGGCCAGCGCCACCACGACGATCGCCAGCGGCACGTTCACGTAGAACGCCCAACGCCACGACAGATGATCGGTGAACAGACCGCCGAGCAGCGGCCCGATCACCGTGGTGACACCGAAGACCGCGCCGAGAGCGCCCTGGTACCTGCCGCGTTCCCGCAGCGGGATCACGTCGCCGATCAGCGCGGTGGCGGTCACGGTGATGCCGCCGGCGCCCAGCCCCTGCACCGAGCGGGCCACGATCAGGACGGTCATGGTGTGCGCCAGGCCGCAGAAGAACGATCCGACGATGAAGACCACGACGCTGAGCTGGAACACCCGTTTGCGGCCGAACTGGTCCCCGAACTTGCCGGACAGGACGGTCGCGATCGTCTCGGCCAACAGGTAGGAGGTGACCACCCAGCTCATGTGGCCGGCGCCGCCGAGATCGCCCACGATCGTCGGCAGCGCCGTGGAGACGATCGTCTGGTCGAGCGCCGCCAGCAGCATCCCCAGCATGATCGTGCCGAAGATCAGGTTGATCTGGGCGCGGGGCAGGACCGGCCGCGACTCGTCCTCGCCGGCCACCGGCTCGACCGGTCCGGACGGGTCGGCCGTTGACGCCCGCGCTCCTGCTGCCATGGCGCTGGCCTCCGTCCTGTCCACGCGGTGTCCGCAGGGATCGCGGTTCCGCGGAACCCACCGTCGGAGCATGGCGATGAACCTGTCCCGTCGCAAGCGGTGCGGTTCGGCCCGCTGGGCGCCGACCGTAGCCGTGGGCCCTGGCCGATCTCGTGGTGACCGAATGGCCGCCGAGGGTCCTGGGTAGCCTGCGGGTATGCCCATCCGCACCGATCGGCGCCCTGGCGCGATCGGGATGGCCTTCGTTCTGCTCCTGATCGGCCTGCTGGGCGGTCCGCCTGGCACCGGCGCGCGGCAGCAGGCTCCTGGCTTCGGCGAGCGCGTCGCGGCGGCGCCCGGCACGCAGCGGGGCGGTGCCGATGTGGCCGCGGTGGTCGGGGCCGTGCGGTCGGTGGAGGCGACCGCGGTGCGCCTGGACGCACGGGGTCGCGCCGCGACCCCGTGGCCGGCGGGGCAGCCGGTCGGATACGCGCTGGCCGCCGCGGTGGCGGGGTTGACGCTCGCGTTGTCGCGCCGGTCGCGGCGGCGGTCATGGGCGGCGGGTCGCCGGCGCGTCGTGGTGGGTGGCTGGGCGGCCCGTGGTCCGCCGGCTGGGTACCGCGCGCGCCGGTCGGTGCTGTCGCCTTCGTTCGGCTGAGCTGACGCCGGCCGGCGCCGGCAGGTTCGATCCGCTCCGCGCGCGCCGGAGTTCCCAGGGCGCTGTGTGCGTCCCGGGCCAGTTCAGCTCCCCGTCCGCCGGACGAACCCACCCGGACCAAAGGACCAGCCCATGAACACGGAATTTGCCTGGGACAGAATTCTTTATGCCACCCTGATTCTGGCGGCGATGTTTCTGGTGCCCGCCATTGTCGTCTGGCGGGATCAGCGGCGCGACCTACGCAGATTCGGGCCGGACGCCACCTCCCGTCCCGTCCGTTATGCTCCGGATGGTCAGGCCTACCGAGAGGGCCTGGCCATGCCGTTCTCTGTTACCCAACCGGAGCCGCGCAAGGCGGAAAGCGCCACGGGAAAGAGCGTGGAAGACGCCCCGGAGGCGCGGACGGCGCCCATCGCGCGGGTGGGGGGCGGCAGCCGGGGAAGGTAGTTTTGACAGCGGACGTCGGCTGATGGGGGCGTCCGCACGGGATGCGGGAGCCATCCTGGCCACGCCGCACCGCCGCGTCCGTCATCTTCTCACCCGTGCCTCCCGTGGCCGTGCCTCACGGGCGCCAGGGGAGCGGCGGCCACTGCCGGCGCAGGCGCGGCAGGTCGCGGGGATTCTTCGGGATGAGACGGTCGGTGGGGCGCTGCTGCTCGCCGCGACGGTCCTCGCCCTGATCTGGGCGAACTCGGCCTGGTCGGATTCCTACCACCGGCTGGTGGCAACGGCGGTCGGTCCGTCCGAACTCGGGGGAGTGGCGGTGCACCTGCACCTGTCGCTCGCGCAGTGGGCGTCCGACGGGTTGCTGGCGGTGTTCTTCTTCGTCGCCGGACTCGAGCTCAAACGCGAGGTCGTCGTCGGTGACCTGCGTGATCCGCGGGCCGCGGTGGTGCCGGTCGCGGCCGCCGTCGGCGGTGTGCTCGGACCGATCCTGCTCTACCTGGCGGTGAACCTGCCCAGCGGCGGCGGGCAGCCGGCGGGCTGGATGTCGTCCCCGCGCTGATCGCGGTGCTGGGGTTGGCCACGTTCGCCGTGGTGGTGCGCCGCTGGCCGGGCCGCTGGTGGCTGCTGCTCCCGCTGGCCCTGCTGACCTGGGGATGTGTGCACGCCTCGGGAGTGCATGCCACCGTCGCCGGGGTGCTGCTTGCCTTCACGGTGCCGATCAGTCCCGCCACACAGCGGCTCGAGCGGCGGCTGCGGCCGGTGTCCGCCGGGGTGGCGGTGCCGGTGTTCGCGTTCTGCTCGGCGGGGGTCACCGTCGGCGGGATCGCCGGGCTGGGTGACGCGCTGACCGGCCGGGTGGCCCTGGGCGTCCTCGTCGGGCTGGTCGTCGGCAAGGTCGTCGGCATCGCCGGGACGACCCTGCTGGTCGCCCGGTTCACCGGTGCCACCCTGGGCGTGGGGATCGGCTGGGTGGACGTGGTCGCCGTCGGGCTGCTCGGCGGGATCGGTTTCACGGTGGCGCTGCTGATGTCCGAACTCGCCTTCGGCGCCGGCAGCGCCCACGCCGACGACGCGAAGATCGCGGTGCTGGCCGCGTCCGTCCTCTCGGCGCTGCTCGCCAGCCTGCTGCTACGCCTGCGCCTGCGTGCCCGCCGGCTGAGCACGTCCGACCTGGACGGATGATCCCATCGCCGCACCGGCGATCGTCACCCCGCCGGGCCGACCTCGGGCCGACTTCCGACAGCGATCTCGGGACGGCTTCGAGCCGACCAGCGCCACACGGGTCGCCGCGGGGGAGAGGAACCCGGGCATCCCACGGTGACCCGTGTGGCAGCTGGCCGCGGGTCAGGCGAAGGCCTCCGACAGTTCGGTGCGCAGGACCCGGCGCAGGAGCTTGCCGCTCTCGTTGAACGGGAGTTCCTCGCGGAACTGGATGCGGTCGGGGGTCCGGCTGGAGCGCAGCCGGGCACGCACGTGCGCCTTGAGTTCGTCCTCGGTGACCTCGCCGGAGACGATGACGGCGGCGGCGACCCCCTCACCCCACTCCTTGCTGGGGATGCCGACCACGGCCGCCTCCCGCACGGCGGGATGCTCGAGCAGGACGGCCTCGATCTCACCGGGGGACAGGTTCTCCCCGCCGCGCACGATCACGTCGTCGAGTCGGCCGTGGACGAACAGGTAACCGCCCTCGTCGAGGTGACCCTCGTCCCGGGTGGGGAACCAGCCCTCGGCGTCGAGGCTGGTGCCGCGGCCGAGGTACTCGCCGGAGACCTGCCCGCCGCGCACGTAGATCTCACCGCGCTCACCGGGGGCCACCGCCTCGCCGATCGCGTCGCGGATCGAGACCTCCAGCGACGGCAACGGCCGGCCGACGGAGGCGAGCCGCGCCCGCACCGCCGGATCGTCGCTGGCGAAGGCGGCGGAGTGGTCGTCCGGGCCGAGCACCGCGATCGTGCTGGACGTCTCGGTCAGGCCGTAGGCGTTGACGAAACCGACGTTGGGCAACAGGCCCACGGCCCGCTCGATCACCGGCAGCGGCATCGGCCCACCGCCGTAGGACAGGGCGCGCATCGAGGGCAGGCCCTGACCGTCCGCCTCGATGATGTCGAGGATGCGGCCGAGCATCGTCGGGACGACCATCGCGTGGGTGATCGACTCGGCGCGGACCACCTCGACCCAGGCCCGCGGCTCGAAGGCCTCGAGCTGGTAGACCCGACGCCCCGAGTAGGTCGACGACAGCACCGCGGAGATACCGGCGATGTGGTACGGCGGCACGCTGACGATCGCGGCCTCGTCCTCACCGGAACCGGAGTACTCGACCGTGGTGATGATGTACTCGGTCAGGTTGCTGTGGCGCAGGACGGCGGCCTTGGGCTCGCCGGTCGTGCCGCTGGTGAACAGCAGAACGGCGATGTCGTCGGCGTCGCCGCCCCAACCATCGGACTCCTTGCCCTCCGGGTTCTCGGCCAGGGCCAGCGCGTCCGCCCGGTTCAGGTACTCGATGCCCTCGACCGGCCCGATCCGTTCGGCGACACCGTCACCGACGATGATCGTGGCCGGGGCGGTGCGGGCGACGATGGCCCGCAGCTGGGGGTCCGCCAGGCGGTAGTTGATCGGCACGAACGGCTTTCCCGCGATCGCCGCGCCGAACAGGGTCAGGGGAACGGCCGGGGAGTTCAGGTCGATCAGGCCGACCCGCTCGCCCGGCGCGGCCTCGAGCACGGCACCCAGGCGGCGTGCCCGGTGGGCCAGCTCGGCGAAGGTGACACCAGAGGCCTTCGGGCCGAGGGCGACCCGGTCGGCCATCCCGTCGGCGGCCATTTCGAGCAGCATCCCGAGGTGCATGCGACGACTCCGTCGGTCAAAGGTCAGGGTCTGGTCAGAGGTCAGGGCGATCCGCGTGCGGGTCGAGCGGGGATCGGGGTCAGTCCGAGGACGGAAGAGGCTTGGCGTCCTTGAGGGGCAGCGGGGTCGTCCCGATGGACAGCGAGCCCTCGCCGGCCTTGGTGCACAGCAGTTCCAGGCCCGAATCCGGGTCGGCGAACCGCTTGCCCAGCGGGGTACCGGTCGCGAACGACGAGTCCAGGGTGAGGTCGCCGGGTACCTCGTCGCCGACCGCGACGACCGGGTGGCCACCACAGCGCAGATCGATCGGGCTCTTGGCGGCCTTCACCACGATGATCTCGGTCGCGTCGACGACCGAGCGATACCGGCCCCCCGGCTTGGTGACAAGACTCACGTTTCTCCAACCTCCTTGTTGCGCGTTCCCCGGCAGGTGCGGAGCTACGCTCCCCTGTTTCTACTGCCAGGGGCAGAGCACGTGCCACCGGCTGCGGTGGCCGCAACACGACGGCTTCCGGGCCGTGCATGGCGAGGCGCGCTGGGTGCGCGGTGATGACCCCATCGTAGTAGATGGGCCCACTTCGGTGAAAAATGTAACCTAATGTGCCATTATTGCTACCCAGATGGGCCTGGTGGGGTGGGCCCCGGCAGCCGCAGTAATCGGACGGCGGGTGGGCCCACCGCGGGGCCGGCCATCAGATCGCAGCTCAGCGTCCGCAGCGCGGCGAGCTGCCCCGGTGTCATCACATCGGCCACCATCGCGTCGACGTCAAGCTCGTGGGCGAAATGGATGATCGCGGCGAGCGCCGCACGGCCCACCGGGCTGGTCTCGATCCCGTCCACGAAGGCCCGGCTGATCCGCAGGTAATCGGCGGGGAACCGGGCCGCGGACAGGACGACCGCCTGGGTCATCCCACCCTCGGCGATGCTGAGCGCCACCCCGAGGCGCGCCAGCCGCTCGTGGATCGCCATCACCGCCACCCCGTCGTTGACAAGCTGTCGCTCGCACACCTCCAGACACAGGCGGTAGCGGCCCGGTGCGCCCGTGGTGGCGAGCAGCTCGGCCAGCTCCACCAGGAACTCCGGCTCCAGCAGCACCCGGGTGGACACCGCGGTGAGCAGCACGGGTGGGCCGGCGGCGCGGGACGTGGCGTCCCAGCGGGCGACGGCCCGGCAGGTCCGGCCGATGGTCCAGCGGTCCAGCGGGACACGCAGGCCGTGCCGCTCGGGATCAGGGCGAAAGTCCGCCGGCGCGAGCAGGCCGCGCCGGGGATGACGCCAGAACGGCAGGGCCACGGCACCCGCCACCCGTTCATCGCGACCCCGGATCGGCTCGTAGCGCAGGGTCAACTCGTTGGTGCTCAGGGCGCGGCGCAGCTCGTCATCCTCGTCGATCCTGCTCGTGCGCCGGGCCCGCATCGACTCGTCGAAGGTCAGCCGGCGCCCCGGACCCAGCCGCTTCGCCGTGTACATCGCGAGGTCGGCCGCGCCGAGCAGATCGTCGCCGTCCACCGTGCCCGGTTCGGACAGCGCGATCCCCACACTCGCCGACACCGTGACCATCCGGTCATGCAGCGCGCAGGGCCGACCGAGCGCGGTCAGCAGTCGATCCCCGATCGCCTCGAGCTCGGCGGTCGATCCGACCCGTTCACACAGCACGGCGAACTCGTCGCCGGAGAGGCGACCGACGACATCGGCGGGCCGCACCGCCTGGACGAGTCGGGCGGCGGTCAGCGTCAGCAGCTCGTCACCCGCCTGATGACCCAGTGTGTCGTTGACGGTCTTGAAACCGTCCAGGTCGATGAACAGCACCCCGATGCTGGTCCCGTCGGTCTGGGCGCGGTGCAACGCGCGGCCGAGCCGGTCGAGCAGCGCGGCGCGGTTGGGCAGCCCGGTGAGCGGATCGTGCAGCGAACGCCGCCGGATCTCCGCCTCCATCCGCAGCCGCATCGCCGCGGCGCCGAGGACCGAGCCGGACGAGCGGACGAACTCCCGGTCATGGGCGGAGAACGGTGGCGCGTCCGGCCGGCGATCGATCTCGATGACCGCCAGCGGCCGATCCCCCCGCCCGACCACGACGGTCAGACTGTGCCGATGCCCGGGCAGGGGATCATCGCCGATCATGGTCGAGGGCTCGAGGCCGGCATCCGGCGCGGCCGTGGCGGCGGCGGCCGTGGCGGTGGTCGCGGTGGCGGTGGCCAGGGGGCTCAGGCGGCGTCCGTGCTCGTCGAGTTCGTAGATGCCCACGGAATCGGCCCGTAGATGGTCGGCGAGCATGCGCGCGGTGTGCGGCCAGATGGACGTCGCGTCCAGCGATTCCAGGGCCTGCTGGCCAAGATCGGCGATCAGCGACTGCTCCGCCGACCGGACCCGCAACGCGGACAGAGCCTGCTGGTGCCTGGTGACGTCGGTGGCCACACAGGTCACATAGCCGACGGCGCCGTCCGGCTCGAACACCGGCATGGCGTGCAGATCGACGACGCCCCCCGGAGCCCGCACCAGGCCGTGCGCCGGCTGACCGGCGAGGGCGATCCGCAGCAGATCGACGGCGTCCGGCAGTTCGGCGAACAGCGCGAACGCCGACGCCCCGGGGCCGTGCCGCGGATTCGGCGGCATCGCGTCGATCAGACCCTCGCTGGCATGCACGATCCCGTCGCGGTCGACGAGCAGCAGTGACACCGGACTGTGGTCGAGGATCAGCCGTAGCCGACTGTTCGCGGCGATCTCCTGGGAGATGTCCTGGAGCTGGCTGATCAGCTCGGTCTCGCCATCCTCACCCCGGACCAGGGCGTAGGTGGCCAGCACGTGCACCACCCCGCGATCCGGGCGCAGCAGCCGACCCACCCATCGCAGGCTCAGCTCCGGCATCGGAGGCAGATGATCGCCAACGTGCCAGATCTCGTCCTGGCCGGACGCGGTCACCTCCTGCCAGTGCAGCCCGACAAGGTTCGACTCGGACCGGCCGAGCAGGGCGCAGGCGGCTCGGTTGGCACGTCGGATGTGACCGGTCCGTGGATCGGTCGCCACCACTGCGATGTTCAGGCGTTCGAAGAGATCTACCCGATCCTCAGTCACATCCTGTCACCAACCCCGATCGCGGGACCGCCACACCTGCATACCCGGGCAGGCTCGGGCACATGCGGGCCGCCGCCGGTGACCAGCCGCCGAACTGGGCATCAGCCGTTGAACTGGGCACAGGTGTGATGGGGTGGTGTCCTGGCGCGACAGCCTGCCGGTGCGGACGGCACGACGATGGTGACGGCACGACGATGAGGGACGGCGAACAGCGATGGACCTGCAGCTGACGGGGCGCGTGGTGTTGGTGACCGGTGGTTCGGACGGACTGGGAGCGGCGCTCGTGCGCACCCTGGTCGCCGAGGGCGCCCGGGTGGCCTTCTGCGGACGTGACGAGGCGCGCCTGCACGCCGTCGCGGAGCAGGTCGTCGGGGGCCCCGGGGAGGCGTTCGGGCAGGTCACCGATGTGCGCGACCCGCGGGCACTGGCCGGGTTCGTCGCCGCGGCCACCGACCGCTTCGGGGCGGTGCACGCCCTGGTCAACAACGCCGGCGCCAGCAGCGCCGGACCGTTCGAGGAGCATTCGGACGAGGTGTGGCAGGCCGACCTGGACCTCAAGCTGTACGCGGCGGTCCGGGCCTGCCGTCTGGTGCTGCCGCTGCTGCGCGAAGCCGGCGGCGGGGCGATCGTGAACTCACTGGCGATCGGCGCCCGGGCCCCTGGCGCCGGGTCCACACCCACGTCGGTGACCCGGGCCGCCGGCCTCGCGCTGACCAAGGCGCTGTCGAAGGAGTTCGGCCCGGACGGCGTGCGGGTCAACGCGGTGCTCGTCGGCCTGGTGCGCAGCGGCCAGTGGGAGCGGGCCGCCGCCCGGGAGAAGATCGGGGTGGAGGACCTCTACCATCGGATGGGGCACAACTCCGACATTCCGCTGGGCCGGGTGGGGCGTGCGGAGGAGTTCGCCGACCTGGTGGCCTTCCTCGTCTCCGCCCGCGCCGCCTACCTCACCGGCACGGCGATCAACTTCGACGGCGGGCTCAGCCCGGTGGCATGACCGACTCTGCCAGCGCGATGGAGTCGGCCAGCGGGACGGGCCCGGGGTCGGGCCGCGCGACGGTGAGCGGCAGGCCGACCTGGAACCGGGTGTCACCGGGAACCGACTCGACGGTGATGTCACCGTGGTGCTTGTTCACCACGATCCGCCACGAGATGTCCAGGCCCAGCCCGGTGCCCTCGCCCACGGGCTTGGTGGTGAAGAACGGCTCGAAGATCCGCCCCCGGATCGCCGGGTCGATGCCGGGACCCGAGTCGCCGATCTCGACGACGAGGCGGTCGCGGTCCCGGTCGGCGAAGGTGCGCACGGTCAGGACGCCCCGGTGGTCCATCGCCGACGCCGCGTTGTCGATCAGGTTCGTCCAGACCTGGTTGAGTTCGGCGGCGTAGGCGGGGAGCGGGGGCAACGAGCGGTCGTAGTCGCGGCGGATGTCCACGTCCGGGCCGATCTTGCGGCCGAGCATGACGAGTGTGCTCTCGAGCAGTTCGTGGATGTCGACGGTCTGGAACGGCGCCCGGTCCATCTGCGAGTACTGCTTGGCGGCCGTGACCAGCGAGGAGATCCGGGTGGTCGAGTCCTCGATCTCCCGCATGAGCAGTTCGCTTTCGATGGTGTAGGTCAGCCACCGCACCGCGCCGGCGACCACCCCCGGTGGCACCGAGTCCGCCACATGGTCAAGCCAGTCGGGTTCGAGTCCGGCCTGCACGAAGATCGGCGCGATGTCCCACGCGTCGTCGATGCCGTGCTCGTCCAGCCAGTCGCCGAGGATGTCCTCCCGGTCGGCGGTCTGCATCGGGGTCAGCGTCGGGGCCTTCGCGACCCGTTCGACGGCCTCCTCCTGCAACCGGATCAGCGACTCCAGCTCCGGACGTTCCCACGGCCCGGCCGCGATCATCCCCAGCTTGTGGCGCATCCCGGCGACCCGTTCACGCAGCGCCGCCGTCGCGCGTACCGCGGCCGCGGCCGGGTTGTTCAGCTCATGGGTCAGCCCCGCCGACAGCGACCCCAGCGCCAGCAGCCGCTCCCGCTGGCCGATGACCTGCTGGGTGCTCTGCATGCCGAAGAACAGCCCCTCCAGCAGATGCAGGGCCATCGGGAACCACTCCCGCATCATCGCGGCGACGTCCGCGGCATCCAGGGCGAACAGCCGGCTCGGCGTGGTGACCCGCATCGAGTTCTGGTACAGCTGCGGCATCCGGTCGCCGAGGTAGGCGTGCCAGGCACCGGCGTACACCCCCGGCTGGTCGGCGCGGACCACCTCCACGTCATCCCCGGCGACCCGGGTGGACAGCACCACCGAACCCTCGACGAGCACGTAGAAGCAGGTCGCCGGCTCACCCTCGGCGTAGACCGGACCCGGTTCGAGCGCCTCGACCCGTCCTCGGTCGCACAGCCAGTCGAGCTGGTCATCGTCGAGCTTCTCGAACAGGAACAGTGTGCGCAGCTCGTCCTTACCGCACCGGACCTTCGTCACGACCCGTTCTCCCGTTCTCCCGAGGACCGATGTTTCCCGAGTGTCAGTGGCCGGCGAGGGTCAGTTGTTCCCTGAGGGTCAGTTCTTTCCTGAGGGTCAGTTCTTTCCTGAGGGTCAGTGGCCGGCGAGGTAGCGGTGCACGAGGGCGATGGCCATCGCGCCTTCGCCGACGGCGGAGGCCACCCGTTTCACCGACTCGGCCCGGGCATCACCGGCGACGAACACGCCGGGCACGGACGTCTCCAGGTGGTACGGGTCGCGCGACAGCGTCCAGCCGGCCGGGCGGCTGCCGTCGACCATCAGGTCCGGACCGGTGAGCAGGAAGCCGCCCGCGTCCCGGGCGAGGACGCCGTCCAGCCAGTCGGTGCGCGGCGCGGCACCGATGAACACGAACAGCCACTGGGAGTCGACGGTCTCGGTCTCGCCGGTGGCGTTGTCGCGCAGGGTGAGCCGCTCGAGGTGGCCGTCGCCCTCGGCCGCGATCACCTCGGTACAGGGGCGCACCGTGATCGTGTCCACCGCGGCGATCTGCTGGATGAGGTAGTGCGACATCGACGCTTCCAGGGACGGGCCGCGCACCGTCAGGGTGACCCGCCGGGCGTGCCGGGCGAAGTGCATCGCCGCCTGCCCGGCCGAGTTCGCTCCGCCGACGATGTAGACGTCCTGCCCGGAACACGAGGGAGCCTCGGTCAGCGCCGAGCCGTAGAACACCCCGCGGCCGGTGAACTCCGCCAGGCCCGGGGCAGTCAGCTGCCGGTAGGACACCCCGGTGGCGAGCACGACCGTGTGGGCGGAGATCTCCTGCCCGTCGCCGAAGCGCACCGTGCGGGCGGGACCCTCGACGGCCAGCGCCACCGCGTCCCGCGTGGTGAGCACCTCGGCGCCGAACTTGACGGCCTGCCGGCGGGCCCGGTCGGTGAGCTGGGCGCCGGACACACCGTCCGGAAAGCCGAGATAGTTCTCGATCCGTGAGCTCTGCCCGGCCTGACCGCCGGTGGCCATCCGCTCGACGAGCACCGTGCGCAGCCCCTCGGAGGCGGCGTACACCGCCGAGCCGAGGCCCGCCGGGCCGCCGCCGATCACGACGACGTCGTAGAAGTCCTCGGCCGGGGTGGTGCTCAGGCCCACCCGGTCGGCCAGTTCGCCGTCGCTCGGGTCGGTGAGCGCCGTGCCGTCCGGGATGATGACGACGGGCAGCGTGTCCGTCGAGGCCCGCGCCGCGGCGAGCAGCCGGGTGGCCTCCGGCTCGTCGCACAGGTACCAGCGGTAGGGAACCTGGTTGCGGGCCAGGAAGTCACGCACCTCGTAGGAGCGCGCCGACCAGCGGTGCCCGACGACCCGCGTCTCGGCGACCGGACTGTGATCGGTGGCCGCCCATGCCTCCAGCAGAGCATCGACGACCGGGTACAGCTTCTCCTGCGGCGGGTCCCAGGGTTTGAGCAGGTAGTGGTCGAGATCGACGACGTTGATCGCGTCGATCGCGGCGTTCGTGTCGGCGTAGGCGGTCAGCAGCACCCGGCGGGCCGTGGGAAACAGGTCCATCGCCTGCTCGAGGAACTCCAGGCCGTTCATCCCTGGCATCCGGAAGTCGGCGAGCAGCACCGCGACCCGGTCACCGCGCAGTTTCATCTCGCGTAGCGCGTCGAGCGCCTGCTCGCCCGATTCGGCCCGCACG
This sequence comes from Candidatus Frankia nodulisporulans, assembly GCF_902806475.1. Lineage (GTDB taxonomy): Bacteria > Actinomycetota > Actinomycetes > Frankiales > Frankiaceae > Frankia > Frankia umida. Next base: position 13,452 of record NZ_CADCWS010000061.1, read on the forward strand.
ATCCGGTAGCGCTCGCCGTACTGGCGGCGCAGGTCGCGGGCCACGGCCCGGGAGACGCTCACGTCGTCATCGACGGTGAGGATCGCCGGGCGGCTGCGCGCTCGTTCGGCGGCGCTCGCCTCCGTCATGCTCGTGGCCGGTGCGGTCGTCATGGGTGCCCCTCGGGATGGGTCGGACGTTCCGTACGCCTGCGCAGGGAAAGTCTAGGACGAGTAGGCCATCGTCGCGGCCCGTGCGACCTGCATGAATCGGGTTAATCGGGCGTATCGGCCGGGCTGGCCGGTGTGTGGCAACGCGGCGCGGTTTCTCTGGGCCGGGTGGGTGGGCGCCGACCGGAGCGCCGCTTCGGCGAGCGGGAACCGGCGGGGCCCGCCGGTGTCGGCCAGGTGTCCATCGAGAACCGGTTTTTATGCTTCGCCGCCTCCTAATATGAACCGGTGCGCATTCGACGGGCAGTAGCCGGCTGGAGCGTGATGGCACTTGCCGTCGCGGTCGTCCTGCTGCTGACGATCACACTCGTTGTGCATGGCCGGGCGCGGGCGGCGCGACTATCACCCGACAGCGGGTTGCTTCATGCCGTCAGCGCCGCGCTTCCCGGGCCGTCGGGTACGCCAGCCTGCACATCCACGGTCGAACGAGCGCCGGTCGGCGGGTCGCGGATATTCGTGCACAACGGGGTACGGCGGCACTACGTCCTGTCGCCGCCGCATTTCTACAACGCTCGTCAGACCTATCCCGTCGTCGTTGACTTTCATGGTTTCAAAGCCGACAGCGGGTTGGAGGAACAGCGGTCGAGAATGGGTGCGATCGGTGCCGGCCGGGAGTATTTCGTGGTGACGCCGGACGCGCTGGGCACACCGTCGCGCTGGAACACCCCGGGGAGTCCGACCGCGGCGGACGACCTCGGCTTCGTCGATGCGCTGCTGACCGACCTCGCGGGGCACTACTGCCTGGACGCGGCGCGGATCTACGCCACCGGGCACTCCAACGGCGCCGAGTTCGCCGCGGCGCTGGTCTGCGCCTCGCCCCGGTTCGCCGCCGTGGCGATGGTGTCGTCCACCTTCGCCGTGGTCTGCCCCGACGGCCGGGCACCGGCGACGATGGCCGTGCACGGAACCGCCGATCCGTCGGTTCCCTACGCCGGTGGCCGGGTGGTGGGTGCCCCCGCGCCGGTGCCCGCGGCACTGGCCGTCATCCGCGGCTACGCCGGTCGCTACCGCTGCGATCCGCGGCCCGAGTCGTCGCATCCGATCGTCGGTGTCGTCGCCCTGCGCTACACCGGCTGTGCCGGGGGCGGTGAGGTCCGGCTGGACACGGTGATCGGCGGCACCCATTTCTGGCCGTCGAGCCCCGAGGCGCGCCGCGACCGGGCGACGTCCAAGGCGGGCCGCACCTTCGACGCCACGGGCGCGATCCTGGACTTCTTCGCCGCGCACCGGCTCGCTTCGTAGGCTGAGACAATGACCGAGCGCCTGTACTTTCGCCAGTTGCTGTCCGGTCGGGATTTCGCCGTGGGCGACCCGGCCGGCACCCAGATGGTCAACTTCGTGTATCTGGTCGGTGATCGGGAGACGGGCGAGGCGATCGTCGTTGACCCGGCCTACCGGGTGAACGACCTGCTTGACGTGCTGGCCGCCGACGATATGCGGCTCACCGGGGCGCTGGTGACCCACTACCACGCCGACCATGTCGGTGGTTCCGCCTTCGGGCTGGAGATCGAGGGCATTCGGGCGCTGCTGGCCCAGCAGAACGTGCCGATCCACGTCAACCGGGCCGAGTCCGAATGGATCCGCACGTCCACCGGTGTCGCCGCGTCCGACCTCGTCGACCATGACGACTCCGACGTGGTCATGGTCGGGCGCATTCCGATCACCCTGCTGCACACCCCCGGGCACACCCCGGGCAGCCAGTGCTTCCTGGTCGACAACCGGCTCGTCGCCGGCGACACCCTGTTCCTGGAGGGCTGCGGCCGGATGGACCTGCCCGGTGGCGATGCCGGCCTGATGTACGACAGTCTGCGTCGCCTCGCGGCGCTGCCCGACGCCACCACGGTCTTTCCCGGCCACCAGTACTCGCCGAAGTCGTCCGAGGACCTGCCGGTCGTCAAGCGGATGAACCACGTGTTCCGCCCGTCCAGCGCCCAGCAGTGGAAGGCCATGCTCGGTGTCGGCTGACCCGGTGCGGGTCGTCTGCCTGCAGCTGGCCTGCCCGGACGAGGAGAGCGCCGCCGACCGGGTGCGCCGGGTGCTCGCCGAGCTGCGCCGGGTCGAGGCGGACCTGGTGGTGCTGCCCGAACTGTGGGCCACCGGGTTCTTCCACGTCGCCGACTACGACGCGCAGGCCGAGCCGCTGACCGGCCCGACGCTGACCGCGTTGCGCGAGGTCGCCCGGGAACGCGGTTTCCACCTGGTCGCGGGCAGCCTGGTCGAACGGGCCGACGACGGTGCGCTGCACAACACCGCGGTGCTCGTCGGCCCCGGCGGGGACATCCTGCACACCTATCGCAAGGTTCATCTGTTCGGCCATGACGGGGCGGAGACCCGGCTGCTGACCCCGGGCACGGACGTGCGCGCGGTGTCGACCGAGCTCGGCCGGATCGGTCTGGCCACCTGCTACGACCTGCGTTTCCCCGAACTCTTCCGGCAGCTGGCCGACGACGGTGCCGAGCTGGTCGCGGTGGTGTCCGCGTGGCCCGCGGCCCGCGTCGAACACTGGCGGGTCCTCGCCCGGGCCCGGGCGATCGAGAACCAGACGCAGCTCGTCGCCTGCAACCTGGCGGGCCGCCACGCCGGCCGGGAGCTGGCGGGTACCAGCCTGGTCATCGACGCGTGGGGAACAGTGCTCGCCGAGGGCGACGCCGCACCGGGGACGGTGGTGGCCACCCTCGACCGGGATGGTCCGGCCACGGTGCGCGCCGCGTTTCCGGTGCTCGCCGACCGTCGCCTGGGCTTCGCCGCCCCGACGGTCGGCGTGCGATGACGGGCGGGTTCGACGGGCCGCGGGTGCTGGCGGACCGCGGCGCGGCGTTCGCCGAGTTCTGGCGGGAACGGCAGCTGTGCAGCCTGACGACCGTGCGTCCCGCCGGCGGGGTGCACGTGGTCGCGGTCGGCGCCACCCTTGACCTGGCCACGGCCACCGCCCGGGTGATCACCTCCGGGCGGTCCCGCAAGGCCCGGATCATCGCGGACGGTCCCGCGGCCGGCACCGTCGTGGCACTGTGCCAGATCGACGGACGACGGTGGTCGACCCTGGAGGGGCTCGCCGTCGTGCGCGACGACCCGGACAGCGTCGCCGATGCCGAACGCCGCTACGCCCAGCGTTACCGCGAGCCGCGGGTCAACCCGCTGCGGGTCGTGCTGGAGATCCGGGTCACCCGGGTACTCGGCAGCCTCTGACGGCGAGATCCGGTGCCGGAGCTCGCCGTCAGAGCCCGAGCCCGATGCCGGCGGACGTGGCCCGGCTACGGCGCGGGTCGCCGCGGCCACCGACGGGCAGTAGTCCGGGTCGGCCCTCAGCGAGCCGGCTCCTCCGGGGCGTCCTGCCAGGGGAAACGGACCGTGACCGCCGTCGGTGTCGACCGTCATCGACCCGTCGATCCCGGCGATGCGCTCACCGAGGCCGGTCAGGCCGCTGCCGCCGCGCGGATCCGCGCCGCCGATGCCATCGTCACCGATCCGCAGCCGCAGCGAGCCGTCATCGGCGCGGTGCAGGTCGACAGTGGCGTCCGTGGCCTGGCTGTGTTTGCTGATGTTGGTCAGTAGCTCGGCGGTGGTGAAGTAGATGATGCCCTCGAGCGCGGCGGCCGGCCTCGCGGTCAGCTCCACCGTCACCAGGGTCGGGACGGTGCAGCGATCGGCGAGGGCGGCGAGCGCCGCGGGCAGGCCGCGGTCGGTGAGGATCGCCGGGTTGATACCGCGGGACAGATCCCGCAGCTCGACCAGGGCGAGTTTCACCTCGCCGTGCGCCTCGGCGATCATCTCGGCCACGGCCTGGGGATCCTCGGCGAGGATCTCCTTGGCCATGCCCAGGCCGATGGCCAGGGCGACGAGCCGGGCCTGCGCCCCATCATGCAGGTTGCGTTCGATCCGCCGCAGGTCGGTGGCGGCGTCCCGGGCCGCCCGCTGGTTCGCCGTGGCCTCGCGCACCCGCTGTTCCACCCGCGCTGACGGGGCGAGCAGACCGGTGACCATCGCCCGGTCGACGGCCACCAGCATCCGGGTCGCCCCGGGCAGCACCACCCAGGCGACCGTGAGCAGCAGCAGCGCCGCCACGAAACTCAGGATGCCCCACGGCAGCCGGATGAACAGGAACAGCGCCTCCCGCCAGGCGACCGGGTCGCCCAGCGTGGCAAGCCCCGGCCCGCGCTGGCCGGGACGCCGGGACGGGGGGTGGGAAGGGGTAGGGATGCGCAGGCCCAGCAGACGGCGCGCCCTGGCCCGCTCCAGCGAGCCGAACGCCCGGCAGATCCGCAGCCCCGCGACCAGCACCGGAATGCCGACAACCGTGACGGCCAGGCCCACACCGAGGGAGATCACCACGGTCACGACAACGAACCCGACCAGCGACAACGGCAGGTTCAGCAGCAGGTGGAGCAGCCCACGCCAGGTCACCGCGTCGGCGACGAGCCAGGCCCGTTCACGCACTCTCGGGGTGGGGTGCGAGATGGTCACGTAAAGTGATCCTCCCGTCGCTCCCGCTCAACCGGGCTATTATCCGCCCGTCCTCTGGAGGGCCGCTCACGAGGTGGCCCGAGAGTACCGCGATCGTGGGTAGTTCGAGACTTTGTCGGTGGGGGATGATTGTCTTCTCGTAGACCCGCAGGGCATCCGCTTCCCATCCGGAAGCGGTCGGGCGACCACGAGGAGCTTGCGGTCATGAAACTTCTCACGGCCACGGCGTACGGGTAGGGCCTGCGCGTCGACGATTTCCACTGGGCGGTGGAAGGCGAGCTCGTCACCCTGCGTGCATTCTGCGATCTGCATCTGGACCGTCCGCACGGGCGATGCGAGTGCGGCCGGGTCTTCGTCGGTCTTGGCTCGCACTACGGCACCACCACGGCCATGGTGCGCCATCTGCCCGGAATCACCGAAGACGACTATCGCGACGCGCTGTGCCACAGTCTCGACGCGCAGGGGTGGCCGGCCGCCGACGCGGAGGCGGAGGCCACGCGCCTGATCGCCGAGGTGGAGCGCTGGCCGGTCGGGGCGATCATCGAGCGTTTCGCCGACCGCCTCGCGATCCGCGCCCTGTCCGACGCCGACATCGGCCGCGTGCCTGGTCGGCACTGATCGTCGCCCGGCTGCCCGGCTGCCCGGCTGCCCGGCTGCCCGGCTGCCCGTTGGCCGGGGGTCGGGGCCCGGCCTGGCCTGGCCGCGGCGGCCGTCAGGACGCTGCTGGCAGCACCGAGGACGCGAGTGGGGGTTCGGGGGCTGCGGCCGTGGCGTCGCCGCGAGAGCCCGCGCCTCGCGGCGCCCACGCGGGGTGCGGCCCCATGGCTTCGTGGTCGACAGCACGGTCGCGGTGATGAACAGCAGGTTCATCACCGTGCCGCAGACGACCAGCGCCACGGTCTGGGCCGGATAGCCGGCCGCCGCGGTGGCACTGTGCTTGACGGAGGCGACGATCAGTGTGCGGATCACCGCCCCTCCGCTGATCACGGCCACCACGGTGATGCTCAGCTTCACCACGATCCACCAGTGCCGCAGCAGGCCCCAGCGGGTCTTCACCGACAGCACGACACCGGTGATCAGGGTGAGCAGCGCCAGCGGGATGTCGAGGGTCCGGTCGATGACGTGCATCAGTTCATAGGCCGGGTGCCGCAGATCCGGATCGATCGCGGCGGTGCTGGCGAGGACCAGCTGGCAGAACGCGACGCCGTTCCAGCCGACGCTCACGATGATGTGCAGGGTGAGCAGGGCCGTCCGCAGCGGCTTGCGCAGCTGGGGCCGCTTCGCCGGGCCACCCGGGGACTTCTTCCGGCTTGGTTGCGGGGCCGGCTCGGCGGAATCCGTGGAGCTGGGAAAGGT
>NZ_CADCWS010000062.1 GCF_902806475.1 Candidatus Frankia nodulisporulans
AGGAACAAAAAACAAACGATCTACGAGACCTGACCAGTTACGGGCCCGAGTACACCGAAGATCTCCCCGGTGCGCACCTCGAGGTCGATGTGGTCGACGGCGCGCACCGCGCCGAACTTCTTGACCAGACCACTGGCCTGGACCGCGGGCATGCTGGTCACAGCCGCTCCTTTCCATACGGGGATCAGGACTGGGAGAACGTTAGGCAGCGGCGGTATCACCACCCCTTCACACCGGTTTCACCGCCGACGATCTCGTAGAGTGCGGGTCAGTCACGCACAGGCGGGAGGTGGTGGAGGTGGCCCGATCCTTCAACACGACGGGCCCCTGCGTGCCAGGCGACCATTACATGATCACCGCCGCCGAGCGGCTACCCGAGGTGCCGGCGCTCGTCGCGGCCCGGAAGTACTTCGTCCTGCACGCCCCGCGACAGACCGGTAAGACGACAGCGTTGCAGGCCCTCGCCGCCGAACTGACCACGGCTGGCACTCAGGCGGCTGTCGTGCTGTCGATGGAGGCCGGCCGGCCGTGGCCGGATGACGTCGGAGCCGCCACCCGGGCGATCCTCACCCGGGCTCGGCAGACCGCGCGCGTCCATCTCCCCCCCGAGTTGCGACCACCCCCCTGGCCCGACGTCTGGCCGGAAGGGCTTCTCTCGGAGGCGTTCGCCGGGTGGGCGCAGGCCTGCCCACGGCCGTTGGTCCTGTTTCTCGACGAGGTCGACGCGCTGACAGGACGGACTCTGCTGAGCGTCCTGGGCCAACTACGCGACGGTTACCGCGACCGACCCGGCGGTTTCCCGTCCGCCATCGCCCTCTGCGGCCTGCGAGATGTCCGCGACTACCGTGTCACGGCGACCGACGGCCAGACCCGGCTTTCGTCACCAAGCCCGTTCAATATCAAGGTCACGTCGCTGCGGCTGCACGACTTCACCCTCGACGAGGTTCACGAGCTCTACTCCCAGCACACCGCGGAGACCGGCCAGACATTCACCCGCCAAGCCGTCGAACGCGCCTACGACCTCACCCTCGGCCAGCCATGGCTTATCAACGCGCTGGCCTACGAGATTGTGGACCGGATGCGGATCCTCCCCGCGGTCCCCATTACGACCGAACACATTGATGGGGCCGCCGAGCGGCTCACCATTGCCCGCGAGACCCACCTCGACTCGCTCCTCGAACGGCTTCACGACCCTCGCGTCCGACGGATCATCGAACCTGTTCTCGCTGGCACCCAGGTACGGTTCAACCCTTTCTCGGACGATCTCCAGTACACGATCGATCTCGGATTGATCAGGCGTACCGCGTCCGCGGTGGAGGTCGCCAACCCGATCTACCGCAACGTGATCACCCGTGTCCTCGCGGACGGCCTGTTCGAAGGTGTTCTCGGTGCACCACAACCGCACTCGTTCGTCCTACCCGACGGTCGGCTCGACCTTGACGGCCTCCTCCAGCGTTTCAGTGATTTCTGGCATCGAACGGAGGACCTTGTCGACGCCGACCAGCCCTATCGGGAGGTGACACCACACATCACCCTCCTGGGCTACCTGGACCGTGCCATCAACGGCAGCGGTTTCGTTGACCGCGAATATGGCGTCGGCCGCGGTGCGATCGACCTCCTCATCCGCTGGCACCACACCGATCTCGACGGAAATCCCGTAGTACAGCGTGAGGCGCTGGAAATCAAGACGCACCGACCCGGTGGAAGTGACCCGACACGTGCCGGTATCAAGCAGCTCAACGGCTACCTGCTGCGCCTCGGGCTACCCACCGGCACCCTGGTGATCTTCGATCAGCGGCCCGCGGAACGCAAGAGACTCGCCACCGAACTCGGCGTCCAGCACACGTCCAGCCCGAGCGGACGAGTCATCACCGTCGTGCGCGTCTGATCTGGCCGGGTGGTCGACCTCGGTTTCGGCTTCGTCGGCTGGGCCGACGCCGCGGCGGTCAACGGGTGGTGAGCAGCGGCAGCAGATGGCTGCCCTGCCGTTCGATCTCCCGCAGGTAGGGCGTGTCCGACAGGATGAAATGGGTGATACCCAGCTCGGCGTACCGGCGAAGGGAACGGGCGACGTCCGCGGCGGAGCCGACCAGCCAGGTGGTGCCGGCGCCTTCGCCGCCGATCCGGCCCGGCGCGGTGTAGAGGTTGTCGTCCAGGACGTCGCCGCGGGCGTGCAGGTCGAGCAGCCGACGCTGGCCCACGGCCTGGGTGGGATCGTGGCGTTCGGGGATGTTCCCCTGGCGGTGGGCGGCCGCCAGCGCCGCGACCTTGGCCTCGGCGTCCGCCCAGGCCTGCGCGGTGGTGTCCCGCACAACGGTGGTGATCCGCAGCCCGAACTCCAACGGCGGGTGCGCACGGCCCAGTCGCGTCGACAGGTCGCGCAGCCGGGCGATGCGTGCGGCGATGTCGTCGCGGGGCTCACCCCAGAACAGCTGGACGTCGGCCTCGGTGGCCGCGACCCGCTCGGCGGCGGCGGAGGCACCACCGAAGTAGAGCCTTGGATGGGGCCGGCCCGGGCGGGCCCGCACCTGGGCGGCCAGCGACGAGTCGCTCACCTGGAAGTACTCGCCGCGGTGGGTGACCTCGCGTTCGGTCCACAGCCGGCGGACCAGCCGCAGGAACTCACCGGTGCGCGCGTAGCGCGCGGCCTGGTCCCCCGCCCGATCACCGTAGGCCGCGAGCTCGTCCTGACCGGAGACGATGTTGATGCGCACCCGTCCCCCGGAGAGCTGGTCAAGCGTGGCCGCCGCGGCGGCGAAGTGCGCCGGCTGCCAGTAGCCGGGGCGCACGGCGATCAGCGGTTCGAAGCTGGTCGTGCGCGCCACCAGCGCCGTGGCGACGGTGAAGGTGTCCGGCCGGCTCCACCCGGCGCCCAGCAGCGCACCGCGAAAGCCGTACCGCTCGATCGCGACGGCCTGCCCGGTCAGCGTGTCCAGGCTGTTGTGGTCGGCCACCGCGTCGTCGCCGCGATGCCCGGGCCGGACCTCGTTCGGGATGTACCAGAGAAACTCCGGGCTGGTCGCCTCGCTGGCCGTGGTCATACCGACGACGCCGGGGCGGGAAACGGTCGGCTCGGGATGTCGGCGCGCAGGACCGGGGCGATCTCGGCGTGGAACAGTTCCAGTGTCGCCCGGTGCTCGGCCGGGGTGAGGCCGTCGGCGTCGATGGGCAGGTGCATCACCTCGTGGCCGAGCCGCTCGTGATACCAGTGCACCTTCTCGATGATCTGCTGCGGGCTGCCGACCAGGATCGAGCTGCGGGCGATGGCGTCCTCAAGTGTCGGGAAGACCGGCGTCTGGCCGAGCCCGCGCTGCAGCGCCGTGCGCGCGTCGAAGATCGGCCGGTAGCGGGCGATCGCGTCCTGCGAGCGGCGGGCGGCGTAATAGCCGGCGGTTCCCGCGCCGATGAGAATGTCGGCCGGATCGTGCCCGTGATCCACCCAGCGTTGCCGGTAGTGGCGGACCAGCCGCTCGTACGGCTCCACGGGATTGGTCACGTTCGCGGAGAACAACGGGTCGCCGTAGCGGGCGGCGAGCTCCACCGAGGCCTCGCTGGTCGCGCTGCCATGCCAGATGCGGAGCTCCGGTTGCAACGGCCGCGGCCAGGTCTCGGCCTCGTGCAACGGCGGGCGGAACCGGCCGGACCAGGTGACCTTCTCCTCCCGCCACAGCCGGCGAAACAGCTCGTAGGACTCGCGGTTACGGTCCCACTGATCCTCGGCCGTGACGTGGAACAGCTCCGCCTGCGCCGCGCCGTTGCCCTTGCCGACCATCAGCTCCAGGCGCCCGCCGGAGAGCTGGTCGAGGGTGGCGTAGTCCTCGTAGGCCCGCACCGGGTCGAGCAGGCTCAGCGTCGTGACCGCGGTGAACAGCCGAATGGTGGCCGTGCGGGCCGCGATGTGGCTGAGCACCACCGGCGGCGACGACGAGATGAACGGCCGCTCATGGCGCTCCCCCACCCCGAACCCGTCGAATCCGAGCTCCTCGGCCAGCACCGCGCCGTCGACCACCGCCCGCAGTCGTTCGGTGGTCGAGCTGCGCACCCCGGTCAACGGGTCAGGAGCATGCACGATCAGGGTGATCGCCAGAAACCTCACGTTTCGCTCCCGACCCTTTGTTGATCACCGCAGGAATGCTGTTGGTCTGATGCCACACCATTGCTCGGCCCGAGCGCAATACCCCGCAACAGTTCAGCAACAAATGCGCTCCGCGTGTCCGCTCCAGCCAGGCGCGTCACCCATCAGCCTGAGTGACAACGGCACGCTGCGTGATCCCGACAAGCTGGGGCCGCACGGTGAGCCGCTGGGTATCAGCCGCCTGGGCCGACCGGGTCGCCAGGCGGGGCGTCCCGGTCGCGGTGTCGGAATGGGGTGTGAACGACCAGAGCCGAGGTTCGACGGTTCGACCGGCTCGGCCACCGCCCTGTTCTACTGGCGGGTGAGGCCGTCGAGGAGATGGTCGAGGGCTGCTGTCATCTCCGCGCGCGCGGTCGCGGGGTCGTCGGCACGGGCGATGTAGAGGGCGGCCTCGTCGCTGGCGCCCATCAGCAGATGAGCGAGGGGGTCCACCGGCTGCGCGCTGATGCGTCCAGCGTCCATACCGGCCGCCAGCACGTCGCGGACCAGACCGAAGACATGGCGTTGGCACAGTTCCCGCCACCGCGCCCAGCCCAGCACGGACGGCCCGTCCAACAGGACCACCCGGTGCACCTCCGCCTCGACGCAGATCCGCAGCCAGGCGCGGGCGGCCAGGCGCAGCGCCTCGACCGGGTCGGTGCTGCCGGCGGCCGACACCTCGGCGGCGATGCGCGCCGCGACGTCCGCCTCGACCGCCTCGACCACGGCCGCGAACAGCGCGGTCTTGTCGACGAACTGGTGGTAGAGCGCCCCGCGGCTCACCCCGGCCGCGGCCACGAGCGCCTCGGTGGTGACCGCGGCGAAACCCTGCCGCGCGAACAGTCGGCGTCCGACGGTGATCAGCGCCGTGCGCGTCGCCGCGGACCGGTCCGCCTGGCGGCGCCGTGGTGGTCTCGGATCCGGATCCGGCAGCGCGGGCACGAGCTCGATTCTGCCCGCTCCCACCCGGGATTGATTTACATACAGTCAGTCCGTATGTTTTCTGCCATGGATGTCGCACCGCACGCCGCTGTCCTCGACCTCGCGCAGGGCCAGATCTCCTACCGGACGGCCGGCCCGCGCGACAGCGACCGTCCGCCGGTGGTGTTCCTGCACGGGCTGCTCGTCGACGGGCAGCTGTGGGAGGCCGTGGCCGCCCGCCTCGCCGAGCAGGGCGTGCGCAGCTACGCACCGACCCTCCCCCTCGGCGCCCACCCCACGCCGATGCGTCCCGAGGCGGACCTGACCCCCCGCGGCATCGCCCGGCTGGTCCTCGACTTCCTGGTGGCGCTGGACCTGCGCGACGTCACCCTGGTCGGCAACGACACCGGTGGCGCGATCGCCCAGTTCGTCCTGGCGACCGACGCCACCCGCATCGGCCGCGTGGTGCTGACCAACTGCGATGCCTTCGACACCTTTCCGCCGTTCCCGTTCACGCTGCTCGTGCGGCTCCTACGGCATCCGGCGCTGGTCGCGGCGCTCGTGCCGGGGTTGCGGTCGGCGCGGCTACGGCACAGCCCGCTGGCGTTCGGCCCGTTGGCGAGCCGGCCGTTCGACCCGCGGGTGACCCGGGCGTGGGTCGCGCCGCTGGCCCAGCCCGCCGTCCGCCGCGACGCGGCGAAACTGGCCCGCGGCATCGACCCGGCCGACCTGCTCGAGGTCTCGGGCCGGCTCGCGAAGATCGACGTGCCGGTGCGCGTCCTGTGGGGCGACGCCGACCGCTTCTTCCGCGTCGACCTCGGCCGCCGACTGGCCGCCGCCTTCGCCACGGCGACCTTCGAGACCGTCCCGGGTGGCCGCACGTTCCTTCCCCACGACCACCCCGACCGCGTCGCCACCGCCATCGTCGCCGCGACCTGAACGCGAACGCGGCGACTGTTCGAGCCGGTGATCTTCTGCGGGTTCGTGAACAGCGCGAGCAGCGGGCACTCCGTCTCGACGATCCGGTAGAGCTCGTCGATCCGCTCGGCGGGTGCCGGCGAGGTGACGGCAGCCCGGTAGGTGATGTGGTGCGGTTCCCGGGGCACCTGCTCGAAGACGTGGGTCAGGCAGCTGGCGAACACACCCAGCACCAGCTCGGGTGAGCCGGGGCCGAGGTCGAACCCGGCGTAGTCGGGGGCCGAGTCGCTGAGGATCTGATGCTCACGGACCCGGATGCGCCGCACCCCGCTGCGCCCCTCGGCGACCGAATGGGCCCGCGACACCACGGGCAGGGCGTAGGTTCCCGCGGCGATCGCCTCCTCGCGAGCCTGGATGGCCGCGCGCTTGTGGCCGAGGAACTCCCGCAGACCAGAGCCTGGGCCGGACGTCGAGGTGTCGGTCGTGGGCATGGTTTTCCCTCCAGGGATGGTGGGCTGACACTCCGCCCGATTCCTACCGGGCCCGGTGACCACACCTGGCTACACTTCCGAGCGGACACGGACGATTGCGCGTGGGCACCGGGATTCTTTCGGAAGAAATGGACGATGCCACCACGTCCGAACTTTCCACCTCCGTCCGAGGTGGATATCGCCGAGAGGGGCAGGAATGACCCAGATATCGACACATGTCGCCGGATCCAGGTCAGGAACCAGCAGGCCGCTGACGACCGGGGACCGCGCATTCCTGTCGTTCACGCTGCAGTATCCCGGCGAGTTCCTGGAGGGAGGTGTGGTGCTCTGCGTCGAGGACCCCGGGCTGACCGAACGCGACCTGCGCGCGCACGTCGCGGCACGGCTCGCCGAGGCACCGGCGCTCACCGAGCGCCTCGTGCGGCCGATCGCGTCCGCCCCCGCACCCGGTGACGTCGTCTGGCAGCACGACGACGCCCTCGATCTCGACTACCACGTGGGTGTGGTGGACCTGCCCGCCTACAGTGCGGCGGGCGGCCTACGGGCCGCGCTGGACGACCTCGCCACCCGACCGCTCGACCTGGAACGCCCGCTGTGGCGGCTCTGGCTGCTGCGCGGTCACAGCCCCACCGAGGTCGCGATCGTCTACCGGTTCAGTCACATCCATCAGGACGGCAGTGCCGCGCACCAGGCGCTACACCTGTTGTTCGGCGACGGTCACGGAGCGGCACGGCGCACACTGCGGACCTTCGACGTACCGCACGCCCGCGACTACGCGCGGATGGCCGCCAGCATCGCCCGCAGCCTGCCCCGCACCCGCCAGCTCGCGTCCTGGGGCGGGCCGCCGCGCGGTGCCGCCCGGCACACCTGGGCGCTGACCGAACTGGACCGGCTCCGGCGGATCGCCCGACGCGAGAGCGTCACGGTCAACGACGTCTATCTCGCGGCGGTCGCCGGCGCCGTGCGCACCTGGTCCCTGCCCGAGTGGACGCCCCCCACACCCACCGGGGCGGATCGCTCCCGCGGGGCCGGCCGCATCCGCCACGCCATGACGCGCATCCCTCGCCAACGCGCCTTCTACACGGCGATGCCGATCAATGTGCGTACCCCGGACGAGCAGGAGGTCCTGTCCAACTTCACCCTGGCCACGCGGGTGCCGCTGCCCTGCACCGAGGCCGATCCGCGGCGCCGGCTCGCCCTGGTCGCCGCACAGACCCGGCGGGCCAAGGCGGACGGCCGGTTCGGCGTGGTCGAACGCAGAATGCTGGACAGAACGCCGCCGGGCATATCCCCCCGCACCTTCGCGCTGATGGTGGCCGCCGGAGCCCGCCCGGCCGACACCGCCCTGTTCACAAGCAACGTGGGAACGATGTGGGGTCCCTACACGGTGGCTGGCCGCCCGGTCAGCACCCTGATCGGCATAGCGCCCATGCTCGTGGGCCGCCAGCACCTGTCGGCCGCCCTGTACGGCCTGGACGGCCAGCTCTGCGCGACGTTCACCGCCAGCGCGAGCGTCCCCGGGCACACGGAGCTGGCCGGTCACTGGCTCGCCGAACTCGCCGCCCTCGAGGGCTCCCCCCGGCCCGGCCCGCCAGTCGCCACCACCACGCCCCCGGTTCCCCCGAGGCCGCCGGTTATCCCGACCCCCCGCACCGCGCCGCCTCAGCACACGGCGCGGCCGGACGCGGGTCGGCGCTCGTCCCATGTCTCGTAGAGTCAGCGATCGGCGGCCCGGCCCACCGGATCGGCTGGTGAGCCGACCCGCGTATCCCCAAGGAGCCGAGCGGATGAGCGAACCCTGTACCCACCTGGCCTCCGCCACGGTGACCGACCTGCCCGCCGCGATCCGCGGCTGCCAGGAATGCCTGGCCACCGGCGGCACCTGGGTCCACCTGCGAATGTGCCGCGGCTGCGGGCGGATCGGCTGCTGCGACAGCTCGCCCAACCGGCACGCCAGCCGGCACGCCAGCCGGCATGCCGCGACCGCCCGCCATCCCATCGCCCGCTCGGCCGAGCCCGGCGAGCGGTGGAGCTGGTGCTACGTCGATGAGGTCATCGTCAGGACGCCCTGACTCCCCCCGGCCGTGGTCGGCCCGAACCGCTCGTCGATCAGGCCCTCGAGGTCGAGTTCGCCGGCCCTGGTCTGCGCGCCGGCGGCCAGGGCGACGGTGAACCGTTCGGCGGCGGCCGGGCCGGTGAACAGTGACCAGAGCAGTTCGCCCTCGGCCGTGAGCCCGTCGGCGAGGGGCAGCACCGCGGCGGCGTCCACCGCCTTCCTGGCCGCGGCGACGGCGGGCCAGGGGTGCGAGGCGATCCGCAGCGCCAGCCGCTCGACGAAACCGTCGAGTTCCGCTGCCGGCAGGGCCCGGTTGACCAGGCCGTATCGCTGCGCGGTCGCGGCGTCGAGAAGGTCCGAGCCCAGAATCATCTCCAGGGCGCGGGAACGGCCAAGCAGACGTGGCAGCAGCTGTGTGCCGCCCCCGCCGGGCAGGATGCCAAGGCTCACCTCGGGTTGCCCGAACCACGCCTGCCCGCTGGCGGCGAAGCGCATGTCCAAGGTCAGCAGGAACTCGTGGCCGCTACCACGCACGCTCCCGGCGATCTTGGCGATGGTGACCTGCTCCAGACTCCGGTAACGCGCCAGCAGGCCCGGCCCGGGGCCCGCCAGGAACCCCTGCGCCACCGCCGGGTCGACGACCAGACGCATGTCGCCGTGCCCCAGGTAGAACTCCGGGTTGGCGCTTTCGAACACGATGACCCGCACCGTGTCGTCGGCCCGCACCTCGGTGTGGAAACGGTCGAGATCGGCGATCAGCGCCTCGTCGAACAGGTTGAGCGGTGGGTGGTCGAAGACGACGAACGCGACCCCCGCCTCGCGCCTGACCGTGAGCGTCTCGTACGTGTCGTAGCCCATCCGCGACTCCCCTGACTTCGATTTTCCTAGCCAGGAGACTAGCTCACTTCTCGATCAGAAGTCAGGGGGTACGATGGCCCTCGTGGAATGGACAGATGTCGATCTTGACAATTGCTCCATCGCGAAGGCGCTCGAGGTAGTGGGATCGCGGTGGACCATCGTCGTCCTGCGCGAGGCGTTCAACGGGGTACGTCGCTTCGAGGACTTCCAACGACACCTGGGCGTCTCGCCGTCCGTGCTCAGCCAGCGCCTGCGGAGCATGACCCGCGACGGGCTCCTCGAGCGCGTGCCCTACCGCGAGGAGGGCGACCGCGAACGTCACGAGTACCACCCCGCCGCCAAGGCGTGGGATCTGTATCCCGTCATCGTCGGCCTCATGCAGTGGGGCGATCGCCATCGCGACGACGGCGCCGGCGCCCCCGTGCACCTGATCGACGCGGCCTCCGGCAAGCCGGTGATCGCGGCCATCGTCCCCTTCGACAGCCCCACCTGCGCCCCGTCCGACCTCATCGTGCGCCCCGGGGACTGCCTGCGCGTCCTGCCCGACCACTAGCCACGGCCGGTGCGGCTCCTCGGCGAGGTGATCGCGCCCGCGTCGCGCCGTCACGCGGGCGCGCTCAGCCCCGTCCCGCAACGACGCGGCGGACGCGGCGGATGCGGTGCGCTACCAGGCGAAGTGTTCGGGGGCGGTCCGGTAGCCCGGGAAGATCTCGTTGAGGCGGGCGAGCGCCTTGTCGTCCAGCTGGACCTCGAGCGCCCGGACGGCGTCGTCCAGCTGCTGCTGGACGCGTGGGCCGACGATCGGCGCG
This sequence comes from Candidatus Frankia nodulisporulans, assembly GCF_902806475.1. Taxonomy (GTDB): domain Bacteria; phylum Actinomycetota; class Actinomycetes; order Frankiales; family Frankiaceae; genus Frankia; species Frankia umida. The sequence continues at coordinate 10,168 of NZ_CADCWS010000062.1, forward strand.
GTGACCGCCGGCTGGTGCAGCAGCCAGGCGAGCGCGACGTCCCCGGGCTCGTGGCCGAGCTCGGCGGCGAAGTCCTCGAAGGCCTCGATCTGCGGCCGCTTGGCCGCCAGGGTCTGCGCGGCGCGACCCTCGAGACGCCGCCGGCCGTCACGTTCCTTGCGCACCACACCACCGAGCAGCCCGCCCTGCAGCGGCGACCACGGCAGCAGACCCACGCCGTAGTGCGCGGCGGCGGGCAGCACCTCGAGCTCGATCTCCCGGGTGAGCAGGTTGTAGATCGGCTGCTCGCTGACCAGGCCGAACGTGCTGCGCTTCGCCGCGGCGGCCTGCGCCTGCGCGATGTGCCAGCCCGCGAAGTTGCTGCTACCGACATAAAGGATCTTGCCGGCCGTGACGGCGACGTCGATGGCCTGCCAGATCTCGTCCCACGGGGTGTCGCGGTCGACATGGTGGAACTGGTAGAGGTCGATGTACTCGGTCTGCAGCCGGGTCAGGCTCGCGTCCAGCGCCCGGCGGATGTTCAGCGCCGAGAGCCGACCCTCGTTGGGCCACTCCCCCATGGCCCCGTAGACCTTGGTGGCCAGCACCGTGCGCTCCCGGCGCCCACCGCCCTGCGCGAACCAGCGACCGATGATCGACTCGGTGTAACCCCGGCCCTCGCCCTGACCCGAGGTGCCGGCCGAGCGCAGACCGTAGGCGTTGGCGGTGTCGAAGAAGTTGATGCCGTACCCGTGCGCCGCATCCATGATCGTGTGGGCGTCGGCCTCGCTGGTCAGCGGGCCGAAGTTCATCGTGCCCAGGCACAGACGCGACACGGACAGACCGGAACGACCAAGCTGTTTGAACTGCATCCTGGACGAAGTCCTCTCCGATGAGGGATCAGCCGGCGCCCGACCACGCCGGCACCGCGCCACCACGCAGTCTTCACCTTCGAGCGCGCTCCAGGTCAATCCCCCGCATCCGCCGCGTCCACCTGTCGCACCGACTCGTGCTCGACGGGACGTAGGTGCTCACCGCCCTGTGCGCCGACCTGCCGCGCGGACGCCAGGGTGGGGGCGCTGTGCAGCGCGGCGGCCAGCGCTGGTCCGAGATAGGGGGCGAGCAGCCGCGCGTAGGTGTCCGAGAGGTGGCTCCAGTCGCGGTAGACGAGCGTGTTCCCGACGACCAGCGGGCAGCCGTCGGCGGTGCACAGCCAGCCGGTCGGGTCGATTAGCAGCGCGCCGCCGTCACGAGCCCCCCGGTTGTCGATCTCCCGGGCCGCCGAGGTCAGCCTCGACGCCGCGATCGACACCGCGCACGCCGACATCTTCGACGGATGCCGGGCCAGACAGTCCAGGACGTTGAACCCGGGGAACGGGGTGTCCCGCAGGAAGGCGACGCCGGCGCCGGTCGCGCGCAGGTCTCGCATCAGCCCGGTCATCGCCGCCGGGCCCTGACCAGCCAGCTGCGCGCGTGCCTGCGAGCCGACCACGACCAGGTTCGGCCGCAGCTGGACGATCTTTCGCAGGACGGCGGCCCGCCAGGTGTCACACTCTGTGTACGTGCGGCCGAGAGCGTCCTCGAAGTAGTCCGGATACGGCGCCGGCGGGCAGTCGGCCTTGGCGAACAGGACGACCCGCCAGTGCCGTTGCTTCCCGACCGCGTCCAGCGGCGCGGACCACTGGCTGGCGTGCGAGTCGCCGAACAGCACGACCGTCCTCGACCCGGACGGATCCCCGACGACACAGCCGGTCGGCGCGGTCTGCGTGAACATCGCGAGGCACCGGTTCGCCTGGTGGTCGTCCCGCGCACCGTCCAGGGTGGGGGTGAGGTCCGAGGGCAGCCGGTCGACCCGAAGCGCACGCCGCAGCGACGAGGTGAGCGGGCCCGCCGTGACCCCGTCGAAGCCGGGCTCCGCCGACAGCCTGACCAGCGCCGCCCGCAGCACGCTCTCGGCGGCCGCCGTCGGTGCGACCGCCGGGCTCCCCAGCGGACGCGCCGGTGCCGCGACGGTCGCTGCCGGCACCGTGACCAGGGCGGCGGCCAGGATCGAGGTCGTACCGGCCGCCGCCACACACGACGCGCCGAAGCCAAGGCCCAGCAGCGGGCGGCGGACCAGCACCGGCCGGGACCGGGCCGGTCTCTCCACCAGCCGGTAGGTGAGCGCGGCGAGCAGCAGCGACGCCGCCGCGGCCGCCGACCGCTGGGCGGTGGACAGTGGACGGTCGGCCGCCTGCGCCCAGATCTGCAGCAGCGGCCAGTGCCAGAGATACCAGCAGTAGCTGAGCCGGCCGAGCAGCCGCAGCGGTGCCCGGTCGAGCACCAGCCCGGCGCCGTGCGTCGCGGCGGCGCCACCACCGGCGATGACGCAGGCGGTGGCGAGCACGGGCAGCGACGCGGCGACACCCGGGTAGGGCACGCCCCCGTCCAGCAGGAGGGCGGCGGTGAGAATCCCGGCCAGACCCACCCAGGTCAGCAGCGACGCCAGGACCGGACCCAGCCGCCCGCGGCCCTCCCCGCAGATCGCGACCACCGCGCCCACCGCGGGCTCCCAGATCCGGGTGGGTCCGCCGAAGTACGCCCACGGCGCCGACCGCCCGGTGACGATCACGTTGAGCGCGAACGAGCTCGCGGCGACGGCGAGGAAGACCAGGAGCACCGCTCGATCCGCGGTGCGCGGATGTGCCCGTCCGGTCTCGTCCGCCGCCCGCCACCGGCCCAGGGCACGCAGGCGGGCCGCTGCGGCGACGGCGACGACGATCAGCACCGGCCAGACGAGGTAGACCTGTTCCTCCACCGCCAGCGACCAGAAGTGCAGGAACGGAGACGGTGCGCCGCCGGCATGGAAGTAGTCGGTCGCCTCGCGGGCGAACACGAGGTTGATGACCGAGAGAATCGCCCATATCCCCTCGTGGGCGATGGTCTGCAGCCGCAGCGGCGACAGCCAGATCCACGACGCGAGGGTCGTCACGACGACCACCAGGGCGGCCGCGGGGATGATGCGCCGTGCCCGGCGTGCGTAGAAGCGCGGCAGCGATATCCGACCGGTCCTCGCCCGTTCCCGTTGCAGTTGCCGGGTGATGAGGAAACCGGAGATCACGAAGAAGACGTCGACGCCCACGAATCCGCCGGGAACGCCCAGAGCCGCGTGGTCGAGAACGACCAGGAGCACCGCGACCGCGCGCAGGCCCTCGATGTCCGACCGGAAGTACCGCTCCTCGCTCCCCGACCGGCGCCCGCGCGGACACCGTTCGATCACGTCAGACAGCCAAGTCACACCCGGCGATAGTCGCGCGCCGCTTCCCCGCCGCCAACTCGAGCGGTCGGTTCGGCCACACCCGACGGCGACAAAGAAGAAAGCCAGAATCGTCGAGTTTTCCGGATGGATGACCGGAGAACACGATCACCCGCGGCAGAAATATTTCGGTAACAAAGGAGCACGGACCCCGCCGGGCGGATTAACGTGCCGGTCATGACGACAGATCACATCGCGGGGCATCTGCGCGCCGGCGGCCATCCGCCCGGCGGTGTGCGCGACCATGCCGATGTCCGGGTGCGTCAGCACACCCTGCCGCGGACGTACACCGCGTTCGCGGCGCTACCGGACGCGACCGGCGAACAGACCGCCGCGGTGGTGCAGGTCCTGGCGCGTTACGGCCATGCGATCGACACCGGCGACGCGAGTCTGCTGGCCCAGGTGTTCCTCGACCCGCCGGACCTCGACCCGGTCACCGCCCTCCCCCGCCCATCACACCGTCAACACCGAGGTGAAGCGGGTTCCCGGTGGCCTGGCCGCGTGGAGTCGGCTGCTGACGATCGCCGGTGACGGCAGCGTCGCGAGTGCCGACGCCGTCGACAGCCTCGTCGAGACAGCCGACGGCTGGCGGGTGGCCACGCGGACCGTGCATCCGCGCCACGGCGGACCGGCCGTCATCACCGACGGGACCGCTCCATGGGCGTAGACGCCTGCGCCGCGCACACCCCGACCCCGATCACACCGGACCCGCACGCGCGGGATCATCCGAACGTCGTGCGCTCCACGGTCGCGCAGGTGCGGATCGTGCCGGTCGACGCGGCGACCTACGCCGAGGTGAGCGAACTGCTCGCCCGTCATGCGCACCTGTTCGACAACGCCGCGGCGGCGACCACACCGGCGGCGTACACCGACGACGCGACGCTCGCCGGGGTCCCGTGGACCGGATTCTCGACGGATTCGCCGCCGACCGGGTGATGTTCCCGCATCACACCACCGACATCGTCGTCCACCGGATCGACGACGACACGCTGCGGGTGTGGGCGAAATACCTGATCATCCGCGGTGACGGCACGGCCGGCTCCGGCGACTACCAGGACACCGTGGTCCGCGTCCCGCGCGGCTGGCGGATCGCCGAGCGGGCCGTCAGCCGCGGCGACCGGCCCGCGGACGATCCCGACGGCCCGTCGACGCGCACCCTGTCCACAGCCACGTGGCTCGCCCCGGGGAACTGACATCCTGGCCGAGCCGCGTCCCCAGGCCGGGAGGCGGACCGACCGTCGACGAACCGGCCATCGGCATGGCTTTTCCCACCAGGAATAGCGGCACTCCGCGGCCACATCATGCCCTGATCCACACCGGCGGACCAGACACCCGCGACCACAGAAATATTCGAGACACAAAGCAACAACAAACCGCGGCTGCTTTTGGCCGACCAAAAGCGGGACCATGGACAAAGCCCTCGTCGCGGTCTAGTTTTCTGGACCAGATCCTTTGTCCGCTCGCCTATCCGCGGGCCGAGCGCCGCATCGCGTAGGTGTTGGACCCGGGGGGAGTTGTCTGGTGTGAGCGTCCAGCGGGTGGATGTCGTGGTGCTCGGCGGCGGGGCCATGGGGTCGGCCGCCGCCTGGCAGCTGGCCCGCCGCGGGGTCGAGACGGTGCTGCTCGAACGGTTCGCCGCCGGGCACACCCGAGGCGCCTCACACGGGGCGTCCCGGATCTTCCGCCTCGTCTATCCCGACGTCGGCTACATCCGGCTCGCCACGGCGCCGAGGTGCGACACGAGACACCGGTGCGTGCCCTCACCGTGCGGGGCGACGATGCCGTCGAGATCCACACCCACGATGACGTGTACCTCGCCCGACGGGTCGTCGCCGCCGCCGGAGCCTGGACGACGACGCTGCTCGACGGCCTCGTGGCGCTGCCCACGCTGCGCGTCACCCAGGAGCAGCCCGCGTATTTCGCCCCGCTCATCCCCTCCAGAACCGACCGGACGGACGGGGCGGACGGGGCGGACCCGTGGCCGAGTTTCGTGCATCTGTTCGGCGCGGGAACGCGGGAGTTCGATGCCTTCCACGGCGGTGTCTACGGGCTGCACACCCCGGGCCAGGGCGTCAAGGTCGGTTTCCACGGCTCCGGCCCGGTGGTCGACCCGGACCAGCGGGACTTCGCCGCGGAACCGACCCAGCTCGCCGCGTTGCGGGAGTACGTCCGGCAGTGGCTGCCCGGTGTGAACCCGGATGTCTGCCATCCGATCAGCTGCACGTACACGACGACGCCGGACAGCCATTTCGTTCTGGACCGCCACGGCCCGGTGGTCGTGGCGGCGGGATTCTCCGGCCACGGTTTCAAGTTCGTCCCGGCCATCGGCGCCGTGCTCGCCGAGCTGGCCCTCGACGGCACACGTCCCGATTCCCGATTCGCCGCCACCCGCTGATCCGGCGCGTGCGCGGGCCGCGTCCCCACAGAAAGCGGTGATCACGATGTCCGAGAACGATCCGCTGCATCTCGCCGTCGCCCTGGACGGAGCAGGCGGGCACCGTCGGCCCGGCCGACACAGTTGTTCACCCCGGGTTACTGGACCGACCTGGTGCGGGAGGCCGAGCGCGGTCTGCTCGACTTCGTGACGTTCGAGGATGCCCTGAACCTGCAGTCCACCCAGATCGACGGCGCCCCGGACGGCCGCACCGACCTGGTGCGCGGCCGGCTCGACGCGGTGCTCATCGCCTCCCGGGTGGCCCCACTGACCTCCAGGATCGGTCTGGTGCCGAGCGTGTCGACGCTGAGCACCGAACCGTTCCACATCTCCAAGGCCATCGCGACCCTGGACTTCGTCAGCGGCGGCCGGGCCGGCTGGCGGGTCCAGGCCAGCCGGCCCCGGGAGGCTCTGCACATCGGCCGCCGGGCGCCCGAACCGCCGCTGCACCCCGACACCTTCGGCACCCCCGAGATCCAGGCCTACATCACCGAGACGTTCGACGAGGCGAGTGAGCACGTCGAGGTGGTCCGCCGGCTCTGGGACAGCTGGGAGGACGACGCGGAGATCCGCGACGTCGCCACCGGCCGGTTCCTCGACCGCGACCGGCTGCATTACATCGACTTCGAGGGCCGGTGGTTCTCGGTCCGTGGACCCTCGATCACCCCCCGGCCGCCGCAGGGCCAGCCGCTGGTCACCGTGCTCGGCCACATCTCGGCCCCCTACCGGCTCGGAGCCCGCCTCGGCGACGTCGTCTACGTGACCCCACGCGACATCGACCATGCCCGTGCCATCGTCGCCGAGATCCGCGCCGAGCAGGACAGGGCCGGACGGGGTGAGCAGACCGTGCACATCTTCGCCGATCTGATCGTCGTGCTCGACGACGACGGCGACGCCGCCCGGCAGCGGCTGGGCCAGCTCGACAGCCTCGTCGAGCAGCCGCCCCGCTCCGATGCGATCACCATCGCCGGTTCCCCGGGTGAGCTGGCCGACCTGCTGCTCGACTGGCAGGCCGCGGGCATCACCGGCTACCGGCTGCGCCCCGCGGTGCTGCCCGTCGACCTCGAGGCGATCAGCCGCGGGCTCGCCCCCGAACTCGCCCGCCGCGGCCGGTTCCGCACCGCCTACACCGCCGACACCCTGCGCGGCCATCTCGGCCTGCCCCGACCCGCCAACCGCTATGCCACTACCAGGATCGAGGCCGCGGCCCGATGACGACTCCCCGCAAGCAGATCATCCTCGGCCACTATGTCGGCGGCGTGAACCATCACACCCTGTGGTCGCACCCGCGGGCCGGCAGCCAGATCGACTTCGCGTCGTTCCGGCACGCGGCGCAGACCGCCGAACGCGGGAAGTTCGACTTCTTCTTCCTCGCCGAGGGGCTGATCCTGCGCGAACGACTCGGCCAGATCTTCGACCAGGACGTCGTCGGCCGGCCGGACACGCTGCCGGTCCTCACCGCGATCGCCGCCGTGACCGAGCATCTCGGGCTGGTCGGCACCCTCAACGCCACCTTCAACGAGCCGTATGAGCTGGCCCGTCAGCTCGCCTCGCTGGACCATCTCAGCGGTGGCCGGGCCGGCTGGAACGTGGTGACCTCCTTCGACGCCTTCACCGGGCAGAACTTCCGCCGCGGCGGTTTCCTGAACCGGGACGACCGGTATGTGCGGGCCCAGGAGTTCGTCGCCCTCGCCCGGCAGCTGTGGGACTCCTGGCCCGCGGACGCGATCGCCGCGGACACCGCGCGGGGCCGTTTCCTGCGCACGGCGGACGTCGGCGTGTTCGGCCACCACGGTCACCAGTTCGACGTCAGCGGGCACTTCAACGTCCCGCGCAGCCCGCAGGGACGTCCGGTGGTCCTCCAGGCCGGGGCCGGGAGCCACCGCGGACGCGATCTTCTCCCCGTTCCACGAGCTCGGGCCGGCACAGGAGTACTACCGCGACATCCAGGCCCGGGTCGTGCGCGCCGGCCGACCGGCGGGCTCGGTGAAGCTGCTGCCGGGCGGCTCGTTCGTCCTCGGTGACACCGCCGCCGACGCGACCGAGCGGGCCCGCGAGGTCGCCCGCGCCCAGGTCAGCGGGCAGACCGCGCAGATCCTGCTGGAGACCGTGTGGAACCGGGACCTGTCCGGTTACGACCCGGACGGCCCGCTGCCCGACGTCGACCCGGACCCGACCGGCCCGCTGGTGATCCAGGGCCGGGCCCGGCTCGCCCAGGACCCGTTCGAGACCGTGCGGCAGTGGCGGGCGCTGGCCGCACAGCACCGGTACTCGCTGCGCGAGCTCGCGATCCGGGTGTTCGCGCACACCGAGTTCGTCGGCACCCCGACCGAGATCGCCGACCGGCTCGACCACTTCGTGCAGAACGACGGTTCCGACGGTTTCATCGTCGGCTCGCACCTCACCCCCGGTGGGATCGACGAGTTCGTCGACCGGGTCGTCCCCCTGCTACAGGAACGCGGCTCGCTGCGCGCCGAGTACACCGGCGCGACGTTGCGCGACAATCTGGGCATCCCGCTGGCTCCGGTCGGCGCCGACCGCGAGACGGCGGGCGCCGTCGGCTGACGGCCCGTCCACCGGCGAGCCTCGAAGGTGGGCCCGACGCGGCGGCACCGGATCTCCATCCCGATCCCAGCCACTGATCACAGCAGGTTCCGTAGAGTTGCGATCAGTGGTCTGGGGCCGGGAGGTGACAAGTGGTAGCCCGTTCGTTCAACACGACGGGGCCGTGCGTGCCAAGCGATCACTACATGATCCCGGCATCGGCGCGACTCCCGGAGGCACCCGAACTCGTCCAGGAAAAGAAGTACTTCGTCGTACACGCCCCACGACAGACCGGTAAAACGACAGCGCTACGCGCGCTGGCCACCGAACTGACCGCGAGTGGTCGTTTCGCGGCGGTGGTCCTGTCGATGGAGGCCGGCCAGCCCTGGCCCGATGACATCGGTGCGGCCACTCGGGCGATTCTCACCGGCGCGCGTCGCACGGCGCGCACCAACCTACCGGCCGAGCTGCGTCCACCACCCTGGCCGGAAAGCTGGGAGGAGGGCCTGCTCTCGGATGCCTTCGCCGCCTGGAGCAAGTCCTGTCCGCGACCTCTCGTGCTTTTCCTTGATGAGATCGACGCGCTGAGTGGACGGACACTTCTCAGCGTGCTCCGTCAACTTCGAGACGGTTTCGCCGATCGCCCCATCGGATTTCCGGCCTCGGTCGCGCTCTGCGGGCTGCGTGACGTCCGCGACTACAAAATCGCCTCAGGTGGTAATCCCACCACGATGGCGTCCCAGAGCCCGTTCAACATCACCGTGGCGTCGCTGCGACTGGGTGACTTCACTCTCGACGAGGTCCGCGACCTCTACCGCCAGCACACCACTGACACC
>NZ_CADCWS010000063.1 GCF_902806475.1 Candidatus Frankia nodulisporulans
TCGCCGTCGGCGCCGTCGGCGCCGGGGTCGGTGCCGACGCGGTGGCCGCATCGGCCTGGTAGACCTGACGGAAGCGCAGTTCGGCGGTCTGACCGACGAGGTCGACGACGTCGCTGCGGCCACGGCCGGGCACCGAGATCTCGATCTGGTTGCCTGTGCGGTGGACCTCGGACTCGGCGACCCCGAGCCCGTCGACGCGTTGGCGGATGATGTCGACAGCCTGGTTGATGGCGCCGGAGTTCACCGACTGGCCACCCGTGGCCCGAGGGGTCAGGATGACACTCGTGCCACCTTGGAGATCGAGACCGAGCCGGGGGGTCCAGGTACCGGTGACGGCCATAAGGCCGTAGAGCAGGGCGAACAGCCCTCCGAGGATCCCCAGCCGGGTCCATGCGGAGGTTCCCGCGGAAACCCGTGCCGAGCGGCGTGCCACGTGCGAGCCCCTTCCTCATGCACCGGCTGACCGGCGCTGGTTCGCCTCGCCGTGCCCGGAGCGGCGTTGCTCAACGTACCCGAACGAATGTCACCGAGGGTACGTTCCGAGCCCCCGGCGGTGACGCGGCGACTGTGCGTTGCCCGGTTCTACGATGACCCGCGGTCACAGCTCCTTGCGTAGCCGGTCGGGCGTTCCCGCGTCGCCGTTACCGGTCGTCTCGCCACCAGCTGACGTACCACCAGCCGACGTACCACCGGCTGACGTACCACCGGCTGACGTCTCGCCGGACGCCGCTCCGTCGGCGGCAGGTGTGTCGCCGACGTCCGGGGCGGTCGAGCCGGCACCGTGTGCGTCGGCACCATCACTGTGGTCATCGTGATCGTGATCGTGGTCATGGTCGTCCTGGTCGCCAGGGGAACTCAGCACGCGGGCGACCGCGCTACGACTGAAGCGGCAGACGACGTCCGGGGCGATCTCGAGCAGGATGTCGCCCTCGTCCAGCTCGACGACGGTGGCATAGAGACCGGCGGTGGTCACCACCAGGGTGCCCGGTTCGATCCGCGACGCCTCCTGCTGCTGGGCCTTGGCCCGGCGGCGCTGCATCGAGAAGATGTAGACCACGATGAGGACGAGGAGCAACGGGAGCAGAAACCCGCCGATCGATCCACCTTCGCTGTTGCCCGCCGCCGTCGTCATGTACGCGCCCACATCCCGTCCTCCTGAACTGTTGCGGCGATCGTACGTATCGAACGGGTGCGCTCGGTGGGCAGGGCCCGGGAGTCCGGTTTGTACCGCTGCGCGCGCCGTCGCCAGGCTGCCGCGGCAGGTCAGCCAGCGTCGGGGAACCGCGCCGCCTGACTGCGCCCAAGCGGGTCACTGACCGGTTCGACACCCAGATGCTCGAAGGCCGCCGGCGTGGCCACCCGGCCGCGGGCGGTGCGGATCAGCAGGCCGGCCCGCAGCAGGAACGGCTCGGCCACGTCCTCGACGGTCTCGGTCTCCTCGCCGACCGACACCGCGAGCGTCGAAAGGCCGACCGGACCGCCGCCGAACCGGATGACCAGGGCTTCCAGGACGGCCCGGTCGAGTCGGTCAAGCCCGAGCCCGTCGACGTCGTAGACCCGCAGCGCGGCGGCGGCGACCTCGCGGGTGACCGTGCCGTCGGCACGCACCTCGGCGTAGTCGCGGACCCGGCGCAGCAGCCGGTTGGCGATCCGTGGGGTGCCCCGCGAGCGACCGGAGACCTCGTCGGCGCCCTCGGGGGTGAGCCGCACGCCGAGCAGCCCGGCGGAGCGGGTGAGCACCTGGGTGAGCTCGTCGGGACGGTAGAAGTCCAGGTGGGCGGTGAAGCCGAACCGGTCGCGCAGCGGTCCGGTGAGCAGCCCGGAGCGGGTCGTCGCGCCCACCAGCGTGAACGGGGCGAGCGCCAGCGGGATCGCCGTCGCCCCGGGGCCCTTGCCGAGGATCACGTCGACCCGGAAGTCCTCCATCGCCGAGTAGAGCAGCTCCTCGGCCGGCCGGGCGATGCGGTGGATCTCGTCGAGGAACAGCACCTCGCCCGGGGAGAGCGCGGTCAGGATCGCGACGAGATCGCCGGCGCGCTCGATCGCCGGACCGCTGGTCATCCGCAGGGGAACCTCGAGCTCCTCGGCCATGATCATGGCGAGGCTGGTCTTGCCCAGGCCGGGCGGACCGGACAGCAGCACGTGATCCGGCGGTGTGCCGCGGGCCTGGGCGCCCTCGAGCATGATGGTCAGCTGTTCGCGGACCTTGCCCTGGCCGACGAACTCGCTCAGGGTGTGCGGCCGCAGACCCGCCTCGAACGCCCGTTCCTCGGCGTTGGCGACCGCCGAGACCAGGCCCTGCTCACCCATCCGCGCCGCCGGGGCGGGCGTCTGGCCACTGTCGGGACGGCCCGCGGCGGGCCGTCATCGGCGCAGCACGGCGAGGGACCCACGCAGCAGCGTCGCCGCGTCAGGCTCGGAGACGGGGATGGCGGCCCCGGAGACTGCGCCGCCCGCGGGAGTGTCGCCCGCGGGGGCGTCGCCTGTGGGGTCGGCGAGTGGAGGATCGGCGGGTGGAGGGTCGGCGAGCGCGGCCAGCGCCCGGGCGACGGCGTCCTCGGCTTCGCGGGCGGAGTAGCCGAGCCCGCCAAGGGCCTCCCGCACCGAGGCCGCGACCGTGCCACCGGGACCATGCTCGCCGGGGCTGCCCACCCGGGCCTGCGCACCCGCCCGTGGGCCGGGCACAGCCGCGGGACCGCGCGGGGGGCCGAGGCGGTCGCGCAGGTCCAGCACGATGCGCTGGGCTCCCTTGCGGCCGATGCCCGGTACCCGGGTGAGGGCGTTGAGGTCCTCCTCGGCCACGGCGCGCCGGACCGTGTCGGGATCGTGCACACCCAGGACGGCCTGGGCCAGTTTCGGGCCGACGCCGGCCGCGGACTGCAGGACCTCGAAGACATCCCGCTCGTCGGGCGCGGCGAAGCCGTACAGGGTCAGTTCCGTCTCGCGCACGACCAGGGTGGTGGCCAACGAGGCCGGCTCCCCCACCCGCAGGGACGCAAGCGTCGCCGGGGTGCACTGGACCAGCAGCCCCACCCCGCCGACCTCGACGACGGCGGACAGCGGCCCCAGCGCGGTGACCGTGCCCGACACCGAGGCGATCACCGCGTGCCCCCGGGGCCGGCGGCCGCCCGCATCCGAGCCAGGGCCGGGCCGCGCCACAGGTGGCACAGCGCCAGCGCCAGCGCGTCCGCGGAGTCGGCGGGCCGCGGCACCTCGGCCAACCCGAGCAGCTTGGTGATCATAAAACCGACCTGTGCCTTGTCGGCCCGGCCGCTGCCGGTGACGGCCGCCTTGACCTCACTGGGCGTGTACAGCACCACCGGCAGATCCCGCCGGGCCGCCAGCATGATGGCCACCGCGCCGGCCTGGGCGGTGCCCATCACCGTGCGCACGTTGGCCTGGCTGAACACCCGCTCCACTGCCACGGCCTGCGGCCTGGTGCGGTCCAGCCAGGCGTCGATCCCGTCGGCGATGGCGCGCAGCCGGTCGGCCACATCCGCCCCGGCCGAGGTGCGCAGCACCCCGACCTCGACCAGGGTGGCCCGGGTGCCGACGCCACCGTCGACCACTCCCACGCCACACCGGGTCAGCCCCGGATCGACTCCGAGCACCCGCATCCATCCTCCCGAGTACGCACACCGCTGGGAACCCACCGCTGAAGAACCCGCCACGGGGAACCCGCCACGGGAGGACGCGCACCGCGGCGAGAACACTCGTTCGATACTACGGCGTGCGGCGCAACCACGACATCCACGACACGCCGACCGCGGCCGATCGGACGCCCCCGGCAGTGTGCCCCGGCGTTCGGGCGCACTCAGCTGGTGACCAGCTCCATGACATCGTCGGAGATGTCACCGTTGAACCAGACGTTCTGCACGTCGTCCAGGTCCTCGACCGCCTCGACCAGCTTGAGCACCTTGGCGGCGGGCTCGGCGTCCAGCTGCACGCTCACGCTCGGCAGCCAGGAGATGTCGGCCGAGCTGACCTCGAGCCCGGCGTCGGTCGCCGCGACCCGCACGGCGTGCAGATCGGTCGCCTCGGAGATGACCTCGAAGTCGTCGCCGAGGTCGTTGACCTCCTCCGCGCCGGCGTCGAGGACGGCCAGCAACACGTCATCCTCGGTCAGCCCGTCCCGCTTGGCCAGCAGCACAACGCCCTTGCGGTTGAACAGGTACGACACCGAACCCGGGTCGGCCACCGTCCCACCGTTGCGGGTGATCGCCACCCGCACGTCGGACGCGGCCCGGTTGCGGTTGTCGGTGAGGCACTCGACGAGCACCGCCACCCCGGCCGGCCCGTAGGCCTCGTAGGTGATGCTCTCGTAGTTCACGCCGCCGCCGAGTTCACCGGAGCCGCGCTTGACCGCCCGGTCGATGTTGTCGTTCGGCACCGACTGGGACTTCGCCTTGGCGATGGCGTCCGCGAGCGTCGGATTGCCGGCCGGGTCTCCCCCGCCGGTCTTGGCCGCGACCTCGACCGTCTTGATCAGCTTGGCGAACAGCTTGCCGCGCCGGGCGTCGATGACCGCCTTCTTGTGCTTCGTGGTCGCCCACTTGGAGTGACCGCTCATGTCCTGCCCCTCTTACTCGCAATCACCGACCTGATCCGGATGATCGCACGATGTCGACGAAAAGCCGGTGTACCCGGAAGTCACCGGTGAGCTCGGGATGGAACGCCGTCGCCAGCAACGAGCCCTGACGGACCGCCACCGGCGCCTCGGCGACGCGGGCCAGTACCTCGACCGTGTCGCCTGCCTTTTCCACCCATGGTGCCCGGATGAAGACCGCATGCACCGGCGGTCCCGGCACACCGACGACGTCGAGGTCCGCCTCGAACGAGTCGACCTGCCGGCCGAACGCGTTGCGCCGGACCACCATGTCCAGCCCGCCGACCAGAGGCTGGTCGGGTCGGCCGTCCACGACGTCCCGTGCAAGCAGGATCATGCCAGCACACGAGCCGAACACGGGCAGGCCCGCCAGCACCCTCTCCCGCAGCGGTTCCAGCAACGCGAACACCCGCAGCAGCCGCCCGATGGTGGTGGACTCCCCACCGGGCAGCACCAGGCCGTCGACCTCGTCGAGCTCCGCGACCCGGCGGACCTCCACCGGCCGGGCCCCGGCCGCCGCGAGCGCGCGCGCGTGCTCGCGGACATCTCCCTGCAACGCGAGGACGCCGATCCGCGGGCCGCTCACCAGCCACGATCGGCGTAGCGGGCGGCCGGCGGCAGCTCGGAGACGTTGATGCCGACCATCGCCTCGCCGAGGCCGCGGGACACCTTCACCAGGACATCCGGGTCGTTGTACATGGTCGTGGCCTCGACGATCGCCTGGGCCCGACGGGCCGGGTCGCCGGACTTGAAGATCCCGGAGCCGACGAACACACCGTCGGCTCCGAGCTGCATCATCAGCGCCGCGTCCGCCGGGGTCGCGATACCGCCGGCGGTGAACAGCACGACCGGCAGCCGCCCGAGCCGGGCCACCTCGGTGACCAGGTCGACCGGGGCGCGCAGCTCCTTGGCCGCGGCGTACAGCTCCTCGGCCGGCAGGGCCGAGAGCCGGGCGATCTCCGCGCGGATGGTGCGCATGTGCACCACGGCGTTGGACACCTCGCCGGTGCCCGCCTCACCCTTGGAACGGATCATCGCCGCGCCCTCGGCGAGCCGGCGCAGCGCCTCGCCGAGGTTCGTCGCCCCGCAGACGAACGGGACGGTGAACTTCCACTTGTCGATGTGGTGATGCGGGTCGGCCGGGGTGAGCACCTCGGACTCGTCGACGTAGTCGACGCCGAGCGCCTGCAGCACCTGGGCCTCGACGAAGTGCCCGATGCGCGCCTTGGCCATCACCGGGATCGACACCGCGGCCACGATCTCGGAGATCATGTCCGGGTCGCTCATCCGCGCGACGCCGCCCTGGGCGCGGATGTCGGCGGGCACCCGCTCCAGGGCCATGACGGCGACGGCGCCGGCGTCCTCGGCGATGCGCGCCTGCTCCGCGTTGACCACATCCATGATCACGCCACCCTTGAGCATCTCCGCCATGCCACGCTTGACGCGGGCGGTGCCGGCGTGGCGAGCCGCGTCGCCGTCACGGGGGGAGTCGGCCGCCAAGCCGCTGCTGGGGGCGCTCTGGGCCTCGGACATGATGTGCCGTCGCTTTCGCTTCCAGTCGGGCACCACACACGGGCCGGCACCGCCGTCGTCCGCGCCGCGCCCGATCGGACGCCGCGGGAGAGGTCGGCTGCCCGGCCCGGTGATTCCCGTGTGGGTGGGTCGGTATCCCATCGTACGGCGCGGTCCGGTCGGCCATCGGTGCCGTGGGCGGGGCAGCCTGGTCCGGGCCGCCGCTCAGGAGGCGAGGCCCGGCAGATCCCCCCGGACCGGCAGCGCGTCGTCGATCTCGAAGTAGGTGGGGCTCGGCCGACGTCCGACCAGGTGCAGCAGCCGGATCAGCCGGCGCCCGGCCAGGGCCCGCAGGTCGCGCACGGCGTCGTTGTGGAACTGGCGGGCGAGCGCGACCCGGGCGGCCTCGCTGTCGACCGCGTGCAGCTCGGTGGGAAAGAGCTGTCCGGCCGCCGCGACCTCACCGGAGCGCAGGGACCGGCTCAGCAGGTTCTCGGCCAGTTCGACCCCGCCGTCCAGCGGGCCGCCGGCCAGCAGCGCCGGATGGGCGGCCCGCGCCCGCCGGACGCTGTCGGCGAGCTCGGGCAGCGCGCACCGCGTGGCGAGCGCGTCGGCGGCGTCGGCCCGGGCGACGAGCTGGGTGACCAGTCCCCCGCGGGCGTCGGCGACCCGGGCGGCCAGCCGATCAAGGCGCAACGCCAGCCAGGTCAGATAGGTCGCGATCGCCACCACCAGAGCAACCACCACCACGAGGGCATCCATCTCGCGCAGCGTAGCCAACGCCGCGGTGTGACCGGGGTCCCGGTCAGCTGGAAGCGACCGACACCCGTCCGTCGCCGGAGACCATCCGGTAGACCCCGACGATGCGTTCGGCGATCGTGCGCCAGTCGTAGGCCTGCGCGACCGTGTGGGCGTGGCGCACCAGATCGGTGACGCCGCCCGGGTCGGTGAGCACCTCGGCGAGGACCTCGGCCAGCCGCGCCGGGTCACCCACCTCGAACAGCCGCCCGGCCCGCCCGTCGTCCAGGACGCGGCGAAACGCGTCCAGGTCGCTGGCGACCACCGGGGTACCCGCCGCCATCGCCTCGAGCAGCACGATGCCGAAGCTCTCCTGCCCGGTGTTCGGCGCGCAGTAGACCTGGCCGGAGGCGAACACCCGGGGCTTGTCCGCGTCGGAGACGAGGCCGATCAGGTCGACCCGGTCCCGCAGCCGCGGGTCCAGCCGGGCGCGCGGACCCGCGGCGTCACCGGGGCCGGCGACCAGCAGCCGGACGTCGGCGACGCTGGCCAGCAGCGCCGGCATCGCGGCGAGCAGCACGTCCAGACCCTTGCGGGGTTCGTCGATGCGCCCGAGGAACACCACCGTGGGGCGTCCGTCGTCGTAGCCGGGCAGCGGTGTCGCGCCGACGAAGCCCGCCACCGCCACCCCGTTGGGGATGAGGATCGCGTCGGCGCCCAGATGCTCGACCAGGGTGCGACGGGCCGCCTCCGACACCGCGATGCGCGCCCGCAGCTTCTCGAACGACGGCTGCAACGCGCCCTGCGCGGCGGTGAGAAACCGCGAGCGCGGGTTGGCGGTGTGGAACGTGGCGACGATCGGACCGTCGGCGAGCATGCAGGCCAGCAGGCCGACGCTGGGCGCGCTGGGCTCATGGACGTGCAGCACGTCGAAGTCGTGTTCACGCAGCCAGCGGCGCACCCGGGCGGCGGAGACCGGCCCCATCAGCAGCCGGGCCACCGAGCCGTTGTAGCGCACGGGCAGGGCCCGCCCGACGTCCACGGCGTAGGAGGGCAGGGTCCGTTCGTCGTCGACGGGTGTGATCACCGAGACCTCGTGGCCGGCCGCGATCAGCGTCTCGGCCAGGTCCCGCACATGCACCTGCACCCCGCCGGGCACGTCCCAGGTGTACGGGCAGGCGATCCCGATCCTCACGGAGCCGACGATGCCGGCGCGCGGGTCGGCGACGACGAGGGCGGATCGTCCCGCCAGACGCGTTGGAGCATGTGCCAGTCGGCCGGATGGGCGGCGATGCCCTGGGCGAACTCGTCCGCGAGGGCCTGGGTCATCGTGGCGACGTCGCTGTGCGGCACGGGCGCGTGAATCCGCCCGCTCCAGCCGTCGGTGTCGAACCACAGGGTGACCGGCAGCAGGACCGCCCCGGTCTCCAGCGCTAGGGCGGCGGGGCCCGCGGGCATCGTCGCGGTCGCGCCGAAGAAGCGCACGGCGACTCCCGAACTGGACAGGTCCCGATCGGCGAGCAGGCACAGCGTCCCACCGGCCCGCAGCCGCGCGGCGAGCACCTCGTAGGGCGGGGACTCGCCGCCGGTCAGCGGGATGACCTCCATCCCGAGCGCGGTACGGAAGGCGAGGAAACGCTCGAACAGCGACTCCGGTCGCAGCCGCTCGGCGACGGTGGTGAACGGCATGCCGCTGGCCACCAGCCACGCGCCGGCCTGCTCCCAGTTGCCCATGTGCGGCAGGGCGACCACCGTGCCACGGCCCTGGGCGTGTGCCTCCCGCAGCACGTGCTGGTCCAGCAGCCGCATCTGGCGGACGATGCGCTCGAGGCCGAGATCGGTCAGCCGGAAGACCTCCAGCCAGTAGC
This sequence comes from Candidatus Frankia nodulisporulans, assembly GCF_902806475.1. Classification (GTDB taxonomy): domain Bacteria; phylum Actinomycetota; class Actinomycetes; order Frankiales; family Frankiaceae; genus Frankia; species Frankia umida. The sequence continues at coordinate 8,725 of NZ_CADCWS010000063.1, forward strand.
GGGCGTAGGAGCGCATCGCGGCGCGGGTCAGCGCGTCGAGGTCGGTGCCTGTCGGCGCGACCCGGGCCAGGTTGGAGCGCAGCCGCCGCACACCACGACCACCCCGGCGGCAGGCGAGGTCGGCGCCGGCCCGAAAGATGGCCGCGGCCAGCCGCTCCGGGAGCAACCGGACGACCCGCCACCCCAGCGCGTAGGCCAGATCGGTCAGCCGCCCGGAGCTCACGGCCGCCGCGGGACGCCGCGGCCGGTCATCGCCGCCGTGGGCCCACCGGCCGACATCGGCCCGCCGCCCGGCAGCGGAGCGCCCGGTGCCGGCGACCCGCCCGACCCGGACGAGCCGCCCGACCCGGACGGACCACGCGAACCACGCGGGCCAAGGGGATCACCGGCGCGGTCCCACTGCCGGTAGACGTGGATCACCCGCTGGACGACGGTCAGCGACGTCGCCCCGACCAGGAACCACAGCGCGGCCGGCAGCAGGTAGGGCACTCCGAGCCCGTACAGTCCGGCGGCGACCAGCAGGGTGAGCAGCCGCTCGCCGCGCTCGGCGAAGCCGACGTTGCAGGTGAAGCCGAGGCTCTCGGCCCGCGCCTTGACATACGAGGTGATCGACCCGGCGACCAGGCAGATCAGCGCCGCCACCACGAGCGGCGTGGAGTCGCCGTCCCCGGCGTACCAGATCACCAGGGAGCCGAAGATCGCGGCATCTCCGACGCGGTCCGAGGTGGAGTCGAGGAAGGCACCCCACTTCGACGACATCCCCCGCGCCCGGGCGATCACCCCGTCCATCAGGTCGGAGAAGACGAACAGGGTGATCACGATCGTGCCGAGGAAGAACACGCCGCGGGTGAAGAAGCCCAGCGCCGCGCCCGCCACCCCGACGGTGCCGATGATCGTCACCACGTCCGGTGAGATCGACGAACGGGCGGCCCACTGGCTCACCGGGTCGAGCACCTTCTGGATCTGCGGTCGTGCCTTGCTTGCGAGCATGTCCGTCCCGTCGTCCCGCGCACGTCTGCCCGGCTTCGGGCGGTCTTCACAGTACCGCCGAGCACCGACATCCTCGCCGCCACGACGGGCGCCCACCGCCCCTGTCCCGCGCCGTTCCCGCCCCGGCCCCACGCCCTCCCCACGTCTTCACCGCGCCCTCCCCGCGTCTTCCCCGCGCCTTCCCCCGCCGACGTCCGGGTTGTGCCGCGCGTCACAAAGGAGGAGTCTGCCGGTACCGGCTGCGGGAGACGTCCGGATCAGGGAGGCCGCGATGACGGTGGGCTCGATGGGTGTTCGCAACGTGGCACTGGTGGGGCACACCGGCGCCGGCAAGACCACGCTGGTCGACCGGCTGCTGGCCGTCGCGGGGCCGCCTGAGCGCCACAACGGGCAGCACGGCTCGCACACCAGCTATCTGGGCCACGCCGACGTCGACCATCGCCGGGCCCACTCCGACGGCCTCACCCTATGCTCGTTCGAGCACGACGGGTGCACGGTGAACCTGCTGGACACCCCAGGCCATCCGGACTTCCTGGGGGACCTGCGCGCGGGGCTGCGGGCCGCCGACGCCGCCCTGTTCGTCGTCAGCGCCGTCGACGGGGTGGATGCCGCGACCAGCCTGCTGTGGTCCGAGTGCGCCGCGGTGGGCATGCCGCGGGCGATCGCCCTCACCCATCTCGACCATGGCCGGGCCGACCTGGACGCCACGATCCGCGACTGTCGGCGCGTGTTCGGCCCCGGCGTCCTGCCGGCGATGCTGGCCCGCCGGTCGGACGAGGGTGGCATGCGGCTGACCGACCTCCTGCACGACCGGATCGTCGAGTACGCGCCGTCGGGCGAGCGCCGCGAACTGTCCCCCGAACCGTCCGGGGACACCGCCCGGGCCGCCCGGGCCGCGCTGATCGAGGCCATCATCGCCGAGAGCGAGGACGAGACCCTGCTCGAGGGCTATCTCGGCGGCGCCGAACCGGACCCGGAGCTGCTGTCCGCGGATCTGGCCACCGCCGTCGCCCAGGCCGGTTTCTTCCCCGTCCTGCTCTCCGGTCCGCTGCCCGTCCCCCACCCGCCGCCGGCCGCGGCGGCCGGCGGCTTCGGCTCCCACGAACTGCTCGACCTGTTCGCCCGCTGCTTCCCCGCCCCGTCCACCGCGGAGCTGGCCGCGCTGCGCCGACCGGACGGCTCGGCGCACCCGACCCTCCACGCGGACGACTCCGGCCCGCTGGTCGCCGAGGTGATCCGCACGACGACCGACCCGTATGTCGGACGGATGTCGGTGGTGCGGGTGTTCAGTGGAACGCTGCACCCCGACGACATGGTCCGGGTCAGCGGACCGGGCGAGCACGCGGGTGACGAGCGGGTCGGAGCGCTGTCGCGCCCGTACGGCCCGGCCCTGCACAGCGTGCCGTACTGCGCGGCCGGTGGCATCTGCGTCGTGACGAAACTGGCCACGGCCGCGACCGGTGACACCCTGTCCAGCCCGGACGATCCCTGCCTGCTTCCGGTGTGGACGATGCCCGAGCCCCAGCTGCCGCTCGCGATCCGGGCCCGGGCCCGGTCGGACGAGGACCGGCTGTCGGTCGCGTTGACCCGGCTGTGCCTGGAGGACCCGGCCCTGCGCGTCGTCCAGGACGCCCAGACCGCCCAGATCGTGCTCTGGAGCATGGGTGAGGCGCATGCCGAGGCGGTCCTTGACCGTCTCGGCACCCGTTACGGCGCGGCCGTCGAATCCGAACCGCCGATGGTCGCGTTGTGCGAGACCCTGGCCGCCCCGGCCCACGGCACGGGACGTCAGGTCAAGCAGTCCGGCGGACATGGACAGTACGCCGTCTGCGAGATCGAGGTGGAGCCGCTGCCGCCGGGCTCGGGCTTCGAGTTCGTCGACGAGATCGTGGGCGGGGCCGTCCCGCGGGCGTTCATCCCGTCGGTGGAGAAGGGCATCCGCGCCCAGATGGCCACCGGCGTGCACGCCGGTCATCCACTGGACGACCTACGGGTGCGGCTGGTGGACGGCCGGGCGCACAGCGTGGACTCCTCCGATCTGGCCTTCCAGCTCGCCGGCGGGCTCGCGTTGCGCGACGCGCTGCGCGTCGGCGGCGTCGTCGTCCTGGAGCCGATGCTGACGGTGGACGTCTGCGTGCCGGACGCGTTCGTGGGCGCGGTCCTGGGAGATCTCTGCGCACGACGTGGCCGGGTGACCGGCATGGAGCCGGCGACACCGCCGACGTTGGACGCGGCCCGTACCGTCGTGCACGCCGAAGTCCCGGAACGGGAAATGTCACGTTATGTCATGGAGCTCCGGTCGATCAGCCATGGCAGCGGCCAGTTCCACCGGGAACCGCACGGCTACGAGCCGATGCCCCGCCCCGTGGCCGACGCCCTGACCGACTGACCCGGCGGCACTCGGTCGTACTCGGCGCCACCCGGCACCCGGCGGCACCCGGCCAGCCACCTCGGTTCGGCCGGGTCCACCCGGTCCGGCCGACCGGGCCAGCTCAGCCCAGTCCGTCCACGCCGACCCCTCAGTCCTCCGGGTCCGTCCGGGCCCACTGTTCAGCGAGCATGTCCCGGGTCTGACCGAGCAGAGCGGGCAACACACGGGTCGCTCCGATGACGGGCATGAAGTTCGCGTCGCCACCCCAGCGCGGAACGACATGCTGGTGGACGTGCGCCGCGATTCCCGCCCCGGCGATGTGACCGAGGTTCATTCCGGTGTTGAAACCGTGGGCGCCGCTCGTCTCGCGCAGGACCCGTAGGGCACGGCGGGTGAAAAACGCCATCTCCACGACTTCCTCGGTGACCATGTCGAGGTAGTCGGCGACGTGACGATAGGGCACGACAAGCAGGTGCCCGGCGTTGTAGGGATACAGGTTGAGCACCGCATAGACCGTTTTTCCGCGGGCGACGACCAGACCGTCCTCATCGGTCATCGTGACGATGGCGCAGAAAGGGCACTCATCGTCGCGGCCGCGCCCCTCGCCCTTGATGTAGGCGAGTCGATGCGGCGTGTAGAGCCGCTGGAACGCATCGCGCAGGCCGACACCCGACTGCTCCTCGAGCGCGATGTCATCGGCCGGCGGTTCGACGATCACCGGCCGACCCGACCCGGCCGAACCGAACCCGGACCGCAGGTCAGCCCGACCACTGACATCCGGCCCGACGCTCGCGGCGACTCACGCCAGCGAGGCGCCCCGGTGACCACACGGGCGCGCCCGCCGGCCGACCTTCGGGCAGATCCCCCGGGAAGGGTGGTCGTCATCTCGCCAATTTATCAGGACGTGCCCGAAGCGGCTGGTGCGTACCCGGGGAATGCGCACGCCGGTGCGGGTGCGCACCGAGAGAGGAGGAGGGAGACTGATGGCGTGGGGGGGTCGCCGCCAGTCTCCCCCGAGTGGCGCTATCGGTTTCGAACCACGGCACCCGAGCTGCCGCCGCCCACTCTGCCGCGCACCGTGACCAGAAGGATTCTCCCAGCACATCCGGACAGAGGACCGCGTCGACACAGCACCCGCGCACCAGAGATCTGGAGCGCTGATACAGCGCGACCGGTACACCACGACAACGTAACCCGAGCCCGTAACGCCTCTGCGCGATCAGCGCAGCTGGCCGTGGACCGATCCGTACAGACCGGGCGTCATGCCGAGTGGAAATACGCGACGGGAGCCCGCTGGCCCCGCCGCGCTTTCCCACGCTCCACCCACCTACCCGTCAACCACCGAGAGAGTGGAACGACAGCCGATGCCGATCCACGCCGGACCGCCCGGTGCGCCTTCTCGCCGCCGATTCGCCCTGGCGCGACGCCCGGCCCTTTCCACGGTCGGTGCTCAGGGTGCGGAGCACCATTCGCCGGTCGACCCGATCCCAGCCACGAAGCCGTCCGACACACACCCGACCGAGACCGGATCACGGCGGTGGGGGCAGCGATCGACGGCCCCCGTATCGCTCACTGTCCGTGCGCGAGCGCCGGATGACCGCACTGAGCCCCCGAACCGCCCCGGCGGGGGTCCGCCGCCGGGCACCCCCGCGCAGGTAGCACCAAAGTGGGGTGCGTCCGGACATCGAACCCCAGGCGCCACGCGCCGCCAGATCGACCGAAGTGTCGGAATTGCGCTGTATATGCAGGCACCTGGCCTCTACCCGGACCGGTTCACGGGTGACGAACCACGCCGCGGAGCCCGACCCCGCCACCCCCGCCGGCAAACCTCCGGACCGCTCACACCGCCACCAAAGGGGAATCCGACCCGGAACGCCGTCACCTGCACCGGCGACCCGCAACCATGAATCCCAGACCCCGCGGCCAACCGCCGGGGCCCACTCCGACCCCTCGGTGAGAGAAGGCGACCCATCAGGACACCAAGCCCGGCCCGCACCTCAGCGCCGAGCCTGTCCCGCAGCCGCAGCCGTCTGACCAGCATCGCGACCCTCAGCAGAGGTGCGTCACAGGTGGAATCCGAGGGTTGGACGACCGAGGCGGCCATGGCCTCAGGCCGCCGACACGCGCTCCGCGAAAGGAGAGACATGTGGACCAGCCGGTGGGCGTACGTGGTTTCGAACCACGGACCTCTGCCGTGTGAAGGCAGCGCTCTACCCCTGAGCTATACGCCCTTGCAGGTGATGGGACTACCTTACACGGCTCCGAGAGCGACCCGTCAGGGGGTCCACCGCGTCCGCGATGTCCAGCGCCGCAACGACATCCACCGCCGCACCGAAGTCCGACGTCACACCGATGTCCGACGTCCCTCCGATGTCGATCGTCCCACCGATCTCGACCCCCACGTCCGGTGGGCGGCCAGAGTCAGCTTCGCGTCAGCTTCGTCGCGACTGGCCGAGGTTGAGAACCACCCGGACGGGGAAGGCTCAAAGTGCAACGGCCACGGCAGACGGACCCAGACACTCGGGGGACCTTCGGTCATCACGGACGGTAGCCACGCATCTGGTCGATGGGTGGCTAACCATCCGTTGACTGACCGATCTAGGCTCTACCCGGGAAGGGTTCACTCTTCCGGGCCGGGCAACTCACTCAAAACCGCCGTAACGGATGTTGTCTTGGCATAATCTTGTTACCAACGGGACTCAGACAGGGAACTATCCCGTTACACGGGTGCTCGCCCGCACCACCGCACCATGAGAGGCCGCCCGATGACTATTCGTCACGATTCGATCACCGCCGAACTTGCCCTTCGCCTTGTCGTCCCAGGCGGCGCGCCCGTTCCGGTCGCAGCCACCGTCCGATACGAGCCGGCCGATCCTTATGCGATCAGCATCGGATTCCGTACCGGGGCGGACGAAGTGGTGGAGTGGACCTTCGCGCGCCAACTCCTCAGTGATGGCGTCCGCCGGCCCGCCGGCGACGGAGACGTCCAGGTGTGGCCGGCCGCCCAGTCCGGTGGGCGGATCGTCTGCCTGTCACTGTCCAGTCCGTCAGGGCACGCGTTGTTCGAGATGCCGAGGTCGGAAGTTCTCGCCTTCCTACGGCGTACCTACTCCGCGGTCCCCCTGGGCGGCGAGAGCGATATCATCGATCTTGACGCAGAACTCGCCCTGTTGATCTGGGGCGGTCCCGAGCGGTGATTCTCACCGGGGTCGGGACAGTGGCCCGACCCCGGTGAACCGGTGCGGGCACCGGTTCACCGGGGAGGCGACACTCCCCACGCCGCCGGCCCCGTCATCGGGTTAGCGGCGGCATTCCTTGCGCGGACGAGCACCCACCCGCCTGGCCGAGCTCCCTTCGGTCAGGCGGGTCGTCGTCTGTCCGGCTGGCGCATCCGCACAGGTGTGCCAGTAGTACATGGGCGGATCAGCGATCATGTACTGGCGAGGCTCACCAGACGCCGCGCCTTCAGTTCCGTCTCCTGCCATTCGTCCTGTGGTTCGCTGCCCCAGGTGATGGCCGCACCCGTCCCGAAACGCAGGTGTCCGCCCGCGAACCAGAACGTGCGGATGCCGACGCTGAGCCATCCCGTGCCACGGTCCGCGTCGACCCAGCCGATGCCGCCGCAGTACGGGCCGCGCGGAACCGGCTCGAGCTCGCCGATGATGCGCAGCGCGCTGCCCTTCGGCGCGCCCGAGACCGAGCCGGCCGGACTGGTCGCGGCCAGCAGCTGCGCCCAGCCGATCCCGGGACGCAACTCGGCCCGGACGGTCGAGACCAGGTGCACGAGCCCGGGATGGCGCTCCAGCGCGCACAGCGCCGGCACGGTCACACTCCCGACTCGTGCGACCCGACCGAGATCGTTGCGCACCAGATCCACGATCATGACGTTCTCCGCGACGTCCTTCGGGCCCAGTTCGCGCTCGGTCCGCCCGGTCCCCTTGATCGGCCCGGAGCGGACGCGGTCACCGTCGCGCTCGAGGAACAGCTCCGGGGACGCGCCCGCGATCCGCAGGTCCGCCTCCGGCACATCCAGCACGACCGCGTACGGCGCCGGATTGCCCGCGGCCAACACGGCGGCCAGGGCCGCCGGGCCACCGCCGTCGGCCCGGCCCGCTGCCTCGCCCGCCGCGGGCAGGGGCGCGGACAGCACCCGGCACAGGTTGACCTCGTAGACCTCCCCCGCGGCGATGTGCTCCCGGATGGCCCGCGCCCCGGCGACGTACGCCGCCTCCTCGAGGCTGCTCGTCCAGCTGCGCGCCGACGGGCCCCGCCACGGCTGCTGGGCCAACGCCGCGACCCCCCCGGGCGGCGCCGGCTGGACGTCCGCGAAGCGGACGCAGCGCAACGCGCCCTCGAAGTCCATCACGACGGCCCAGAAGCCCCCACGATCCAGCACCGCCGGGTCGTCGGTGACCTCGAGTACGCCGGTGGCGAGTCGCCCGCCGGCGAGCAGGAACGATCCGGGTGGGCGTGGTCTGACCCGCGCCGCTGCCACCGTGTGGGACCTGCGCCCCGGAACGCCCGTGTTCGCCCGGCTCACGCCGCTCACCCTAACTGTCACCGCCAGGTGACGCCGCAGCACGCGTCCCTGCTCGCGGTCCGCCTCCGACCGGCCCATCCGGGTACCTCGGCGCCGCGGGCCCCGCGCCGACCAGGGCCCGCGGGCGCCGTCCGGGCCGCCCCGACCCCGTCGCCACCCAGGACACCTGACCTGGTGTCCTGGCCGTGGGCGAAACCGGATGTTCACGTGGGACGCCTTGACCCAGCTCAACATCTCCGCGACGCCCGGCGGGCCATTCGACGCGAGGCCCCTTCGTCCGCTAGAGTTCTACCTGCACCGTCGAACAGGGCAGGTGCGATGCGGACGTGGCTCAGTTGGTAGAGCATCACCTTGCCAAGGTGAGGGTCGCGGGTTCGAATCCCGTCGTCCGCTCGGAAGTAGAGGCTTGAGGTCCGTTGCAGCCGCACCCACCGCGGCGGAGTGGCCGAGTGGCTTAGGCAAGGGCCTGCAAAGCCCTGTACGCGGGTTCGATTCCCGCCTCCGCCTCTGGTCCATCGCGGGCGATTAGCTCAGTGGGAGAGCGCTACCTTGACACGGTAGAGGTCACTGGTTCAATCCCAGTATCGCCCACCCCGGGATCGTAGATCCTTCTTGCACGAACGGCCACTCCACGCGGAGTGGCCGTCGATGTTTCCAGGCCCGATGCGACCCCTGACGGGACGCCCACGGGGCCGCGGCCCCGTGGGCGGTGGGCGGCCACAGCGGACGGTTTCTCGCGGACGCCGATCCAGGGGCAGCGGCGGTCCGGGGCCGATCTAGCGACGCGGTGTCGGTGATGCCGACGGTGTGCGCAGGAACGACGAGATGCCGTCGGCGACGCCGGTCGCGGCCCGGGCGCGCCACGCCGGGTCGGCCAGTTCGGCGGCGTCGGTCGGATTGCGCATGTTGCCGCATTCGAGGAAGACCTTCGGCACCCGGGAGAGGTTCAGCCCGCCGAGGTCGGAGCGGATGGTCATCCCCTGCTGGCCCAGGTAGTCCGCCAGTGGCTCACCGGTGGCCCGGCCGAACATGGTGCGCAGGGTGGTCGCCAGTCTGGTGGACGGGGCGAGGATCGCCGCGTTCGCCCGGTCGGGGCTCAGTGCCGGCGCGATCACGTGAAACCCCCGTCCGCTGGCCGGCCCGCCGTCGGCGTGGATGGACACCACCGCGTCCGCCCCGAGATCGTTGCCGATCCGCGCCCGCTCGTCGATGCAGGGGCCGACCCCCGTGTCCGTCGTCCGGGTCAGGCGGACCGTGGCACCGCGGGCCCGTAGGAGCCGTGCGGTCCGCTCGGCGAGGTCGAAGGTGAAGGCGTGTTCGGGATAGCCGGCATCGGTCTGCGCGCCGACGGTGTCGCATTCCTTGCTGATGCCGCCGGCCGGGACCTGCCGGCCGATGGCCGCGGGCGCCGCGCCGTTACCGCCGTCGTGCCCCGCGTCCAGCACGATCACCTGGCCGGCGAGGGAGGTCGCCGGCACCACGTCCGCACCGCCACCCGGCCCGGCACCGCCCGGTCCGTCCCCGTCGCCGAGCAGGGTGCGCAGTCCGAACCCGGCGGCCAACGCGAAGATGATTACAAGGACCGCGCCGGACGCCCAGACCACCACCGGCGGCCAGCGTCCCGACCCGTGGTTCGACCACCGGTCCCCGATCAACGCCGACGATGCCCCGATCATGCTCGGTTCCCGGACCGACATCGGCCTCCTGATCGACATCGAAGAACGGCGACCAGTGCCCAGCCGCGCGCCGCGGGGGTGTCAGGCCGCCCAGTTCACCGTATGCGACGCTCCGGCCCACCATCGCCGCGGCGCACCCCCGCCGCTCCCCCGCCCGGGTTCCGTCCGCGTCCGCACCATGTCAGGTGGTGACGAAGTCGATCAGGTGTTCCACCGCGCCGAGCAGGCCGACCTCGAGGTCGGCGTAGCTGTCCACACTGGCCAGCACCCGCCGCCACATGTCGGTGGGATCACCGACTCCCAGCGCCTGGCACACCCCTTCCTTCCAGGGCTGCCCCCGCGGCACGGTGGGCCAGGCGGGGATACCCACCGACGCCGGCTTCACCGCCTGCCAGATGTCGATGTAGGGATGCCCGGTGACCAGGACGTGCTCGCCGGCCACCGCCGCGGCGATCCGGCTCTCCTTGCTGCCGGCGACCAGATGGTCGACCAGCACCCCCAGCCGCCGACCAGGCCCGGGGCGGAAGGTGTCGACCACCCCGGGCAGGTCGTCGACGCCGTCGAGGCTTTCCACCACGACGCCCTCGATCCGCAGGTCGTCACCCCAGACCCGTTCGACCAACGCCGCGTCGTGCAGTCCTTCCACGTAGATGCGGCTGGCCCGGGCGACACGAGCCCGTTGCCCGGCGACCGCCACGGAGCCGGACGCCGTCCGCGTGGGTGCGGCCGGGCCCGACCGGCGTGGACGCACCAGCGTGACCCGGCGCCCCTCGAGCAGGAACCCGCCCGGCTCGAGCGGGAACACCCGGCGCGCGCCATGACGGTCCTCCAGCGTCACCCCGCCGGCCTCACTCCCGACCACGGCGCCGCAGAACCCGGTC
>NZ_CADCWS010000064.1 GCF_902806475.1 Candidatus Frankia nodulisporulans
AGGCGATGCCGGCGGAGCTGAGCAGGTGGGAGATGCGGCGGGCGAGGGTGACGTCGAGACCGGTCACGCCGCCGACGGAGTGGGTCCAGACGGTGAAGGTCAGGGTGCCGGGGCCACGGTCGATCACCGGGTGATGATCGAGCTCGTCGGCGGCCCGCAGCACCTCGGTGCTGATCGCGTCGGCCTCGTCGCCGTCCACGATGATCTCGAGCTGGATGCGGTCGGCGTCACCCAGCCAGCCGGGGAGGGCCGCCAGGGCGTCGGCGACCTCGGCGTTGTCCAGGCGGGTCTGCTTGGTCGGCATCGCTGTCCTCCTTGCACGGGGGCCGGACGGTCCGCGCGACCGCCGGCCGGAGTCGAGACTGACGTCGGGGTGTGTCCAGTCGAACACGTCCACCGTGAATTGTTGCTGCGCCGCACCGCCCTGTGGACGACGCGATCCGGCCCCCGTACGGTTCCCTCGGGCTTGCCGGCAGGCGACCGGACGCGATGATCGGATGCAGGTGGGCTCCCCCGAGCCGACCTCCCCGAACCGCCGAGGGTCGTGGTTTTCGGTGGTCTGCGCGTCTCGGGGGTGTCCAACCGAGGGGACTGCGCCCGAAATCGGTGGGAGTCTGGGAGAGTCCGGCAGCATGAATGTGGATGCGCGCGGTCCGGGTGCCTGCGCCCCCCACCCGCCAGCGGCGGGCCGACTGGTCGTCGCCGTCGCCCTGCTCGACCTGGAGCCCCATCCCCACCCCGGGTCCCCGTCCCACGCCGACCTCCCTTCGGACGTCGGCTCCCGTTCCGACCCGGGCTCCCCGTCCGGTCCTGATGGACGCCCTGCCACCGGGCCTCGGGTGCTGGCCGCGCGGCGCCAGGAGCCGTCCGCCTACGCGGGGATGTGGGAGTTTCCCGGCGGCAAGGTGGAACCGGGCGAGAGCGAGCACGAGGCGCTGGCCCGGGAGTGTCGGGAGGAACTCGACGTCGAGATCGAGATCGGCCCGCCGCTCGGCGAGGTAGATCTGGCCAGCCCCGGCTGGGTCCTGCGGGTGTGGTTCGGCCGGATCACGCGGGGACGCCCGCGCCTGGTCGCCCATGACGCGCTGCGCTGGCTGGGCGCCGCCGAACTCGACGATGTCCCCTGGATGCCCGCCGACGGCCCGCTGGTGGACCGTCTACGCGACGTTCTCGCCTCTCCCACCCCCCTCGACTGGTCCTAGACGTAGCTCTCCGTGGCTCCTGCTCACCCGTGGAGCCGGGGGCTGGCGCGGCCAGGGGGCGCAGCATGGTCACCGGGTGGCGGTTGATGGCCGGGGAGTGGCTGTCCGGTGAGCGGACGGTGGGCATCCGGTGGCGGATGTGGGTGGTCGGTGGTGGGGTGGACATGGATGGGCGTCCGGGTCCGTACCATGGGGAGTGGTACGGCAGTCGCCGCCACCCGAGTGCGGGAGTCTGTGCGCCGGGCCGTCCCAATGTGGTGTCGCCGTCCGCGCGCGCCGCCGTCCTTTTTGTGCGGGGTCGAGAGCCCCATGTCCGCCCCGGAGCGTCCCACCGTGTCCACACGTGCCGATCTTCGTAACGTGGCCATCATCGCCCATGTCGACCACGGCAAGACCACGCTCGTCGACGCCATGCTGCGCCAGTCCGGCGCGTTTGGCGAGCATGCCGAGCTCACTGATCGGGTGATGGACTCGATGGACCTGGAGCGCGAGAAGGGCATCACCATTCTCGCGAAGAACACCGCGGTCCGCTACGGCGACATCACCGTCAACATCATCGACACCCCTGGCCACGCCGACTTCGGTGGTGAGGTCGAGCGCGGCCTGTCCATGGTCGACGGCGTCGTCCTGCTGGTGGACGCGAGCGAGGGCCCGCTGCCGCAGACGCGTTTCGTGCTGCGCAAGGCGCTCGCCAAGCGGCTGCCGGTGGTGCTCCTCATCAACAAGGTCGACCGGTCCGACGCCCGGATCGCCGAGGTCGTCGACGAGACCTACGAGCTCTTCCTCGACCTCGACGCCGACGAGGAGCAGATCGACTTCCCGATCGTCTACTGCAACGCCAAGGCCGGCCGGGCCTCGACGACCCGTCCCGAGGATGGTGTGAGCCCCGACTCGCCCGACCTCAAGCCGCTGTTCGACGTGCTGCTCGAGACCGTCCCGGCGCCGTCGTTCGACCCGGACGCACCGCTGCAGGCGCTGGTCACGAACCTCGACGCGTCCCCGTACCTGGGCCGCCTCGCGCTGTGCCGGGTGCACAACGGGACGATCCGCCGCGGCCAGCAGGCCATGCTGTGCCGTGCCGACGGCACCCAGCAGCGAGTGAAGATCAGCGAGATGCTGATCGCCCAGGCGCTCGACCGGGTGCCCGCCGAGGAGGCCGGGCCCGGTGACATCATCGCCGTCGCCGGCATCCCCGACATCACCATCGGTGAGACGCTGGCCGACGTCGAGGACCCGCGCCCGCTGCCCGTCATCACGGTGGACGAGCCGTCCATCAGCATGACGATCGGTATCAACACCTCGCCGCTGGCCGGTCGGTCCGGCAAGAAGCTCACCGCCCGCCTGGTCAAGAACCGGCTGGACGCCGAGCTCGTCGGCAACGTGTCCATCCGCGTGCTGCCGACCGAGCGTCCCGACACCTGGGAGGTCCAGGGTCGTGGTGAGCTGCAGCTGGCCGTGCTCGTCGAGCTGATGCGCCGCGAGGAGTTCGAGCTCACCGTCGGCAAGCCGCAGGTCGTCACCCGGGTCGTCGACGGGAAGGTGCACGAGCCGGTCGAGCGCCTGACCATCGACGCCCCCGAGGAGTTCCTCGGCACCCTCACCCAGCTGCTCGCCCTGCGCAAGGCCCGGGTCGAGCAGATGATCAACCACGGCACCGGCTGGATTCGGCTGGAGTACCTGGTCCCCGCGCGCGGGCTGATCGGGTTCCGCACCGAGTTCCTCACCGAGACCCGCGGCACCGGTCTGCTGCACCACGTCTTCGAGGGCTACGAGCCGTGGTTCGGCGAGCTGCGTACCCGCGCCACCGGCTCCATGGTCGCCGACCGCAGCGGCCCCACGACCGCGTACGCCCTGTTCAACCTGCAGGAACGCGGCACGATGTTCGTCGGCCCGACGATCGAGGTCTACGAGGGCATGATCGTCGGTGAGAACTCCCGGGCGGACGACATGGACGTCAACCCCACCAAGGAGAAGAAGCTCACAAACATGCGCTCGTCCACCGGGGACGAGCTGGTGCGCCTCACCCCGCACCGTGTCCTCACCCTCGAGCAGGCGCTGGAGTTCTGCCGCGAGGACGAATGCGTCGAGGTGACCCCCGGCTTCGTCCGCATGCGCAAGGTCGCCCTCACCGCGGGTGAGCGCGAGAAGCTGCGGTCGCGCCGCCGCTGATGTGAGGCGTCGGACGGCGGCGCGGAACTGTCGGATGTGGGCCGTAGGGTTCACCACCGTGACGTCCTTCGCCGTGCCGCCGCCCGTCGTCAGCCCGCGTTCCGCCGCGTCGGCCGCTCGCCGGCTGATGTTCGTGCACGCGCACCCCGACGACGAGGTCATCTCGACCGGCATCGCGATCGCCTCCTACGCCGCCGCGGCCGAGACATCCGTCACGCTGGTGACGTGCACGCTCGGCGAGGAGGGCGAGGTCCTGGTGCCCGAGCTGGTCAACCTGCGCGCTGACCTCGGTGACCAGCTCGGCGGTTACCGCATCGGTGAGCTGGCCGGCTCCTGCGCCGCGCTCGGCGTCACCGAACACCGCTTCCTCGGCGGCCCCGGCCGCTTCCGTGACAGCGGCATGATGGGCACCCCGCCCAACGAGCATCCCCGCAGCCTGTGGCAGGCCGACCTCGACGAGGCCACCGCCGAGCTGGTCCGGATCGTCCGTGAGATCCGCCCGCACGTGCTCGTCAGCTACGACTCGTTCGGCAGCTACGGCCATCCCGATCACATCCGCGCCCACGAGGTCACCGCCCGCGCCTTCACCGACGCCGCCGACCCGTCCTTCGCCCCCGGCACCGGGGCTGCCTGGCAGCCCGCCAAGCGCTACGAGACCGCGATGTCCCGCTCCCAGGCGGTCGCCGGCTTCGAGCACTTCCGCGACGCGGCCACCACCGACAACCCCTTCGCGGGCCTCGCCTCCGTGGACGATCTCCCCGTCCGCTTCGTCGAGGACGACGCCATCACCACCGAGATCACCGCCGCCGAACCCTTCCTCGACGCCAAGATCGCGGCCATGCGCGCCCATCGCACCCAGATGGCCGTCGACGGCTTCTTCTTCGCCCTCGCGGACGGTATCGGCCAGCGGGCCTGGGGCACCGAGCTCTTCGTCCTCGCCGCCGGCGAACGTGGCCCCGGCGCCACCCCCCACGGCCGCGAGCAGGACCTCCTGGCCGGCATCGACCTCTGATCTCCGGGCGTCACCGGGCACAGCGAACGATCAGGGCCCGGCGGTCTCCCCGCTGGACCCCCGCGGAACCCGACCACGGTTGGTCAAGGACGTCGGACGGCCCGAAGGGGCGGTGGCGGGAATCGTCGCGGGTCGAGCAGCGTCTGTAATGCTGTAATCCCTGCAAATCTGGGGTGTCTGGCCCGGGAGGTCGGATGTTCGGCAGCAGCAGACGCGACGGCGACCGGCGCGACGGCGACCAGCGCGACGGCAACCGGCACGACGGCGGGCGGGGGCTGGAGCCGCTGGATGCCTACTCGGCCGTGGTGACCAGGGTCGCGGCGACCCTGACGCCGTCGGTGGCGAGCCTGCGGGTGCGGACCAGGGGTGGGGTGGGAGCGGGGTCGGCGGTGGTGTTCACCGATGACGGCTTCCTGCTCACCTCGGCGCACGTCATCGAGGGGCACAGTGCCGGGCGGCGTGGTGGCGGCCCCGGATCGGCGGCGGGATCGGGCTCGGCGGTCGGGGTCGCGCAGTTCGCCGACGGGACGGAGCGGGAGTTCGACGTGGTCGGCGCGGACCCGCTGTCCGACCTGGCGGTGCTGCGGGCACGGGGGAGCACGCCACGGGCGGCGGTCCTGGGGGACGCGGCGAACCTCCAGGTGGGGCAGCTCGTGGTGGCGGTGGGTAATCCGCTCGGGCTGACCGGGAGCGTGACGGCGGGAGTGGTCAGCGCGCTCGGACGGTCGCTGCCGACCCGGGCGGGCACGGCGGCGCGGGTGATCGACGAGGTGATCCAGACCGATGCCGCGCTCAACCCGGGTAACTCCGGTGGGGCACTGGCCACCTCCGATGCCCGGGTGGTCGGGGTGAACACGGCGGTGGCGGGGATCGGGCTGGGACTCGCCGTCCCGGTGAACGCCACGACCCGAAGGATCCTCGCGGCCCTGATGCGGGACGGACGGGTGCGGCGTGCCTATCTGGGGGTGGCGGGGATGCGGGTGCCGCTACCGCCGGCGGTGGCCCGGCTGACCGGGCAGCAGCACGGGGTGCGGCTCGCCGAGGTGATCGTGGGCGGTGCCGCGGGGGTCGCGGGGCTGTTCACCGGCGATCTGGTGCTGTCGTTGGCGGGCGCGCCCATTGTCACACCCGGTGATCTGCAACGGTTGCTGACCCAGGAGACGATCGGCCGGCCGGTGGAGCTGACCGTATGGCGTCGCGGGGCCCTCGTGGACGTCGTGGTGGTTCCGCGGGAGCTTGTCACGACCTGAGCGTGCGGATGCCTCCGGTGCCACCGTCGCGCCCGGATTCAGTCGGCCCGGTGGTGTTCGACGGATGTCGGTCCGAACACGGCATGTCCTACTGTCGACATATGCCCAGCCGCAGTCCCGGTCCTCGCCCCACACCGCCCCGGTCGACGCCGCCGCGCTCGACGTCGTCGCGGCGCGGCGCGGCGGGTCCCACCGGACACTCCGCCCGGGACACCCGAGGCGGACAACCCGCCCGGGACGCGGGCCCCGTCGATCCGTCGAAGCCGGCGGCCGCGGCGGACGCGGCGCGCGGTCAGGGGAGCGTCACGCGATCCGAGGAACCCGGGCGCCTGTTTCTCGGCGGTGCGTACGCGCTCGGCGTCGGGCTCGGGGTCGGCCTCGGCCTGTACGGGGTGGTCTTCCTGGCGGACGGGCCGCGTCCGGCGGGTGTTCCGCTGTCGTACGGGCTCGGCCTGGCCGTGCTGGGCAACACCGCCGCGGCGCTGCTGCTGCGCTGGCTGACCGGGACGCGGCTGGGGCCGATGACCGTCCTGATCGGATGGACACCGGTCGTGCTGCTGCTGGCGAGCACGCGGCCCGAGGGTGATCTGATGCTGCGGGCCACTGCCAGCGCGTACGCGTTCCTGCTGCTGGGTGGGCTGTGCCCGGTGGTGGTGACGGTCCTCGGCCGGGCCCGGCGCGGCCTGACGGCGCTGCCGCCGCCCCGCTGAGGCCAGCCCCCGACGGGGTGGCACGCCAAGGGGTGGCTGACAGTGTTCTCGGCGGGTGGATGGGGCCGAAGTGTGCCGGGTTGTCACGGGTCCTGCCGTCCGGGCGATGGGAGTGGCTGGACGGCGGTAGCCTGGGTCAGGTGGGCAGTCTGCCGCAGGAGACCCGCAACGGTTCGTTCGCCGTCCAGGCGTCTCTGGAAGCGGGTGAGTTCCGTCGGGCGGTCGCGCGGTTCGCGACGGGGGTGACCGTCCTGACGACCCGAAGCGGCGAGCGCCATCTGGGTATGACGGCGAACTCGTTCGTCTCCGTCTCGCTGGAGCCGCTGCTGGTGCTGGCCAGTATCCGCCGGGACGCGCATTTTCACGCCCCGCTGCTGGCCGCCGGTGTCTGGGGGGTGTCGGTGCTCGCCGCGGACATGGCCGACGTGTCCCGGCACTTCGCGCGACGCGCGGCCGACCGTGAGCGTGATCAGGGCGGCGGCGACAACGGGCTGGGTGGATGGGCGCACACCGTCGGCCCGCACACCGGGGTGGCGCTGCTCGAGGGCGCCCTGTCGGTCTTCGAATGCCGCACGGTCGCCACCCATCCCGGTGGTGACCACACGCTGGTGATCGGCGAGGTCGTCCACCTCGACCAGGGGCGCGACGATGCCGCGCCCCTGGTCTTCTACCAGGGCGGCTACCTCACGCCGGCGGCACCCGCCCCCCGCGACGCCACCTGAGCCGCGCCACGACCCCCACAGGGCGCGTGAACGGACCGCTAGTTCAGGCGGGCACGCGCGGTGACGGCGGCCTGTCGGGCCGCGGCGGCGGCGGTCGGTTCGACCTCGGCGACCGTGTCGGCGAACGAGGTCAGGTCCCGCGCGCCGCCGAGGAAGTCACCGAGCCGGATGCGCAGTTCGCCGCGTTCCCGGCGCAGGCTGGCCGGATGGTGGGGGAGCAGCAGGGACAGTTCGACCGCCCACAGTCTGGTTCGGGGCGCGTCGGTGCGGGCCGCCAGCACGCGGATGTTGCCCAGGATGCGGGTGAGGACGTCGGCTGGGTCCATCGGGGCGAGATGTGACCGGTTGAACGCGGTGCCGGCGGCGCGGACCTTCGCCGCCGCGTCGTGGATGGTCAGCAGCCGTCCGGCGTCGAAGGGGTCGACGAGGACGAAGTCCTGCGGGGAACCGACCGCGACGACGACATGCCCGGGCAGACCCACCGGGTACGCGGCGATGCCGAGGCGGTGGGCGACCTCGAGCCAGACCACCGACAGCAGGATCGGCAGCCCGCGGCGGCGGCGCAGCACGTCGGGCAGCAGCGAGGAACGCAGATCGTCGTAGTCGTCCGCGGAACCGGCGAACCCGGCATCCAGGCCGAGGGCCTCGTGTAACGCCTCGGCGGCGATCCGCGGCTCGAGCCACCCGAATCCGCCCGCCGAACCCGCGCCGACGGGGCGTCCGTGGTCGACGCGGGGAAAGGGGCGGGCTGGGGTAGCCCGGGCGGTGAACAGCGGACGGGCCCGGGCGGCGAGCCGGTCCAACGCCGTCAGGGTGCTGGACGGATCGACGAGGCCGGCGGCGGCGTCGTTCGCCGCGGCGCCGGTCTCGGCAGCCGTCTCGGGGGCGGCCGCGGCGCCGGTCTCGACCCTGGGTGCGGCGGCGGCACCGGCGGCGGTACCGGCACTGGCCTCGGCGTCGGCCTCGAGAGCGAGCAGATGGCAGGCCACGGCGAGGTCGAGGGGCTCACGGCGAACCACCTCGGCGAACTGGCCGCGGCTGTGACTGCGGCTGCTCACCGGCCCCGCGCCCCCTCGTTGGGCGCCGCGGGGGTGGCGGCGGGGGGAACCGACTGTGTCATGCCGGAAATTGTCGCCTCTGCGACCGGCAGGGTTCGGACGATGGTGCCAGAATTCGGCGGGTCCGTGTTCGTCCGAGTATCGCTGGCAGGCTCGCCCATCGGCGTTCCGGCCACGTCCCGTGACCGCCGCCTGGGGGGTCGGGCGGGGATAACGCGTGCCGCTACGAGGTCATCCTCGGTAATCTGAACAGCAGCACCTTCCGCCGTTTCGACCGTCAGTACGCGCGACGACCATGACCGAAGCGTCCCGAGGACATCACTGAGAGGTATGGGCCCGGGGATGCGCCGCCGGATCATGACTCGCGCGCCGATGTCGGCCCGAGTGATGCGGACGACATACACCACCAGCGCACGCCCTTGCTATCGACACGGAACTGTCCATGTCGATACTAGGGACTCAGTCGCCCGTGAGCCCGAGGAGGAACATCCGGTGACCTACGTCATCGCGGAACCCTGTGTCGACGTCAAGGACAGGGCTTGCATCGAAGAGTGCCCGGTCGACTGCATCTACGAAGGCGGGCGGATGTTGTACATCCAGCCCGACGAGTGCGTCGACTGCGGGGCATGTGAGCCGGTCTGCCCGGTCGAGGCCATCTACTACGAGGACGACGTCCCCGACCAGTGGAAGGGGTTCACCGACACCAACGCGAACTTCTTCGAGGAGCTCGGGTCGCCCGGCGGCGCCTCGAAGGTCGGCGCGTTGAGCTTTGACCCGCCGGCCGTCGCCGCGCTGGCTCCCCAGGGCGAGTCCTGAGCGGCCCTGGGAGGTCGGGTAACACCTCGAGGGTCCTGAGATCACCGGCTCGTTCCCGCGTGCGGCTGCCCGACTTCCCCTGGGACCAGATCGCGTCCTACAAGGAGAAGGCCAGCACACACCCGTACGGGCTGGTCGATCTTTCGGTCGGGACACCGGTCGACGCGACGCCGGCCGTCGTCCAACAGGCGCTGGCCGGCGCCGCGGATGCCCCCGGGTATCCCCAGACGGGGGGTACCCCGGATCTGCGGGAGGCCGCGGCGGGCTGGCTGGCCCGTCGGCTCGGCGTTCTCGTCGATCCGGGGGCGATCCTGCCCGTGCTCGGGACGAAGGAACTGGTCGCCCAGCTACCCGGTCAGCTCGGGCTCGAGCCCGGTGACCGGGTGTGGGTGCCCACGCCCGCGTACCCGACCTACGAGGTCGGGGCGTTGCTCGCCCGCTGCGAGCCGGTCCTGGGTCCCGCGGACGGGGTCACCCTCGTCTGGCTGAACTCACCGGGCAATCCGACCGGCCGGGTCCTCACGGTCGACGAGATGCGTGCCGTCGTGGGCTGGGCCCGCGAGCGGGGCGTGATCGTCGCCAGTGACGAGTGCTACATCGAGCTGGGCTGGGAGAGCCGGCCCTTCTCGGTGCTGCACCCGGACGTGTGTGGCGGATCACACGAGGGTCTGCTCGCGGTGCATTCGCTGTCGAAACGATCCAATCTGGCGGGCTACCGGGCCGGTTTCGTCACCGGTGATCCGGAGCTCGTCGACGGTCTGCTCGGGGTGCGCAAGCACGCCGGGTTCATGCTCCCGACCCCGGTGCAGGCGGCGATGGCGGCCGCCTACGCGGACGATCTGCATGTCGCCGACCAGCGAGCCCGGTACGCCAACCGGCGGGCGGTGCTCGCGGCGGCGCTGTCCGTGGCCGGTTTCACCATCGACCACAGCGAGGCCGGTCTCTACCTGTGGGCGACCCGCGGCGAGGACGCGTGGGCCACCCTGGACGCGCTGGCCGGCGTCGGCGTTCTGGTCGCTCCTGGCACGTTCTACGGCGAGGCCGGCCGCAACCATGTGCGGGTCGCGCTCACCGCGCCCGACTCGCAGGTCGCGACCGTGCCCGAGCGGATGGCGATGATCCCCCCGGTCGCGCATCCGCAGCCCGCGAACCCCCAGCCGGCCCAGGTGGCGCCGGCCAACCCGGCGGCGGCCTACGGCCAGCAGCCGGCACGCCCGGCCGGACGACCCGCGGCGCCGCAGGGCTACCCGCCCGAAGGTTACGCGCCCGAAGGTTACGCGCCCGAGGGTTACGCGCCCGAGGGTTACGCGCCCGAGGGTTACGCGCCCGAGGGTTACGCGCCCGAGGGTTACGCGCCCGAGGGTTACGCGCCCGAGGGTTACGCGCCCGAGGGTTACGGTCCCGAAGGCTACGTCCGGGAGGGCTATGCGCCGGAGGGCTATCCGTCCGGGGGCTACGTGCCCGAGGGGTACGCCGAGCCGCCGAACCGGTACACCGAGGCGCAGAACCGCTATCCCGAGCCGCCGGGTGCCTTCGCACCGTCCGCCAACGGCTACCGCGACCCGCGCGAGGGCCACACCGGCCAGCGTGAGGGCTATGGCGGCCAGGGTGAGGGTTACTCCGGCCAGCGGGAGGTGTACTCCGGTCCGCGTGGGGGTGGCTATGCGCCGTCACGGCCGGAATACGGCGGTGGGCACGACGAACGGTCCGGCTACCCGCCGCGGCCGGAACCCGACACCCACACCGGTGGTTATCCGATTCATCCCGGTGACCAGCAGGGCCGGCCCGGGGCGTACACCGGACGACGGGTACCGCCGCGCACCGGCCCCGGCGGATCCGCCGGTTACGAGGGCGAGACGGATCACCGTTACGACGACGAGGCCCAGGGCCGCGACGGCGCTGACGGCGCCGACCGGCCGTGGAACGGCGAGCCCGACATCCGCTGAGCTGTCGGCCCTGGCCGGCGGCTGCGGCGTAATCTGCGACGGTCCCGCCGTCCGGGGCGGCGGGAACCTCGTAGGGTCAGGCCCGTGAGCACCTCCAACTCCTCTCCTGCCACCGCGGCCGGCTTCGCCTCGAGCGCCGCCTCCGTGATCGATCCCGTCATCGACGAGCTGTGGGAGCGCCGCGGTGACCTGACCCCCGACGACGCGGACGCGCGCAAGAGCGTCGTCGCCGCCGTCGACGCCATCGACGCCGGTGAGGCCCGGGTCGCGACCATCGCCGCCGACAACACGATCGTCGTCGACGAGCGGGCCAAGCGAGCGATCCTGCTGTCGTTCAAGGTCCTGGACATGGTCGAGTCCGCCGCCGGCGACTTCCACTACCACGACCGGATGCCGCTGAAGACCCGCTTCGACGGCGTGCGGGTGGTTCCCGGGGCGATCGTGCGCTGGGGGGCGCACATCGCGCCCGGTGCGATCCTGATGCCCAGCTACACCAACATCGGCGGGTTCGTCGGCGCCGGCACCCTGGTCGACACCTGGGCGACGGTCGGTTCCTGCGCGCAGGTCGGCGAGCGGGTGCACCTGTCCGGCGGGGTCGGCCTCGGCGGCGTGCTCGAACCGCCGAACGCCGTGCCGGTCGTCGTCGAGGACGACGCGTTCGTCGGCAGCCGCTGCATGGTCGTCGACGGCGCCCGGGTGCGTCGTGGGGCCAAGCTCGGCGCCGGGGCGATCCTCACCGCGTCCACCCACGTGTTCGACGCGACCAGCGGCGAGGAGTATCCGCGCGGCGAGATCCCCGAGCGCGCGGTCGCGGTGGGCTCGACCCGTATCCGCACCTTCCCCGCCGGCGACTTCGGGATGCCCTGCATCGTCGTGCTGCGCACCCTGGACGAGGGCGAGATCCACGACAAGCTGGCTCTCAACGAGATCCTGCGCGAACACGGCGTCGCCGGCGGCTGAGCTGGTCGCCGACGGCGAGCGTCGTCGGCGCCTGTCCGGAATGTCGTCTGCGGTCGTGGTGGACGACGGCTGGCCGAAAGGCTTCCGACGGTAGCCGAAGGTCGGATGGCCCGGACGCTGTCAGGCCGTAGGGTCGGCGGCATGGATCTGGACCTACGCGCGCCGGTCGGGGAACTCACCCGGTGCCTCGTCGACGTGCCGTCGGTCAGCGGCGACGAGGCGGCCCTCGCCGACGCCGTGCAGGCGGCCCTCGGCCGGATCGGTGGGCTGCGCGTCGAGCGGGACGGCGACGCCGTCGTCGCCCGCACGTCGCTCGGCCTGCCCTCGCGGATCGTGCTCGCCGGCCATCTCGACACGGTGCCGATCGCCGACAACCTGCCGTCGCGGGTCGAGGGCGGTCGGCTCTACGGCTGCGGCACGTCCGACATGAAGGCCGGGGTGGCGATCGCCCTGCGCCTGGCGGCGACCCTGCCGCTGACCGAGCCGGGGGCGCTGCGCCACGACATCACCTGGATCTGCTACGACCACGAGGAGGTCGAGGCGGCGCGCAACGGGCTGCGCCGCCTCGCCGAGCGGCACCGCGACTGGCTCGACGGTGACCTCGCGATCCTGATGGAGCCGACGTCCGGCGAGGTGGAGGCCGGCTGCCAGGGCACCCTGCGGGTCATCGTGCGCCTGGGCGGCCGGCGCGCCCACTCGGCCCGCTCCTGGCTCGGGGACAACGCCATCCACAAGGCCGGTGCCCTGCTCCAACGGCTCGCCACCTACGAGGCGCGCAGCGTCACCCTCGACGGCTGCACCTACCGGGAGGGTCTGTCGGCGGTGCGCGTCGACGGCGGTGTCGCCGGCAACGTCATTCCCGACGCGTGCGCGGTCACGGTGAACTTCCGGTTCGCCCCCGACCGGACGCCCCAGGCCGCCGTCGAGCACGTCCGTGAGGTGCTGGCCGGATACGAGTGCGAGGTCACCGATCTCTCCGGTGGTGCCCCACCCGGCCTGGCCGCCGCCCCCGCCGCCGCCTTCGTCGCCGCCACCGGGCGCACACCCGTGGCCAAGTACGGCTGGACGGACGTCGCCCGCTTCGCCGAACTCGGCATTCCCGCCCTCAACTACGGTCCCGGCGACCCCAACCTCGCGCACACCCGCGACGAGTACGTCGAGCTCGCCGCCATCGACGAGGGCGAACGCCTGCTGCACGGCTACCTCACCGGCGCGCTCACCGCCTGAGGCGGGCTGGTGGGTGCCCGGGTGCCCGGATGCCGGGTGTCCGGTCAGACGTCCGTGAGCAGGCGGCGCAGGGCGGCGACGTCGAGGTGGCCGTCGTGGTCGGGGTGGACCTGGCGGTAGAGCTCCACCAGGACGGCGATGCGCCGGGTCCAGGAGAACGACTCGGCGCGTTCCCGGTTGCGGGCGCCGGCCTTGGCCCGCAGCTCCGGGTCGGCGGCCATCCGGTCGATCGCGGCGGCGAGCGCGTCCGCGTTCGGTGCGGCGAGGATGCCGGCGTCGCCGAAGGTGTCGCTGACCCCGGCGACATCGGTGGCGATGATCGGTAGTCCACCGGCCATCGCCTCCAGGACGACCAGGGGCAGACCGCCCTCGATGTCCGAGGACAGGACGAACACGTCCGCCCACCGGTGCCACCGGGCGAGCGCGTCGCCGGTCTCGGGGCCCACCAGCCGGGCGTTGCGCAGACCGAGCTGGGTGACCTGGGCCTCGAGCGTCTCCCGGTCCTCGCCGTCACCGACGACGACGAGTTCGACGGGTGCCCGCACGGAGCCCAGGGCCTCGAGCAGCCGGGGCACGTTCTTCTGCCGGGTCAGCCGGCCGACGAACAGCAGCCGCAGCGGCCGGCCCGGCGTGCCGGCGACCGCGGCCGGTTCGGGTGTCGCGTCCGGTTGGTCGGCGAAGAACTCGGGGGCCACCCCGTTGCTCATGACGAGGACCCGCTCGAGCGGGATCGCGTACTCGCGGGCCATGTCGAGGGCGACCTTGTCGGACAGCGCGATCACGCAGGCCGCGCGCCGGATGGCCGGACGCAGCAGCAGCGCCTTGTACAGCGGGAGCAGAACGCCCATCCGACCGGACCTGTCCGCGTCGATGTGGAAGTGAGCCACATAGGGAAAGCGGCGCAGGGCGGCGGCGAGCAGCACGATCTCGGGCAGCAGCGCGTGCCCCATGTGCAGGTGGACGACGTGGCGGTCGGAGACCGCCAGGATGCGCGGCAGGAAACCGGGTGCCAGCGGGGTGTGGGCGATCTCGACCCCACGCACCCGACGGACGCGCAGTCGACCGCGGCGTTCCCGGCGAGCCACCCCGGCCGCCCCGCAGTCCGAGGTGATCACCTGGACGTCGCAGGTCGCGGCGACGCCCTCCGCGACCGACCGCATGACGTTCTCCAGGCCGCCGAGATGCGGCGGGTAGAAGCCGCCCACCTGAACGTCAGGCGGCCCGCCGCCTGACGTCGTCCCGGGTACTGCTGCCATCTCCGGCCACCTCTCCGACCCAGTGGTCACCATCAGTAAGATTTCAGGTTCAGTGTGTCGCGGATGCCGGCGGCCCGCGCGTCCAGCAGCGCCAGCGGATCGTCGGTGAGCAGCCGCGCGATGCCGCGGACCGCGGCCGGGTCGAACCGGTTCGCGTCGAAGCTGATGGAGACGTTGACGGCCCCCGAGAGCCCGGTGAACGAGCAGGTGAGCCCGTCCGGACCGGAGGTCGTCACCATGCCCTGCAACCACATCCGCTCCGGTGTGACCAGCGGCTTGACGTGGGCGAGCAGCGGCAGGTCGCCGAGCGAGGTGACGGTCAGTTCGGCGCCCGCCGACAGGTCCGCCCGGGGTGCCCGGTGCGGGTGGTCCGCGCGGCCCGGGCGGTGCCGGGCCGGGACGACGCTGGTGACCAGGGCGGCACCGATGGACGCCAGCGGACGGCCGCAGCTGATCGTGCGCCGGACCTCCGCGGTGATCGACTGTGGTGAGGCGGTGTCCGCCGGGGTCAGGGTGACACAGCCCACGAAGTTGCCGACGATCGCGGCGCCGTCGGGCAGATAGCGGCGGGCGTCGAACAGCACCGTGAGCCCCGGGGCGCGGCGGGGCAGCGCGGACCGTTCCAGGGCGACGACCGCCGCCGCGTAGAGCACCCCGTTGGCGGACGCGGTCGGTGCGTTGCGGGCCCGCCACCGCCGTACCCGGTCGCTCAGATCGGTGTCCGACGTCGCGCAGACGCTGACCAGGCGGGACGCCGCGGCCGACCCCGCCCGCGGATCACCCGCGCGGTCGCGGCTATGGCGGTGGCCGTGGGGTGAGGCGGTCGCACGTCGGCCGCGGCGGGAGGTCCGGTACTGGGCCAGCAGGTCACGGGTCGGCCCGACACCGGTACCGAAGGTCCTCCACAGGGCGCGCACCAGCGGGTAGCGCACCGGCGTCTCGATCAGCTCCGTGGGCAGTTCCTCGTCCTGGGCGCGGCGCAGCAGGCTCGTCCAGGTGGTCATGAACAGGCCGGCGTCGCCGACCGCGTGCGACATCTCGAGCATCGAGTACTGCTGACCCACCCAGAACCGAAACGGCAGATCCCCAAGACCCTCGGCGTGACGGTCGGCCATCCAGGCGCCGATCCGCTCCGGGTCCCGGGTCGGATCGCCGATGGTCGCCGGATCGTCGTCGAACTCGCGGATCACGTCGAGCAGGTGCTGGCGCCGACCGCTGGGCGCGACGGTGAGCAGCCGCCCGTGCGCCGGGTCCACCCGCCGCAGCAGACGGTTGCCCGGATCGAGCGCGGCCAGGTTCCAGACCACGCGGCGCACCGCGTCCACGGACGGCATCCGGACCGGGCCGAGACCCATCATGGAGACCGTGCCGAGTTCAAGCCGATCGCGGGCGGGAAGTCGCGTGTGCATCTGCGCCCCTTTCTGACCGTGAGGTGGGCGAATCAGATCCGCAGATCGGCCGAGATCGGCAGATGATCGCTGCCGAACGGGCTGCCGCGGTGATAGCGGGAGACAGTGATGTCGGAGGAGACCAGGATGTGGTCGATCCGGGTCGTCTCCTTCCACCGGGCGGTGGCGCTCCAGGTCGGTGACCAGCCACCGCCGGCCACATCGTGGGCGTCACGCAGTCCGCAGGCGAGCAGACGGCGAAACGGGCGATGGTCGCGGGTGGCGTTGAAGTCACCGGCGAACACCAGCGGTCGGCGCGCCTGACAGGCATCGGTGCGCAGGTCCGCGAGCTGCCGCGCCCAGCGCCGGGTGTAGGTCGCGCCCACGGGCGAGCGGGTGTGCACGACGACCAGCTCGACGTGCCGGCCGCCGCCGAACGCGACGTCCATCCGGGCGAACGGGAAACCGGCCGAGTTCAGGTCCGGGCGGCCCGTCAACGGAAACCGGGAGAAGACCGCGTATCCGTAGGGCTCCAGGGATGGGCGTTCGACCACGTAGGGGAAGGCGCGCAGCTGCGCGAGTCCGTGCAGCCGCCCGGCGATCAGCGGCGTGTACTCCTCGAGCAGCAGAAGCCCCGGCCGTTCCCGGTCGAGCTGCCCGGCGATCCGCGCCACCTCGGTGTTCGCGCCGTTGACGTTGGCCGTCATCAGCCGCACGGATGCCGCCGTCGACGCGGAGCCGGCGCGCTGACCGGCCCCGACGAACTCGGGCACGGTCCAGGCCAGCTGCGACGCGATGACCCCCACCATGGCGACCGCGACCGCACCCATCGTGACGGCCCTCGCCGGACGGGCCGCCTCCGCCGGCCCCCGCGCGTCCGACCCGCGCTGCCGGACGTATCGCAGCAGGGCCACGGCGGCCAGCGGGTAGGCCGGCAGGTACAGCAGCGGGGTGAACGCGTTGAACGCGGGAAACGGCCAGCCGATCAGGTCGTCCAGGTGGGTCAGCCGAGCGCCGGCGCACAGCAGCAGCAGGCCGGCCGCCCCCACCAGCACGGTGGTGACCAGACGGGGGCGGAGCCGGACCGCGTCGATCGTCATACCTCTTACTGAACGCGAGCATGTCCGGGCCGATGCGAGGGGGGCCGGGCAACGGGAACCGCGGCGGCGACCGCCTCGGAGACCGCGGCCGGAACCGGCACGGAGGAGTGACGCCGGGCCCGCCGGGCCCGCCGGGCCCGCCCGGTCTGTCCGGCCCGCCCGGATGTCGCGACGGGATCGACCGAGGCGGCCGAGCGTCGGCCCGAGCGAGCGCCGAACAGCACGCACACCGCGCCGAACAGCCCGGCGACGCCGCTACCGATCAGCCAGGACAGCGCGACCGCGGGCAGCCCCCGTGGCGCCAGGACGTAGGCCAGCCCGTCGATCAGCGTGGCGTACACCAGGTTCGTCACGATCAGCACGGTGAGCTGGCCCTGCAGCCGCAGCATCGCGTTCGCCCAGCTGTTCAGGCCGACGCAGACGGCGGCGAGCGCCAGCAGGGTGCGTCCCGACTGGTGCGGGTAGTCGCTGCCGAACACGGTCAGCGCCGACGGGCCGGCGACGGCCATCACGATCGAGCTGGGCACCAGGAAGATCGCCAGCATCCGGGCCGAACGTCGACGCAGCGCGCCGAGGTCCGCGCCGTGCTGGGAACCCTCGGCCATCAGCGCGGTGGTGACCATGAACGCACCGGTGAACAGCAGGTTCGCGATCTGGAACGGGATGTAGAAGTAGCCGACGGCGGCCGACCCCAGCCGGTCCAGAATGATCAGTGGGACGACCAGGATGGGGATCAGGTCCAGCATCGCGGCGGCGTAGTTGGCGGCGGAGAAGCGCACCATCCCGCGCAGCGGACGCCCCTGGAACGAGACCCTGGGGTGATAGCCGCGCCGCCACATCAGCAGCAGGCTCACCAGCAGCGCGGCCGCGTTGGCCCCGCCGAACGAGCCGAACACGCCGAACGCCCCCATGCCCAGCAGCAGGAACGGCAGCACCATCTTCAGCAGACCGGTGGTGATGCCGTCCGTCCACAGGGAGAAGTGGGCGTCGCGAAACGAGGTGAACGTCGCGCTGGTCATCAGGTTCAGCGAGGTCGCCGCGCACATGGCGACGAACAGCGCCGACTGGACCGGATCGTCCCGGACGAACAGGAGCTCCCGGGCGAACCAGGGCAGCCCCAGCAGGTACATGCTGGACACCGCCACGGCGACCAGCAGGACCAGGACGAACCCGACCCCGATCCGCCGTCGACGCAGATCGAGATCGGAGGTCGGCAGGAACCGCATGAACGACGTGTTCAGGCCGAGCATGCTGAGATAGCCGATCATGCCCGCCGCCGAGATCAGCGACGTGCCCTGACCGAGTTCCACCGGGGTGTAGATCCGGGCACAGACGATCCAGAACAGGAAGCCGAAACCGGCCGCCGCGAGGCTGCCGAGCATCAGCATCATCGAACTGCGGGTCAGGTTGTCGGTGCCGCCCGGCGCCGCTACCGGCTCCGGCCCGGCCGACTCGGCGGTGCTGGCCGACCCGGCGGTGCCGGCCGGGCTGTCTGTGCCGGCCGCATGGTCCTTACCAGCCGCGTGGTGTGTGCCGGGCGGTGCGTCCGGGCCGCGGTCGGAGCCGGCCCGTGTGGCGGCATCCAGATGGGCGGCGGCAGGTCGGCGGGATGCCGGAAGCGGATGATCATGGTCTTGTCGGTCAGGCGAAGGGCCGAGGAAAGCGCCGATTCGACGCCCGGGCCGCCGTCCGCCTCGGGGCCCGCCCCGCGGTGCCCACGGGCTCGGGCCCGGTCCATCGGGACGTAGCGAATCCGCTGGGTGTCCTCGTTCCGAGCGGACGTGTGATCGTGCGCCGAGACATGGTCCTCAGCGGACGTGTGGTCGTGCGCGGAGGTGGGCCCGATGTCGTCCGACGGTGCGCCCGACCGCGCGCGCGACGGGTCGCGGGGTGCCGGTGGCCGGCGTAGGCGAGCGGTCATCTCCGGGTCGATGCCCTGTGTCATGGGCGTCCCCCGTCCGGCCTGAGCGCGTCGGGCACCACTGGTGGGTGGGCGAGCGGTCTGGTCACTTTCCGTCGTCCCCGTGATCCTGGCAGTGAATTCTCCCTGTGACTATGGTCTGCCGGGGAGATCTGCTCGGTCATGGCGATTGCTGCACGGCCGATACCGGGTCTGCTGGGCGGGATCATTCTCCCGCGTGACGCCCTGGCC
>NZ_CADCWS010000065.1 GCF_902806475.1 Candidatus Frankia nodulisporulans
ACATGTGGATCCGGGGCTGGCGCGGTCAGGATCCGCGGCGTGGTCGCTGGGCCCGTGGCGAAGGTCGCGTGGGTGGTCGAAGATCCACGAGAGGCGACCCGCGCCTCGTGCGCCCCGAAGGCGCGCCCGGGTGACCCCAATCCGTCGATTGAATGCCGTGAAAGGGTGGGTGACCGGGCACACGGACGGCCTAGGATCGACTCGTGGATCGCTGGTTCAATCTGACAGGCTGCGACAACGTCCGCGACCTGGGCGGTCTGCCGACCGTCGACGGCTCTCTCACCCGCTACGGCGCCTGTCTGCGCGCCGACTCGGTGCAGATGCTCACCCCCGGCGACGTCAGCCTGCTGCGCGACTCCTTTGGTCTGCGCGCCGTCCTCGACCTGCGGGCCAAGGAGGAGGCGCTGCGCGAGGGGCGTGGCCTGCTCGCCGAGGAGGACGTCGCCTATCACCACCTGTCGTTCCTGCCCGGAGAATGGGTGATGCCGGACGATCCGCGTTTCCCCGCGATCGTGCGCGACCTCAGAACGCAGGACCGGGTGGAGCACTACCTGGACTACCTGCGTCTGGCCGGCCCCGCCGTCGCCACGGCGCTGCGGGTGCTGGCCCACGCGGATACCGGCCCGGCACTTTTCCACTGCGCCGCCGGCAAGGACCGCACCGGCGTGCTGGCAGCGATGCTGCTGAGCATCGCCGGGGTCGAACGCTCGGCCATCATCGACGACTACACGCAGACCAACGAGCGGATCGAACGGGTCAACGCCCGGCTGGCGGATCGGCCGTCCTACCAGCGCCAGATCAAGCCGGACAGCGCCGGGCAGCTGTCCTGCCTACCGGAGGTCATGGTGGGCTTCCTGGCCGGGGTCGACGAAGGCTGGGGCGGTCCGGCCGCCTGGGCCCGCACGTCCGGCGTCACCGAGGCGGAGCTCGCGGCCCTGCGCACCATGCTGGTCGGCTGATCCGGTGCGGCGCGCCGCACCGGATCGCCTGGCCGGTGCCCGCACGAGCGATCATCGCCGTGGTGCTCACCGTCATGGCCCTGTCGACCTCGGTGGGTTGCGATGTGCTGCGCCGTAACCGGCACGTCCCCGCGGATCTGGTTCCCGTGTTCCAGGCCGCCGTCGCCCGCTACGGCGGTGGGCTCACCGCGGCTCAGCTCGCGGCGCAGGCCCGGGTGGAGAGCCGGTTCAACCCGCGCGCCGTCTCCCATGCCGGCGCCCAGGGGATCATGCAGTTCCTGCCCGCCACCTGACGGGAGGTCGGCCTGGACGGCAACCAGGACGGGCGGGCCGATCCGATGGACCCGCACGACGCCATCCCGACCGCCGCCTACTACGAGTCGCGGCTGGCCAGGCAGGTCGCGGGCCTGCCCGGGGACCGCATCTCGCTGATCCTCGCCGCCTACAACGCCGGCCCCGACGCGGTGCGCACCGCCGGCGGCATCCCCGACATCGGGGAGACCCGCCACTACGTCGCCCGCGTCCACGACTGGGCCAGCACCTACGCCGACCAGCTCTGACCCCCGACCAGCACCGACCCCCGACCAGCACCGACCGCCGGTCCCTCGCTCAGCCGACCCGCAGTTCCTGGCCGGCCACCACGACCTCGTCCCCGGGGACGAGCTGACGCCCGCGGCGGCTCTCCACCTCGCCGTTGACCCGCACCACACCCCCGGCCAGCAGCCCCTTGACATCCGAACCGGCGTCGACCACGTCGGCGAGCTTGAGGAACTGACCAAGCCGGATCGCGTCACCCTGAATACTCACGTCTCGCATCCCCCCAGCATCACCCATGGACGTCACCCCGCTGCCGGGGCCGCCCGTCCATCCGCGGTCCGTGCGCGCTCCACCGCGTACGGACGGGTCACTCGACGTCCAGCGCGCTTGACAGCGGCAATACGACCCGACCAGGCGCGGCTGAGGCATGCTGGCGAGCGTGGCAGGTATCCCCCCGGATGCGTCCGAGTCACCAGCGCCCGACGATGCCAGACCGGCACCCGTCGAGCCGCCGGCCGGTGGTGACCTTCCCAACCAGCGCACGGCGACGTCCCGCTCCCTCGGCGCCGGTCCGGCGAGCGAGCAGGCGGTGCGGCGGGTGGAGCTGGCCAGCGGGATGCTCGCCTCCCGCGCGGTCACCCGGATGCACGAGGTGCTGCCGTGGTTCCCGGCGATGTCGGCACGGCACCGGGCCGGCATCCAGCTCGTCGTGCAGGCCGGGATCTCCTCGTTCGTCTGGTGGTGCCGGCGGCCGGAGCACGCGCGGGAGCTGTCCGAGGACGTCTTTCGGGTCGCGCCACGCGAACTGGTCAGGGCGGTGACGTTTCGTCGGCTGGTGGATCTCGTCCGGGTCGCGGTGGAGGCGATCGAGACCGAGGTGCCGAACCTGGTCGGGCCGGACGAGGAGCAGCGCCTGCTCGCGGACGTGCTGCGCTATTCGCGCGACATCGCCTTCGCCGGCGCGGTCGTCTACGCCCGTGCCGCCGAGGAGCGCGGTGCCTGGGACGCCCGGCTGGAGGCGCTCATCGTCGATCACGTGGTGCGTGGGGAGGCGGACCGGGCCCTGCCGTCGCGGGCCGCCGCGGCCGGGTGGCGCAACCCACCAGCCGTGACGGTGATCGTCGCTCGGGCCGGCAGCGACGCGCCGGAGGTCGTCGTCGACGAGGCGCACCGCCTCGCCCGGCTGACCGGCCTCGAGCTGCTGGCCGGTGTCCACCACGACCGCCTGGTGATGATCGTCGGGGGAACGTTCGCCACCGCGGACGACGGCATCGGACGACCCGAGGACGCCGCGGTCCTCATCCCTGCCGGGACCGCCAACGGCGGCGGCGCCGGCGGCGCGGCGGGTGGCGGTGCCCGCGGTGCGGGCAGCGGTGGTGTCGGTGGCGGCGGCAGTGGCGCCGAGGCGGGCGAGGCAGGCGCCGCGGCGGCCCGGCTCGCCGCCGCCGCGGCCCGGCGGGGTACACCGAAGATCGAGGTGCGCACCGCGCTGGACGCGGCGCGGGCCCTGCTGCCGGTGTGTGAGCCGGGACCGGTCGTGGTCGGACCGGTGGCCACCGACCTCACCGGCGCGCCCCGCTCGGCGCGGATCGCGCTCGCCGCCACCGACGTGGTCGCGGCCTGGCCGGCGGCACCCCGACCGGTGCGGGCCCGGGCGCTGCTGCCGGAACTCGCCCTCGCCGGCGATGCCGACGCCCGCCGCTCGCTCATCGACGAGGTGTACATACCGCTGCGCGACGCCGGCTCGCCGCTGCTGGAGACCGCCGGCGCCTACCTCGATTTCGGCTCCTCGCTGGAGGCCACCGCGCGCGCCCTCTACCTGCACACAAACACAGTGCGTTACCGTCTGCGGAAGGCGGCTGACGTCTGCGGTCTCGACCCCGCAGATCATCGGGAGCGGTTCATCCTGCATGTCGCGCTGGTCCTGGGGCGGCTGGACGGTATGTCATCTACAGGGCAGGTCTGACTTGTCCCACCGTCACGCACGCGGAGCACCGCACTGCGAAACCCGTCACATCCGGCGATTTCGCTGCTCTTTCCCGCGAAGGTGACCGATACGCGCAGCAGGAACGATGCACTTCGTCCTACTGATGAGTTTGTAGGACGTCTACAAAGCCCGGTCGACACATCGGTGAGTCGCCGCCAGCGACAAGTGGTCCTCGCGAAGGGTTAGGTAAACAGGTGCTCGCGATCCTCGCACCCGGCCAGGGTGCACAGACTCCCGGACAGCTTCGTGCCTGGCGCGATCTCCCCGGGGTGGAGGACAGACTGCGCTGGTGGTCAGCCGCGGCGGGCGTCGACCTGCTGGCGGCCGGCTGCGACGCCGAGGCCGAGACGATCCGGGACACCGCGATCGCCCAGCCGCTGATCGTTGCCAGCGGTCTGGCCGCCGCCGAGCAACTCGGTCTGCCGCTTCGATCCCTGGCGGCTCCCGAGCACGGCGCCGCGGTCCCGGGCGTCGAACCCGGCTCCCTGGTGCTGGCCGGCCACAGCGTCGGGGAGATCACCGCTGCGGTACTCGCCGGCGTGCTGACGATCGAGCAGGCGCTGGTGCTCGTGGCGCTGCGTGGACGGGCGATGGCCGAGGCATCGGCGCGCACGGCCACCGGGATGACGGCGCTGCTCGGCGGCGACCCCGAGGTGGTCACCGCCCGGCTCGCCGAACTGGGCCTGACCGCCGCGAACCGCAACGGCGCCGGTCAGATCGTCGCCGCGGGCACGATGACCGATCTGGCCCGGCTCGCCGAACAACCGCCCGCGGGGGTGCGGCTGCGTTCCCTGTCGGTGGCCGGCGCCTTCCACACCCATCACATGGCTCCGGCGCGCGAGACGCTGGCCGCGGTGGCCGGTGGGCTTCGTCCCGCGGCGCCGGAGGTGGCCATCGCGTCCAACGCCGACGGGGCGCTGATCGCCGACGGCGGCGAGCTGCTCACCCGGCTGGTCACCCAGGTCGCCGCGCCGGTGCGCTGGGACCTGTGCCTGGCCACCCTGCGCGAACGCGGGGTGACGGCGATCATCGAGCTGCCACCGGCCGGCACCCTGGCCGGGATCGCCCGCCGTGAGCTGCCCGGTGTGAAGATCCTCGCGGTGAAGTCCCCCGAGGACCTGAGCGCGGCCCGCGACCTCATCGCCGAGCACGCGGGCCCACCGCCCAGCGTGCCCGACGGGGTGCGACCACGTATCTCCGCCGAGGACGACGCGCTCGTCGGGAGGCAGGTATGACCGGCGCCAGGATGCTCGGGCTCGGGGTGTACCGCCCGGCCCGGCTGGTCACCAACGACGAGATCGCCGCGCGGGTCGACACCTCCCACGAGTGGATTCGTTCCCGCACCGGCATCGTGACCCGCCGGATCGCCGACGACGAGGAGACCACGGCCGTGATGGGCGCGGTGGCCGCCGAGAAGGCGCTGGCCTCCGCCGGTCTGACCGCCGACAGCATCGACCTGGTCATCGCCGCGAGCTGTACCTCCCCGTCGCAGATCCCCGGGGTCGGCCCGCAGATCGCGCACCGGGTCGGCGCGTTGCGAGCCGGCGCGTTCGATCTCAACGGCGGCTGCGCGGGTTTCAGCTACGCCATCTCCACCGCGGCCGACATGGTCCGCGGCGGCGGTGTGCGCCATGTGCTCGTCGTCGCCACCGAACGGCTCTCCGACTACACCGACTGGGATGACCGTTCCACGTGCATCCTGCTCGCCGATGGCGCCGGCGCGACGGTGGTCGGCGCCTCGGACACCGATGAGATCGGCCCGGCGGTGTGGGGCCACGACGGCTCCCGCCACGAGGCGATCCAGGTGCCCGGCGGCGGCGACAACCTGTTCCGGATGTCCGGCCAGTCGGTGTTCCGCTGGGCCATCTCGCTCGTACCGGCGGTGCGGGAGGTCTGCGAGCGGGCCGGCGTGGCGCCCGAGCAGCTCGCGGGTATCGTTCCGCACCAGGCCAACCTGCGGATCGTCGAGGCACTCGCGACGGGCATCGGCGCCACGAACGCCGCCGTCGCCCGCGACGTCGTCGACTCGGGCAACACCTCCGCCGCGAGTATTCCGCTGGGGCTTGCCCGCCTGCTCGACGCCGGCGAGATCCGCCGCGGCGACCCGGTCCTGCTGTTCGGTTTCGGCGCCGGCCTGACCTACTGCGGTCAGGTCGTGCGCTGCCCATGACCAGCACCACCACCCTGACCCCGGACCCACGTTGCGCGGCCGGCGTCCGAAGCGGTCGGCTGACCGCTGGCGCACCCGCCAGACCACACTGCACAGGAGGCACCACCATGTCCCAGGACATCCTCGCCGGTCTCGCCGACATCCTCGAAGAGGTTGCCGGTGTCGACCCATCGGACGTCACTCCGGACAAGACCTTCATCGATGACCTGGACGTCGACTCGCTGTCGATGGTCGAGGTCGTCGTGGCCGCCGAGGAGAAGTTCTCGGTGAAGATCCCGGATGACGACGTGAAGTCCCTCAAGACCGTCGGCGACGCCGTGTCGTACATCCAGCGGGCGGGTGTGGCGGCATGACCACCACCCCCAGGCAGGTCGTCGTCACCGGCCTCGGGGCAGTAACTCCCCTCGGTGGCGATGTCGCCACGACGTGGGAGGGGCTGCTCGCAGGCCGCTCCGGCGCCCGACGCATCACCGAGGACTGGATCGACGAGCTCCCGGTCCAGATCGCCGCGCCGTTGGCGGCCGAACTCCCCCTGGGCCGGGTGGAGGCGCGCACTCTCGACCGCAGCCAGCAGATGGCTCTGGTCGCCGCCCGTGAGGCGTGGGCCGACGCCGGCACCCCCGAGGTCGACCAGGAGCGCCTCGCGGCCTGCGTCGCCTCCGGCATCGGTGGGGTGCTGACGCTGCTCACCCAGCACGACGTGCTGCGGGAGAAGGGACCGCGACGGGTCTCCCCGCACACGGTGCCGATGCTCATGCCCAACGGCCCGGCCAGCACGATCGGGCTCGCGTTCGGGGCGAAGGCCGGGGTGCATGCCCCGGTCAGCGCCTGCGCTTCGGGCTCCGAGGCGATCGCGCTCGGCCTGGACATCATCCGGGCCGGGCGGGCGGACGTGGTGATCGCCGGTGGCACCGAGGCCGCGATCGCCGCGCTGCCGATCGCCGGCTTCGCGCAGATGCAGGCGCTGTCCCGCCGTAACGACACCCCGCAGACCGCGTCGCGACCGTTCGACAAGGCCCGCGATGGTTTCGTGCTCGGCGAGGGCGCGGCGATCGTCGTGCTGGAGGCCGCCGAGCACGCGGCGGCCCGAGGCGCCCGGGTGCACGGCGTGCTGGCCGGCGCCGGGATCAGCTCGGACGCCTACCACATCGCGGCGCCCGACCCCGAGGGCGCGGGCGCGGCCCGGGCGGTGCGGGCGGCGCTGCGTTCGGCGTCGCTCACGGCCACCGACGTCGTGCACATCAACGCGCACGCCACGTCGACCCCGGCGGGCGACCTCGCCGAGGCCGTGGCGCTGCGCTCGGCGATCGGCGACCACATCGACCAGGTGGCCATCACGGCCACCAAGTCGATGACCGGGCATCTGCTGGGTGCGGCCGGCGCGGTCGAGGCGATCGCCACGATCCTCGCGCTGCGCGAACGGATCATCCCGGCGACCCGCAACCTCGACGCGCTCGACGACGAGATCGCCCTCGACGTCGTCGTGGTCGACAACCGCACGATCACCGGTGGCGCGGCCCTGTCGAACTCGTTCGGCTTCGGCGGCCACGACGTCTGTCTGGCCTTCACGGTGTGAGGGGCGTGCCGGGCGGGGCATCCCACCGCCCGGCACGGCCTGCCGCCGACGCCGCGGCCCACCGGCCCACAGCGCGACCGAGACCGCCGCGGCCCGCCCCGACCTCCTTCGCCACCCAGCGCTACCTATCGCCGTGACGCGGGCAGCTCCCTGTTGGCACGGCCACACCCAGCCCACGGGCGGGTGCCCATCGTCGCCGGACCGTGAACCGACGGGAACCGGCGAGCAGGCCCGGACGGTCGCCCGTCGACCTTCCGCCGATTCCAGTCCCACGCCGTCCAGGCAAGGAGACGCACGGTGAGTCTGTCCACACTCGACCGAGTCGACCCACGCACGCCCGAGGCTCGGCTCGCCCGGTTCTTCGACCCCGACACACTGTCCGTGTTCGCGGCCACCGACCGCAGCGGCGTGGTCGCCGGCCACGGTCTGGTCCGCGGCAACGAGGTCGTCGCCTTCGCGACGGATCCGACGGTACAGGGTGGCGCGATGGGGCGTGACGGCTGCGCCCGCATCGTCCACGCCATCGAGTCCGCGGTGCGCCTGGGCTGCCCGGTCGTCGGTATCTGGCACTCCGGCGGCGCGCGGTTGCAGGAGGGCGTCGCCTCCCTCGACGGTGTCGGGCGCATCTTCGCCGCCACCGTCCGCGCCTCCGGGCGCATCCCCCAGCTCTCGCTGGTGCTCGGTGCGGCCGCCGGTGGCGCCGCCTACGGCCCGGCGCTGACCGACATCGTCATCATGGGACCCGAGGCCAAGGTGTTCGTCACCGGCCCGGACGTGGTCCGCTCGGTGACCGGCGAGGAGTGCACCGCCACCAGCCTCGGCGGCCCGGAGGTGCACTCCAAGCGCAGCGGGGTCGTGCACGTGACATGCGACTCCGAGGAACAGGCGATGGAGCGCACCCGGGAACTCGCCGAACTGCTCGCGGACCAGCGCGACATCGGCGAGGTGCCCGACCGCGAGCTCGCCGACCTGCTGCCCGAGAACCCGCGCCGGGCCTACAACGTGCGCCCGCTGGTCAGCGCGGTGCTCGACGGTGAGGGTGTCGAACTGCACCCGAAGTGGGCGCCGAACATCGTGACCACCCTCGGCCGCCTCGGTGGGCGCACCGTCGGCGTGGTCGCGAACAACCCGCTGCGCCGCGGCGGCTGCCTGGACTCGACCTCCGCGGAGAAGGCCGCCCGCTTCGTGCGCATGTGCGACTCCTTCGGGGTGCCGCTGGTCGTGCTCGTGGACGTGCCCGGCTACCTCCCCGGGGTCGGCCAGGAGTGGGAGGGCGTCGTGCGCCGCGGCGCCAAGCTGCTCTACGCGTTCGCCGAGTGCACCGTGCCGCGGGTCACCGTGGTCACGCGCAAGTCCTACGGCGGTGCCTACATCGCGATGAACTCCACCTCGCTGGGCGCCACCGCCGTCTACGCCTGGCCGAACGCGCAGATCGCCGTGATGGGTGCCGAGGCGGCCGTCGGCATCCTGCACCGACGCACGCTCGCGGACGTGCCGGCCCAGCGGCGACCCAGCGTGCTCGCCGAGCTCACCGAGGAACACGAGCGCACCGTCGGCGGGGTGGACCGCGCCGTCGAGCTCGGCGTCATCGACGCGGTCATCACACCCGGCAACACCCGCGGCGTCATCGCCTCGGCCCTGGCGGGCGCCCTCGCCGACGCACGGGCGCACAAGAACGTGCACGGCAACATCCCGCTGTAACGGCCCATGGCTGCGACCTGGCCCGGACCCGAGTGGGCCCGCCCGACCCCCCTGCCCCAGGGGCCGTGGCGGCCCGAACACGCTCCGCCACAGCCGGCTCCACCACATCCCAACCCGCCAGGCCAGTGCCTGGCTCCACGGCGGCGGCCTCATTCGTCCGCCAGTTGCACCCAGGTGCGCACGACGCTGCCCATCTGACGCGGATTCATCCACAACGCCGCCCGGGCGAAGATCGGATCCGCCCGCCGCGCCCTCTCGAGGCGCGCGGGCTCCACCGCCGGCGCGATCGCCCGCAGATGCTCGAAGCTGATGTCACC
Organism: Candidatus Frankia nodulisporulans; assembly: GCF_902806475.1. Classification (GTDB taxonomy): domain Bacteria; phylum Actinomycetota; class Actinomycetes; order Frankiales; family Frankiaceae; genus Frankia; species Frankia umida. Next base: position 9,248 of record NZ_CADCWS010000065.1, read on the forward strand.
GGCGCGAAACGCGCCCCCGGTCGCCGGCAGGGCCCGCGCCGCCCGCGCGACCAGCAGAGCCGAGGCCGTCGTCGGATGCACCAGCCGACATTCACGCCGCAGCCAGGCCACCGCCGAACGGGCACCGTCGGCCCGCCACAGCTCGCGCCGATCGAACTCGGCGAGCGCCCGCGCCCACAGCGCGTCGGTCGCGTCGACCAGCCGCCGCAGCTCGACGACCAGGGCCGCGACCTCCGCGTCGGGGAGCTCGCTCACCTCGGCTGCGACGACGCCCCCCAGCATCGCCTCGACGTCGATCATGGCTGACCACCTTCCCCGTGGACCCGGCGCACGAGCGGGCCGACAGCCGCCGCCCACACGATCACCATCACCGGCCGCCGCCATCGACCCGAAACCGAACACATGTTCGGATAATAGGTCACACTTCCAGGCATGCCAAGGGATCTCGCGCGGCATAATGTTTACCTGACATGAAATAACGATCGCGCCAGCGGCGTTCCCACTGCTGGAGGTGCATGGATGGTGCCGCAGGTGGACAGTCCCGGTCGGCCGTCGAGAACGGCGACCCCACCCGCCACAGCGACCCTGCGGGTGATCTCACCGCCGCGGGCCTACCCGCCGCTTCCGGCGGACCCGCCGCAGGAGGCGATGCTTCCGGTAGCGGTGGCCCCGCCACTGGTGCCGCCTGCCTGCGCGCCCCCCGCGGCAGCGGCAGCGGCAGCACAGCGGGAGCAGTCGAACAGCACGTTCGCCGCCCTGCGCGTGCGTAACTTCCGGCTGTTCATCGCCGGCCAGCTCGTCTCGTTGTGCGGGACCTGGATGCAGACGATCGCGCTGGGCTGGCTGGTGCTGTCGCTGGGCGCGTCAGGAACGGCGTTGGGGCTGGTCACAGCCGCGCAGTTCCTGACGGTACTGCTGTTCGGGCCCTACGGCGGGGTGATCGCCGACCGGTCGGACCGGCGGCGACTACTGATGATCACGCAGACCGGTTCGGGGCTGGCCGCGCTCACCCTGGGCATCCTGGACCTGACCGGTTCGGCCCGGCTGTGGATGGTCGCCGTCACGGCCATGCTCATCGGGCTGTGTAACGCAGTGGACAACCCGACCCGGCAGACCTTCGTGCAGGAGATGGTCGGGCCCGAGTATCTGTCCAACGCGATCACCCTCAACTCGGTGACCATGAACGCGGCCCGGATCATCGGACCGGCGCTGGCCGGGGCGATCATTCTGGGCATCGGCACCGCGGGCTGCTTCCTGTTCAACGCCGCGTCCTTCGGCGCGGTACTGATCGCGCTGCGCCGGATGAACACCGCCGAACTGCACGCCCGCACGCCCGTGCACCGGGCCCCGGGGCAGCTGCGGGCGGGGCTGCGCTATGCGTGGCGGACCGGGACGCTGCGCGTCCCGCTGGTCATGATGATGGTCATCGGCGCGCTGTCCTACGAGTTCCAGGTGGTGCTGCCGCTGGTCGCCCGCGAGACGTTCGACGGCGACGCGGCGACCTACAGCCTGATGACCGCGGCGATGGGTTCGGGCGCGGTGGTCGGCGGGCTCGCCGTCGCCCGACGGCGGCGAGTGGGCGTACGACCCCTCGGCCTGATCGCGGCGGTGTTCGGCGGCGTGCTGCTGCTGGCCGCGATCGCGCCGACGCTGCCGGTGGAACTAGCCGCCCTGGTGCTGGTCGGGGCGGGCAGTGTGGCGTTCATCTCGACCGGCAACGCCACCGTCCAGCTCGCCGCCGACCCGGCCATGCGGGGCCGGGTGATGGCGCTGTGGTCGGTGGCACTGCTCGGGTCGACGCCGGTGGGTGGGCCGATCGCCGGTTGGGTGGCCCAGTCGTGCGGGCCGCGGGCGGGTCTGGTGCTCGCGGCGGTCGCGGCGTTCGTCGGCGCGGGCTACGCGCTGCTCTCCCTGCGTTCCCGCTCGTCGACGGACCCGGCGGCCCCGGCAGCCCCTTCGGCCTGACGGGCACCGTCCACCTGACGGGCACCGTCGGCCTGGCGGGCGGCGGCGCGGCCGAGTTCCGGCAGTCGGTGCACCTCCCGGGTCTGACCACGGTGGGCGCTGACCGCGTTGGAGTGGTAACCCTCGAAGACGGACAGGAAGTCCGGCTCCCGGTAGCGACGGCCGTCCACGGTGGGGCCGAGCCCGCCCTCCATGATGGCCTCGACGTCCTCACCGGTGATCGTCTTGTGTTCCTCCAGGGCGTGGGTGAGCGCCAGGATCTCCCGCCGGTTGTCCTGCAGGACCACCTCGGTGCGCTCGTAGAGTTCCCGCAGCTTGGACTCGATCTGCTGGCCGAAGGGACGGTCCGCGTCCAGCGACAGGCTGCCCATCTGCTGTTCGAGCATCGCCAGCCGGGACGAGAGGGTGTCGCCCATCGCCGCGGACGACAGGTAGCTGGCGACCAGGGTGGTGGCACTGCGCAGGTCGCCGCCGACACCGACGGTGTTGTCCCCCTCGAAGAACATCCGCTCACCGGCGAGGGAGGCGAGCGAGACCATCACCTGGATCTCGATCTCGGACTTCCACATGAACATCCGGTCCTCGACCGCGACATGGGCGACGAACCCGCCGACCCCGCCGCGCCGCTCGATGGTCGCGAGGTCGATCACCCGACCGCGCTGCATCCGGTAGGCGACGACGGCATGGCAGGCCTCGTGCAGGGCGATGCTGTGCCGCTCCTGGTCGATGTGCTCGTGGTCGTCGGCGAGGCCGTACTCCTTGATCACCCGGGCGCGCAGCATGTCCTGCCAGGTGATCGCCTCCCGGCCGTCCTTGACCGCCTGGACCAGCGCCTCGTTGACCGTGTCCTTGATCGTCGCGCCGGTGGCCTCGGGACTCATCACGGCCAGCCGGTCGACCTGTTCGGGGGTCAGTTCGTGGCGCACCTTCGCGAGGTATCCCTCGAAGGTGCGCACCCGCCCCTCCTTGCTCGGGTAGCCGACCTTGTACTGGCGGTCGATGCGGCCGGGGCGCAGCAACGCCTCGTCCAGGGACTGCGGCATGTTCGTCGCCATCATCACCAGGATGCGGTACTTCGGCGGTGGCTTCGGGCGCATCCCGAGGGTGCGCCGCACGACCCGGTTGAAAAAGCCGCGGGGCTTCTTCAGCCCGGACATCTCGGCCAGCAGTGCCTGCAGCGTGCCGTCGAACCCGCCACCGCCCCCACCGACCACGAACTGCTCACGGGCCGTCTCGCGGCCGATCTCCGCCTGGGCCGCCGCGCTCAGGTACGACAGCCCGTTACAGCCCGGTCCGGCCGTGTCCCCATCGGCCAGCGACCGTCCAAGCGGGTGGGACGAACGGGACGGCGAGGTGGCGGCCGGCGTGCCCTGGCGGGCGAACCAGGAGCGGGCTCCGGTGCCGACACCGCCACCACCGAAGTTGCCGCCGAGACCACCGCGGCTGCCGAGCGTGTCCGCCTCGTCAAAGAAGACGATCACACCGCCGTAGCGCAGCGCGAGCTTACACAGCTTGCGAAACAGTGATTTGACCTTGAGCAGGCCCACACCGACGAACATCGCCGAGAACGCACCCGGATCGACGAAGACGAACGGCTTGCCCGTCTCACCGGCCACCGCCTCGGCGAGGAGGGTTTTGCCGGTACCGGGCGGGCCCCACAGCAGAATGCCACCGGGCACATGGCCACCGCGACTTTCGATCTCCTCCGGGCGTTCCAGATAGAAGACGTTCTCCCGGACCCGGCTGACAACGTGGTCCTGGCCCCAGACATCCGCGAAACGGGTGGTGATGTCCTCGGGGAAGTACGTCTCGACGCCGCCCTTGGACAGGAACCAGAACATCACCACGAACTGGCCGACGACCAACAGCATCAGCAGGACGATCTGCAGCACCATGGGAATCGCGTGCCACAGATCGCTGGGGATGTTCACCAGCGCGTCGAAGACCGAGGTGTGCGACAACCGGGCGTAGACGAACAGGGCCAGGGCCAGACCCACGATCCACTTGACCGCCCGGGACAACCGGAACCGGTTCCAGTCGTTGATCTTCAGGAATCGCCGCTCCAGCCGACCGAACACCCGCTCGGTCCAGAACACGTAGTAGGCCGACCAGCGTTCGCCGACGAACATGTGCACCTGGCGCAGCACTTCCATGCCGAGCAGGACCAGCACCCAGGCGCTCCGGCGGGCCTGGATGCGAAAACCGTCGCTCCAGGTCATCAGCGGATCGTCGGAGACCTCCGCGGCTACCACGAACAGGAAGACCGCGCCGAGCAGCAGCAGGAACTTCGACCGGTCCCACAGCGACAGCCGGCGGCGCCGGGGTCCCTGGGGGGACTCCGCGTCGCGCGAACCGGGGCCCGAGGCCGGCGGGCCGGCCAGCGAGGACGAGCCGCCCGAGGGTCGTGGGCCGGGATCGGGATCGGGATCGGGGAGATCAGGGAGATCGGTCAGGTCGGTGATCCGGTCTGCGTGGTCCATCACGCCCATCCCTACTGCCCCTGGTCCGTGGGCTTGATCGTGAAGGACTTGGCCACGTCGCCGATCTGTGCTCCGTGCTGGGCGTAACACAGCGACGAGCACGCGAGAATGAGCTGGTAGAGCACCGCCTGGCCGTTGTCGAGCAGGCTCGTCTGGTCGATCGTCACCAGACCGGCGTCGGTCCTGACCTGGTAGACCAGATGCACGCCGTGCACACCGTCCTTCTTGTGCACGACCTCGTCGGCGAGCAGCAGGAAGCTCGGCTCGAGTCGGGCGCCGTAGGGGTCGGTGCGCACCGCCTGCTCCTGGGCGGCCTGGGCGTCGTCGACCGAGAGCACGAAGTTGCGCAGGTCGTTGGTGGACACCGCGTTCGCCTCCTCGGGCAACAGGTGGCGCACCTGTGCGAACCCCTTGGGCACGGCCGCGTCCGGAACCAGCAGTCGGGTGGCGTCAAAGCGGGCACCGGCGTCCAGGCCGACAACCCATTCGCGTGACATCAGTCCGCGCAGCATCTCCGGGCTGACGTTGCGGGCGTCGATCCCGAACAACGCCGGGCCGGGCATCTCCTGGTGGCTCCAGCTATTCGGGACCCGCAGAAACGCACCGTCCTTCTTGTTTGTCACATACTGGTAACTTGGCGAGCCGCAGCCGCCCGCCGCCAGCAGCACCGTCGCCACTACGCTGAGCAGCACGAAAGTGGCGTAAGCGGATGTTCGGCGCGGACTGGTCGTCCGGCGTCGAGCCTCCACGGCAAACCTCCAGCCTGGCGAGGTTGAACACATGGTGCGCCGTCGGGCCATGGTCCTTCGCATTCCTGGAAAGTGTGGCCCAGAAGGCCGCCAGTGCGCACAACCTTCACCAGAAAGGGTGACCGGCCGTACCCTCCGCTGTCGTCGGGCTGGCGATACCCGGGGCGCACGGGCCGAATCCGATCACCGTGGGTGGTCGGACGTACTCACCCATGCCGAGGGAGTGCGGGCGGGAGCACGCGAGGGAGCGGCTGACCGGCCGGGGGTACCCGACAGGCGGGTACCCGGCACTGTCGGTGTCCGGCACACTGGTGGTATGGCGCACTATCGGCGCGGTCGTAAGGTTCCGGCGCTTCGTCCCGGCCGCCGTCATCTCGTCGGCGGGGTCACCGTGGTGGCGGTGTTCGCCCTGGTCGGGCTCTCCGCGTGGAACCCGGTCGTGGCACTGCCCGCGCTCGGAGTGATCGTGGTGCTCGGGGTGGTCGACTGGGCGATCGTCACCGCCTCGCCCGGCAGCGCGGAGCTGCCCTCCGGCCCGGCCGCCTTCGCCGGCGACGAGCCGGACTGGGACGCCAGCATGGACACACCCACCCAGGTGCTGCCCCGGCTGACCTTCGGCTACGCGCGCGGCGGCGAGGCGTACGAGGAGCCCGACCACGACGCGGTGCACACGATGGCGATCGACATGCGTGGCTACCTGAACGAGGCCGGCCACGGCCGGATGGGCTGAGTCACCCAGCCGCGGGCCCGGGCCACATCCGCGTCGTCGTCGCAGTCCAGGCAGGTACGGGCGTCGGCATGGACGGCGGCCACCTCCCGTCCGGTGGACGGGGTTCGGCCGGCGAACAGGGCACGCACCGGTGCGCCGGCGGGCTCGGCGGGCAGCGCCGCGCGCAGGCGGGCCGTGCGCCACACCGCGGCGAGGTACTGCGCCCGGCCGTCCGGATCGACCAGGACGGCGACGTCCACCCCGGGTTCGCCCGCCGCACGGCGCAGCGCCCTCAGCACGTCCTCGGTGACGAACGGCAGGTCGGCGGCGAGAACGGCGACGTACGCGGTGTCGACGGCCACGAGCCCGGCGGCGATCGCGGCGAGCGGGCCGCCTCCGGGCGGGTCCTCACGACACCAGTGCACCGTGGTCGCGGGTCCGGCCAGGTCACGCCGGGGGCCGACCACGATCCGGCGGCGTGCGGCGACGGTGGCCGCCAGCACCCGGTCCAACAGCGTCGCACCGCCGACCACGACGGCCGGCTTGTCCCGTCCACCGAGCCGGCGGGCGGCGCCACCCGCGCAGATCAGCGCGCTCCAGTCGCCCGTGTCCACATCCCCGGGCCGACCGACCGTCATCGACCCACCGGCGTCATCGACCCACCAGCGTCATCGGTCAGCCGCCGATGGCGGACATCGGCCGGTCGGGTTGCTGGAAGTCCGGTGCGCCGATGCCATGACCGGCGTGTTTACCCCCAGACCGCGGTCCGCCAGCGGCCGGCGATCTCCTCGTCGCTGGCACCGGCACGCAGCGCGGTGCGCAGGTCGCTCTCGTCCCGGGCGAACAGGCAGTCGCGCACCTGCACGTCCGCGGTCAGCCGGACCCGGTCACAGGCCGCGCAGAACGGGGCGGACACCGAGCCGATCACCCCGACCTGGCCAGGACCGCCGTCCACCTCGAACAGTTCGGCCGACGCACTGCCGCGACCGGGCCGGGGCCGCAGCGTGAACTCGGTGCGCAGCGCGGCGAGGATCTCCTCGGCCGTCACCATCTCGGCGCGACGCCAGCCATGCTGGGCGTCCAGCGGCATCTGCTCGATGAACCGCAGCTCGTACCCGGCCGCCAGCGCCCAGCGCAGCAGTACCGTGGCCTCGTCGTCGTTCACCCCGCGCAGCAGCACGCTGTTGACCTTGACGGGGGTGAGTCCGGCGGCGGCCGCGGCCCGCAGGCCGGCCAGCACATCCTCGAGACGGTCACGACGAGTGAGGGTGACGAAGCGGGACGCGTCCAACGTGTCAAGCGACACATTCACCCGGTCCAGACCGGCGGACCGCAGCCGCGCGGCGAGTTCGGCCAGACGCAGGCCGTTGGTGGTGAGCGCCAGCCGCGGCCGGGGACGCAGGTCGGCCAGCCGGGCCACCAGACCCACCAGGCCGGGGCGCAGGGTCGGCTCACCGCCGGTGAGGCGGACGTCGGTGACGCCGAGGTGTTCGACGGCGATACCCACCAGACGCACCACCTCGTCGTCGGTGAGCAGGTGCGGGCCCGGCAGCCAGGGCAGACCCTCCGCCGGCATGCAGTAGGTACAACGCAGATTGCACCGATCGGTCAGCGACACACGCAGATCGGTCGCGATCCGCCCGAAGGTGTCCACCAGCCGCACCAGCCCAGCGTATAGAGGCCCGCAGCCCGGCTCGGGGAGGCGGTTCGGCCCTACGGCACCGCTACAGCCGCCGGGCGGGCGGCTCGCCGCGACCGGGCGGGCGCCACCAAGGTCCACCGGCCTGAGACACTTGTCCTCTCGCACGCCATCGGCACGGGAGGGCTCGGTCATGCAGGTCTTCGGGGTTGACGTCGGGGGGAGCGGCATCAAGGGCGCGCCGGTCAACGTCGAGGACGGAACGCTCGCCGCCCCTCGGCACCGGATCGCCACGCCGCAGCCGGCGAGTCCGGACGCGGTGGCCGCCACCGTCGCCGAGGTCGTGAGCCACTTCGACTGGTCCGGGCCGGTCGGTGTCGCGCTGCCCTCGGTGGTGAAGAACGGTGTGGCGCTGACCGCGGCGAACATCGACGACACCTGGATCGGCACGGACACGGTGGCGGTGCTGTCCGCCGCCTTCGCCCAGGCCGGGATCGATGCCACCTCGGTGCCATCCCCGCCGGCGCCGGCCACCGCCGCGTCCGACATCACCACGGTCAACGACGCCGACGCCGCCGGCATCGCGGAAATGGCCTTCGGTGCCGGCCGCGACGTCAGCGGACTTGTGATCATGACCACGTTCGGGACGGGCATCGGCACCGCGCTGTTCCTGCACGGCCAGCTGCTGCCCAACACCGAACTCGGGCATCTGGAGATCCACGGGCACGACGCGGAGACCCGCGCCTCGGACGCCGCCCGCGAACGCGAGGACCTCTCCTGGGAGAAGTGGGCCAAGCGGGTCGGCCGCTACCTCGGCACGCTCGAGGCGCTGCTCTGGCCCGACCTCATCATCATTGGTGGGGGTGTGAGCAAAAAGGCCGACCGTTTCCTCGATGACCTCGAGATCCGGACGAAGGTGGTACCCGCCCAGCTGCAGAACGAGGCCGGCATCGTCGGGGCGGCACTCGCGGGCCTCGGCGACCAGACCCGGCCACGTCCGAGCGCACGTCCCGCACGTCGACGTGGCCCCGCCACCCGCCCGCCGGGCGGTCGCCGTCCCTAGGACCATCCGGCCTTCGCCGGCCCAAGCGGACCGGCCCGACCCGGTCAGACTTCGCGTGTCGCCCGCCGACAGCCGCCCGAGTGGCCATATCGATGGCAGGCTGTCATCTACCGGGACGCACTCGCCGAAGGCGGGTTCCGGTGCGTCCTGTCGAGCTGCCCGCTGGGACGGCCCCCGCTGTGTGTCCCGCCTCGGGGGCGATCCGACGGGCACGACTGTCCGCGCGGGCGGGGCACATCGGTGGGGCAGGGCACGGCTTCATGAGATCAGGAGGCGCCATGCGTGAGCTGCGGGCGGTCGCACTCAGCGAGGACGGCGGCTACCTCGTGCTGGCGGACGCGGCCGGGCGGACCGACGGTGAACAGTTCCGGGTGCCGGTCGACGACCGGCTCCGGGCCGCCCTGCGCGGTGTACGCCGCAGCGAGGTCCGCACCGAGAGCGCGCTGACCCCGCGCGAGATCCAGGCCAGGCTGCGAGCCGGTGAGACGGCCGCCGAGGTGGCCCGGGCCGCGGGCATCCCGGTGGAACGGGTGGAGCGGTACGAGGGGCCGGTGCTGGCCGAGCGGGCCCGTGTCGTCCAGGAGGCCCGCGCCGCCCTGCTGCCCAAGGATCCCGGTGGCGGTCCGGGGCGTCCCCTCGGTGAGGTCGTGGACGCCCGTCTCGTCGTCGCCCAGGACAACCCCGCCTCCGCGCAGTGGGACGCCTGGCGTCGCGTCGACGGCATCTGGCTGGTGCAGCTCACCTCGGAGAGCCGGTGCGCGCGCTGGACGTGGGACCCGGTCGTGCGTCGGGTACGTCCGCACGACGACGCTGCCCGCTCGCTGGTGGCCCCGGAGATCGTCGAACCACCGGCACCGATCGCTCCCGCGGCGCCCGCCGGGCCCGCGCCACGAGCCGGCGCCCCGGCACTGACCCTCGTTCCC
>NZ_CADCWS010000066.1 GCF_902806475.1 Candidatus Frankia nodulisporulans
CGACGTCGACATCGCCCGCCAACTCTCGATGCCACTGGCCGAAACCCGCGCGCTGCTACGCGCCGGGGCGATCCCCGCCCAACGAGTCCGGGGAGTGTGGACCACCACACAAGCCCGCCTGTCCGCCTGGGTCAACCGGCTACCCAACGCCGACCCCAACGACCCCACCGGACTCGACGAGGAAGACCAGCCATGAAGGGCAGCGTCTACAAGCGGCCGAACGGCTGGGAATACCGCCACGACCTCGACCCCGACCCATTGACCGGCAAGCGACGCACGACCTCGAAGGGAGGTTTCCCCCGCCGCACCGATGCCGAGAAGGCCATGCGCGAATCCATCACCGCGCAGGAGCAGGGGCGTCGGGTTGTCCGGTCGCGGCGCACGGTGTCGGTGTTTCTGGACGAGTGGGTCACGGCAATTCGTCCAGCGGTCCGCCCGGCGACCTGGTCGAAGTACCGGACCTACTGCGACAGCTACATCAAGCCCGTCATCGGTGACACCGCCCTCCAGGACCTGACCCCGGTTCGGATCAACCTCCTGTACGCCCACCTGCTGGCCGCAGGTCGGCGTCACCGCCGTGGGGCGCAAGGCGCGGGAGTGTCGCCGGCAACCGTGACCACGGTGCACCAGGTTTTCCACCGCGCGTTGGGCGATGCGGTGAAGTGGGACTACCTCAGCCGCAACCCTGCCGACAACGCGGAGCGGCCGAAGCTGGACCGCCGGGCGCCCACAGTGTGGACCCCGGACCAGTTGCGAACGTTCATCAAGCACGTCCGCAAGGACCGGCTGTACGCCCTGTACCTGCTGGCCATCACGACCGGGCTACGGCGCGGGCGCCCTGGTCGGTCTGCGGCGCCCCGACGTCGACCTCGACACCGGCACCGTGTCGTCCAGCCGGCCGCGCATCGTCGTCGACAACAAGGCGGTCGACGGAGAGCACAAGACCGACAGCGCGTACCGCCCGCTCGCACTCGACCCCGTCACGGCCGACGCGCTTCGGGCACACGTCGAACGCTGGGAGCGTGAGCGCGCCGACCTGAAGTTCACGACCGACCTTCTGTTCTGCTGGCCGGACGGGACCGGCATTCACCCGGACACGGTGACCGACTGGTTCCAGGGCCACGCCAAGGCTGCGGGGCTCCCCGTGATCCGGCTGCACGACGTCCGGCACAGCTACGCGACGGCCGCGCTCAAGTCCGGGGTGCATCCGAAGGTGGTCAGCGAACGACTCGGACACGCCAGCGTCGCGTTCACCCTGAGCGCCTACAGCCACGTCATGCCAGGGATGGACCGGGACGCCGCCGGGGCGATCGCTGACCTGATTCTCGGTGTCCCTGAACCGACTCAGGACCCCGACGTTCGCAAATCCGTACGCACGGACCCCGAAACGCCACTCACCGAGGACCGAAGGGAAGGCGAAACCCCTGGCCCGTAAGGGTGGAGACGCGGGGATTTGAACCCCGAACCCCTGCCTTGCAAAGGCAGTGCTCTGCCAATTGAGCTACGCCCCCTTAGCCGTACCGCCCGACCACCGCACCATCCCGCGCGACGCGGGAGAGCGCGATCCTCGGAGCGGAACGCCTCTACAGACTACGGCATCCGTCCAGCATCCCGGCCGATGGGCTTCGACGGGCCTGGGCCGGGACCGCGGTGGGCTGGGACCGCGGGTGGGCTGAGATCGCTGGTCGGCGAGGGTGGGGATCGGGGCGGGGTCAGAGTTCGACGATGCCCACGTCGAGGACGAGGGTGCCGGTGAGGCCTTCGGGGGCGGCCAGGTACAGGTCGACGCGGGTGGCGGGCGGGAGATCCTCGATGACGCGCAGCGGGATGTGCACCGAGGCGCGGGCGCCGATCGGGAAGTAGCGCATGGGGCGGCTGTCCCGTTGGAGGATCGCGCAGATCAGCTCGTCGGTGGAGTTGCCGCCGCGGAAGTACAGGGGCTGGGCGGTGGTGCCGTCTGGGACGACGTAGGTGAAGGTGGGGCCGAGGGAGAACGGGGTGGCCAGGCCGCGGCCCTCGAACGCGACGATGCCCTGGAGGAAGCGTGCGGTGGTGAACATGATCCGCCTCCCACCGGCTGTCCCGCGAACGTCGTCACGCCCAGGGTAGGTCACGGTGTCGGCCGTTCGGCCGGTCCCGTCGGTCACACGCCGGGGCGGACCACTGATCTTCCCCGGTACGGCGTTTTCGTCTGGCGTCGGCTGGCGGAAGGGGGGACGGTGGTGCTATGGCTGCCCCCACCTCCTACCGTCCTGACCGACCCTCCGACGGCCGACCGGCCGATCCGAGCAGGCCGACCGACCTGGCGGACCCTGGTCCGGTGCAGGAGTCCGGTGTCGCCGCGGCGTTGGCGGCGGCGGGGCCGGGCGCGGGGCCCGCGGGCTCGGGGTATCGACCCTCGGTCGTCCCGCATGATCTGCTGGCGGGGGTGACGGCGGCCCACCGTCGGCTCGTGGATCTGCTCGCGAACGTCGAGGACGAGGTGTTGCGGCGGCCGTGCGGGCTGCCGGGGTGGAGTGTGGCGCATCTGCTCACGCATCTGGCCCGTAACGCCGAGGGCCATGCGGGGATGGTGGAGGCCGCGTCCGCTGGCGGGGTCGGCGATCAGTATCCGGGTGGGCAGGCGCAGCGCGACGGCGACATCGAGGCCGGACGGGATGTGCCCGCCGCGGTCGCCCGGGTGGCGATCGCGGATTCGGTGGCTCGCCTGGAGCGGGCGTGGGACGCGGTCACCGTCGACGGCTGGCGGACCGGGTACGGCAGGGTGAGTTCGTACGGCGTCACATCGCTGGCCGATCTGCTCTTCCTGCGGTGGCGCGAGGTCGAGGTGCACCTGGTCGACCTGGAGCTGGCCGACCGCGGTGGACCCCGCTGGATGGATCTCGACGCGCCGTACCTCGACCTCGAATGGGCCTGGACGGTGCGTGGCCTGCCCGACCGGGTGCCGCCGGAGTACACCGTGCTGCTGGCACCGGGTGATCGGCCGTCCACCGCGGTGGGACGTGGGGAGCGGCTGGTCATCGTGGACGCCCCGACCGTCCCGGCGCTGGCCTGGTTGACGGGCCGCGAGCGCGGTGCCGACGGTTGGCCGTCCCTCGGGCCCTGGGCGTGAGGCGCGTGGCGCCGGCGAGTAGTCGGGCGGGCGAGTAGCGACACATCGGGTGCGCCCGGCGATCGGGTGAACCACGGCGGGCGAGAGAATGCCCGCCGTGTCGGACAATACGGACAACCTTCGGGTAGCCCCGCGTCACGAGCGCGACCGGCGGGTCGCCGCGTGATCACGATGGCGCTGTTCAACAACAAGGGTGGCGTCGGCAAGACCACCCTGGCCTACCATCTCGCGCACATGCTGCAACGGATGGGCCACCGGGTACTCGCCGTCGATCTTGACCCGCAGGCCAACCTCACCGCGCAGTTCCTCGACGAGGAGGAGCTGACCATCCTGTGGGGCGAGCCGGAGGACACCGCGTCCTCGGCACCGAAACCCTTCGACCTCGACACGCGCACCCCCCGCACGAACCGGCACTCCGGCACGATGGCCAGCGCCATCGCGCCGATCATGGAGGGCGTCGGCGACGTCGACCTGATCACGCCGGTGACCATCGAGGACGGTCTGTGGCTGCTGCCGGGGGACGTCGAACTCAGCGTGTTCGAGAACCGGCTGTCCGCCGCCTGGCCGAACAGCTTCCTCGGCAAGGATGTCGCAGCCCTGCGCACCACCACCGCGCTGCACCGCGCCATCGAGAACGGTGCCCGCGCGGTCGGCGCCGAGATCGTGCTGATCGACGTCGGCCCCAACCTGGGTGCGATCAACCGCGCGGCGTTACTGTCCGCGGACACCGTCCTCATGCCGATCGCCGCCGACCTGTTCTCCCTGCGCGGTCTGCGTAACCTCGGCCCGACCCTGCGGGACTGGCGTTCGACCTGGCAGGGGACCGTGCTGCCGAAGGTCCCCGAGCGGATCGCGGCGCCACGCGGCCTGATGATGCCGATCGGCTACATCGTGATGCAGCCGCCCACCCGCGCCGACCGGCCCGCGAAATCCCACGACCGGTGGCTCGACCGCATCCCCGAGGTCTTCTCGACCTCGGTGCTGGGCGCCGGTCATCCCGACGCGCACGACCGGTCCTTCGAGATCGCCACCATGCGCAACTACGCCAACCTGGTCCCACTCGCCCACGACGCCCGCAAGCCCATGTTCGAGCTGCGCGCCGGTGACGGCGCCCTCGGCGGCACCCAGACCGCCGTCCGCCGCTGCTACACCGACTTCCGCGACCTGGCCCTCAAGGTCCGCGCCCGCCTCGCCTACATCGACCCCACCCTGCGCATCCCCACCTGACCCGCGCCGACCCGCGCCGGCCACCTGACCTGCGTCGGCGTCCCCCCTGACCCGCGCCGACCCGCGCCGGCCACCTGACCTGCGTCGGCGTCCCCCCTGACCCGCGCCGACCCGCGCCGGCCACCTGACCTGCGTCGGCGTCCCCCCTGACCCGCGCTGATCCGCGCTGACCTGGGCCGGGGTGCTCGGTCAGTCGTGTGGTGGGGCGGAGCGGCGATCCCGCTTGGTCGCGGAACGCTGCTTCTTGGCCTTCAGGCGACGTTCGACGGAGCCGCGGGACGGCTTGGTCGCCCGGCGCGGCCGCGGCGGGCGGGAGGTCGCGGTGCGCAGGGCGTCCACCAGGCGTTCGAGGGCGGCCTCGCGGTTACGCAGCTGCGAACGGTGTTCGCTGGCGACGACGGTGAGGACCCCGCCGTGCAACCGGCCGGCGAGCCGGATCAGGGCACGTTCGCGGGCCACCTCCGGGATGGACGGCGAGCCGGCGACGTCGAAGGCCAGTTCGACCCGCGAGTCGGAGGTGTTGACCGACTGGCCCCCGGGCCCGGACGAACGCGAGTAGCGCCAGTTCAGCTCATCCGCGGGCAGCACGAACCCCGGTTGAATCGAGATCTCCCGGGGCAGCATGCCATTCATGGTGCCCGACCCGGGGCCATCCGTCAGCTGACTTACGACCGGATGGTCAGTGCGGGGTCGCGGCGGTACCGGCGGTGGAGGTGGCCTCGCGCCACAGGTCGATCTCCTCGCCGCCACGGGAGCGCCGCCGGGCGGCGGTCAGGGCCGCACCGGCTCCTGCCAGCAGCGCCAGCACCGTCACCTTGCGCGCCATGTCGACTCCCCTCGTCCGGCCCGCCATCGGCCGCCTGCGGCCGTGGGCGCCACTGTTCGCGACGTCCTCCACGGTATCCCGCCCATCCCGGAAGACACGTCCAAGCAGCGGATTCTCAGCGTCGAAGCAGGCCGCGCAGCCGGGAGCGCGCCGGCCAGGACCGCGGCGGACTGGTCACCTCGTAGGCGGGAAAGGCGCGTTCGGCGACGTCCACCAGCATCGCGACGTCGATCGGACGCAGGACAACCCCGGCGGAAAGGACATAGTCGGCCACACCGGACGCGGGTAGCAGCAGGACGCCGTCGATCAGGGCGAGCCCGGCCGGCACCTCGGCCCGGGCGAATCCGACCACCGGCTGCACCTCGAGCTGCCAACCCGCCGGTAGTTCGCCGAGCAGTTGGGCGGTGGCCTCCTCGCCCATCCACGCGACCAGGCCCAACATGGCCCGAAGGGGCACCTTGCCAGCCCAGACGCCGGCGGCGTTCTGCCGGACGGGGCCCTCGTGGGCGTCGGTCTCGATCACCCACGCGCCGGACGGACCGATCACCAGATGGTCGATGTTGCTCGCCGAATCCGCCAGGGCCCGGTCGTGCAGCACCGTGTAGCCGGCGCGGACCAGGCGGTCGAGCGCCCGGGCGGTGCTGCGTTCGGCCTCGGCGTCCTGGCGCCACGCCTCGATCTCGGGTGGGGTCCGCAGGAACCGCACCGCCGCGACCACCCCGACGACCAGCGCCGCGACGACGCCGAGCTGGGCGGCCACCCCCGTGGGCAGCCCGACGAGGGCGCAGAGCACCACCAGACCAGGACCGCCGCCACGGCGATGCCGCCCGCGACGACGCAGAAACGCCGCCGGTGGTCGGCCCGCTCGGCGCAGTACAACTCCCGGCGCCGCAGGTACTCGGCCATGGCCGAACGTCCCGCTGACTGTCGGTCGGACACGTCCGCGGTCACCACCTCCCGGCGCCGTCTCGACGCCGCTGGGTTCGGCGCTTGTCTCCGGTCCGGAACCGGGCCGGCTCGCAGGCGATTACGCCACGCAACCGGCTTGTGGGCCATCCCGGGCACCATTCCATCGAATGCACAACACCGACAGGGTCATAACGCCAGAGTCGTGACAGGGTCAGGGTGTGGAATATGCGAGAGAGAACCACGTTGAACCCACATCTATACCACCCGTCGCCAAGGTCGCCGAGACGACACCGCGTGGCCCACTCGGATAGTCGGCGCTGTCGATGGGGAGGAGACAACCCAACAACCACCGTCGAGCGCGGCGCCGACGGTCGCCGCACCCCGAAGGAGCCGCAGGATGCCAGGTCACGCGCCATCTCGGGCGGCGGGCAACGAGGACATCGCACCGCATCACCACGGTCCGGTCGACCCCACCGTCCCGCTCGGTGACGAACCGCTCGACCGTGCCGGGGTTGTCTCCTTTGCACTCGCCTGCGTGACGCCGCCCACCGCTTCCCGCGAAGAACGGGACGAGACGGTGGGAATCGAGACCGAGTGGTTCGTGGTCGACCGTCGGGCCGTCGACCGTCCCGTCCCACCGGAACGCACCGGACGTGCCCTCGCCGCGATCGCCCACGCGCCGGCCGACACCGCGCAGGACACCGGCGATGCCGGCGGCAAGGGCAGCCCCGGTGACGCGGGGGGCGCGGATCTCGTCGGAACGGTGCTGCCAGGTGGCAGCCGACTCACCTTCGAACCTGGTGGCCAGCTGGAGTTGTCCGGCCCGCCGGCGGCGCTGTCCGCGGCCCTCGCGGCGACCGCCACCGACCTGCGGCTGGTCCGCGCCGCCCTGGCGCAGGACGGCCTCGCCCTGATCGGCATGGGCACCGATCCGTTGCGTGCCGGGATCTGTCAGACCACCGCGTCCCGCTACGCGGCGATGGGTGATCACTTCCGGGCCGGCGGTGGCGCGGCCGGGGAAGCGATGATGTTCTCGACGGCGTCCGTCCAGGTCAACCTGGACCTTGGGGCGGACCCGGTCGACGCCGAGCGGCGTTTCCAGCTCGCCCACACCGTCGGACCGGTGCTGACAGCCATGTTCGCCGCCTCACCCGCGCTCGCCGGGCGGCGCACCAGCTGGCACTGCACCCGGCAGTCGATCTGGGCCGGTATCGACGCCAGCCGCACCGGTTCCGTGCTCGACGTACCCCCCGACACCGACTCCGGTCTCGCCGCCCGCTGGGCCCGCTACCTGCTGGCCGCCCCGCTGATGATGACCGCGATCCCGGGCCGGCGGGACGCCGACGGTCACCGGGTGGACCATGAGGAGCACTTCGTCGCGTCCACCGCGGGCCACACCTTCGCCGACTGGCTCGACGGGCACGGTCCCGTCGACCGTCCACCCACGGTGGACGACCTCCGCTACCACGCGACGACCCTGTTCCCGCCGGTCCGGCCGCGGGGCTGGTGGGAGATCCGTTACCTGGACGCGCAGCCGGGGGACGGCTGGCAGGTGGCGGTGGCGGTGACCACGGCGTTGCTCACCGACCCGGTCGCCAGCGTCGGCGCGGCCGTGGCCTGCGAACCGGTGACCCGACACTGGTCGGCCGCCGCGACGGTCGCGATGGGCGACCCGGCGCTGGCCCGGGCCGGCGCCGACTGTCTGGCCCTCGCCACGGACGCCCTGCGCCGCGCCGGCTCCACCGAGGAGCTCCTCGGTGCCGTCGAACGATTCGCCCAGCGGTACACGCTGCGCGGCCGCTGCCCGGCGGACGACCTGTCCGAGCGGCTGGCCCAGAACGGCCCGGCCGGTCTGCTGCGGGAGGAGGCCCAGTCGTGCGTCCCGGCCGCCTGACCGAACACCCCTCCGAACCCGACCTGCACGACCTGCACGACCCCGACCACACCCCCGAACCGCGAGGCTCCGAACCGCGAGGCTCCGAACCGCGAGGCTCCGAACCGCGAGGCTCTGAGGCGCGAGGCTCTGAGGCGCGAGGCTCTGAGGCGCGCGACCCCGAGCCGCGCGACCCCGAGCCGCGGACGCGGGTAGTCAGCGAGTTGGAGGCGGTCCGGCGGCGTTCGCTCGCGTACACCGACGTCGACGAGGACGAGCTCGTCCGCCAGCATTCGCCGTTGATGTCGCCCCTGGTCTGGGATCTGGCGCATATCGGCAACTACGAGGATCTCTGGCTGGTCCGGGCGCTCGGCCAGGCGGCCGCGACCCGGCCGGGCCTCGACGGCGTCTACGACGCGTTCCGCCACGACCGGGCCAGCCGGGCCCGCCTGTCCCTGCTCGGCCCGGAGGGTTCCCGGGCCTACCTGCGTGAGGTCCGCGCCCGCGCGTTCGAGCTGCTCGACCACCTCGACCCGGCGCTGGCGCACGGCGGCGACGACACCCGGGCGAGGCTGCTGACCGGCGGGTTCGTCTACGGCATGGTCATCCAGCACGAACATCAGCACGACGAGACGATGCTGGCCACCCACCAGCTGCGGATCGGCGCCGCGCTGCTCGCCGCGGGCCTGCCGGCACCGCCGGGTCGGCCGGTGGCGCGACGCGAGGTGCTGGTGCCGGCGGGACCGTTCACCTTCGGCACCAGCGACGATCCCTGGGCGTACGACAACGAACGCCCCGCCCACCGGGTGGACCTGCCCGCGTTCTGGATCGACACCCTCCCGGTCAGCAACCGCGCGCAGCTCGCCTTCCTCGAGGCCGGCGGCTACGACGACGAACGGCTGTGGTCGAGCGCCGGATGGGACTGGCGTCAGCGGGAGGGACTCACCGCCCCGGCGTTCTGGTGGCGCGACGGCGACACCTGGTTACGGCGTCGGCTCGGCCATGTCGAACCGGTGCCCCTGGACGAGCCCGTCCAACATGTGTGCTGGTACGAGGCCGAGGCACACGCCCGCTGGGCCGGTCGACGGCTACCCACCGAAGCCGAGTGGGAGAAGGCCGCCGCCCACGACCCGGCAACCGGACGTTCACACCGCTATCCATGGGGTGATACCGCGCCGACTCCGGACCGTGCCAACCTGGGGCATCGCACGAGCGGCCCCGCACCGTTGGGGGCCTACCCCGCGGGTGCGAGTCCCTGCGGAGCCGAGCAGATGATCGGGGACGTGTGGGAATGGACGGCCAGCGGCTTCACGCCCCACCCGGGTTTCCGCTCCCATCCCTACCGCGAGTACAGCGAGGTCTTCTTCCCGAAGGACGGGGAGTCGTCCGCGTTCCGGGTCCTGCGCGGTGGCAGTTGGGCGACCGGCGCACCGGCCTGCCGGGCCACCTTCCGCAACTGGGACTACCCGATCCGGCGCCAGATCTTCGCCGGTTTCCGGTTGGCCCGCGACGCCGACTGACGACCCGAGGGAGCCGACGGTGTGTCGTCATCTCGCCTGGATCGGTGCTGCCCGCACGCTCGCCGAACTCACGATGGCACGGCCGCACGGCCTGCTGCGTCAGTCCTGGGCGCCGCGGCGGATGCGGCATGGCACGATCAACGCCGACGGTTACGGTGTCGGCTGGTACGCCCCGCGGCTACGCGCCGGGCCGGCCCGCTACCGCCGAGCGGTTCCGATGTGGACGGACGCCTCCTACGCGTCGATGGCCGGGGTGATCGCCTCGGGTTGCGTGCTGGCCGCCGTGCGCAGCGCGAGCGTCGGCATGCCGGTCGAGGAGTCCGCGACCGCTCCCTTCACCGACGGCACCCGGCTGCTCAGTCACAACGGCCGGGTGGACGCCGCCGCCGTCCGCGCCCTGCTCGCGCGGCATCCCGAGGCGCCCGCACCCGATTCCGCCTGCGATTCGGCGCTGCTGGCCGCGCTGGTCTGGGAGCATGCCGCACGTCAGCCCCTGGCCGACGCCGTCGCCCGGGTGGTGACCGCCCTCGGCGACGCCGGCCTCGCCGACTCCCGCCCCGGCGCCCTACGCCCCTGGGCCGGCGACTGGACGACCCCGCCCCCAGATCCAGCCCCAACAGCTCCGCCGGGCCCGCCGGCCGCACCGGCGGCCTCCGGGTCACCGCGATCAGATGGAGCAGACCGGCCGCCAGCGGCTCGCCTCAATCTGGTGGTAACCGATGGAACCCAGCTCGTCGCGACCGCCTGGGGAGAGACCCTCGTCTATCGGATCGAGAAGGACGGTGTCCTCGTCGCGAGTGAGCCGGATGACGATGGGGCAGGCTGGATCGAGGTTCCCGACCACTACCTATTGGTGGCCGACACGCGCAAAGTCACTCTTCGTAGCTTGACCAGCGGAGATGGCTACTGTGGGTTGCACACCGTCGATGGAGGACGCCACGATGACACCGAGCACTCCGACGACCGCCCCCGCCGGGACGGCTGAGCCCGTGGACTCGACCACTGTTCCACGTGAATCCGTCACCGCTGGCCCCGGTCTGACCGTGCAACGGCACGTCCGCGAGAACGACCGGATCTCCGCACTCTCCCGTGACGTCCTCACCGGGTTGTCGTCCCCGCCGCGCACCCTCCCGCCGAAGTGGTTCTACGACGCCCACGGCGGCCTCCTCTTCGAGGAGATCACCCGGCTGCCGGAGTACTACCCCACCCGGTGTGAACGGGCGATCCTCGAGCTGCATGCCGCCGACATCGCCGCCGCCAGCCCGGTGGACACCCTGATCGAACTCGGCTCCGGCAGTTCGGCGAAGACCCGACTGCTCCTGGACGCGCTGCGCGACGCCGGCACCCTGCGCCGCTTCGTCCCCTTCGATGTGGACGAGACGTCGCTGACCAGCGCGGGGGAGGCGATCCTCGCCGACTATCCGGGGCTGTCCGTGCAGGCCGTGGTCGGCGATTTCGAACGGCACCTGGCGCAGCTGCCCACCGGCGGGCGCCGCCTCATCGCCTTCCTCGGTGGCACCATCGGCAATCTGCATCCCGCGGGCCGCCACAAGTTCCTGACCGCGCTGCGCGACCAGGCGGGGCCCGGCGACGCGCTGCTGCTCGGTACCGACCTGGTCAAGGACCCGGATCGGCTGGTAGCCGCCTACGACGACGGTGCCGGCGTGACCGCCGCGTTCAACCGCAACATCCTCACGGTGATCAACCGCGAGCTCGATGCGGACTTCGACATCCGCGGCTTCGCGCACATCGCGGTGTGGAACGCCGCCGACTCGTGGATCGAGATGCGGCTGCGCGCCGTGCGCGACCAGCGGGTCACCATCAGGGCGCTGAAGCTCAGCATCGACTTCACCCGGGGCGAGGATGTGCTGACCGAGATCAGCGCCAAGTTCGTCCCGGCGGGCCTGGACGCCGAGCTCCAGCAGGCCGGCTGGGCGTGCGCGGCCCGGTGGACCGACCCCGACGGCGCCTTCGCGCTCACCCTCGCCACCCCGGCCTCGCCACCCGCCGCCGCCGCGATCTGACCGGCCGGCCACGGCTCCCCGCACCGGACCTGCCCGGGCACTCGCCGACTCGTTCGGCCTGCCGGCCTGGTGGGGCCCGCCTGACCGGGCGGGCCCCACCAGGATCAGGATCAGCCGAGCAGGGAGACGTCCCGTGCGGCCCCGGTCGAGGCGGAGGTGGCCATGGCCGCGTAGGCACGCAGCGCCGCGGAGACCGGCCGCTCCCGGCCCACCGGCCGGTAGCCACCGGCGGCTTCCTGCTCGGTTCGCCGCCGGGCCAGTTCCTCGTTCGACACCAGCAGTTCCAGGCGCCGCGTCGGGATGTCGATCTCGATGATGTCGCCATCGCGGACCAGGGCGATCGTGCCGCCGTGCGCCGCCTCCGGCGAGACGTGCCCGATCGACAGGCCCGAACTCCCGCCGGAGAACCGCCCGTCCGTGATCAGCGCGCACTTCGGACCGAGGCCACGGCCCTTCAGGAACGCCGTCGGATACAGCATCTCCTGCATGCCCGGACCGCCTCGGGGCCCCTCGTAGCGGACGATGATGACGTCACCGGCCTTGACCCGCTTGGTCAGGATCGCGTCGACCGCGTCCTCCTGACTTTCGACGACCAGCGCCGGGCCGCGGAACGTCCACTGGCTTTCGTCGACCCCGGCGGTCTTCACCACGGCGCCGTCGACGGCGAGGTTGCCGAACAGCACCGCGAGGCCGCCCTCGGACGAATAGGCGTGCTCGACCGAGCGGATGCAGCCGTTCTCGGCGTCGGTGTCGAGGGACTCCCAGCGGTTCGTCGAGCTGAACGGCTCGATCGTGCGCACCCCGCCGGGAGCGGCGTGGAACAGCTCGATCGCGTCCGGCGACGGATTCGCCCCGCGGATGTCCCAGCGGTCGAGGAACTCACGCAGGTTCGCCGCGTGCACCGAGTGGGTGTTCGGGTCGACCAGGCCGGCCCGGTCGAGTTCACCGAGGATGGCCGGGATTCCGCCGGCCCGGTGGACGTCCTCCATGTGGTAGAGCGTGGAGCTGGGGGCCACCTTGGACAGACACGGCACGCGCCGGGAGATCTCGTCGATGTCGGCGAGCGTGACACCGACACCGACACCGGCCTCGACCGCGGCGGCGAGCAGGTGCAGCACGGTGTTCGTCGACCCGCCCATGGCCACATCCACGGCGAAGGCGTTGCGGAACGCCGCCACGGACGCGATCGATCGCGGCAGGACAGCCTCGTCGTCCTTCTCGTAGTACCGCCGGGCCAGATCGACGATCACCCGGCCGGCCTCGAGGAACAGCTCGCGCCGCGCCGCCGACGTGGCCAGGGTCGACCCGTTGCCCGGCAGTGACAGTCCGATGGCCTCGGTCAGGCAGTTCATCGAGTTCGCGGTGAACATGCCCGAACACGAGCCGCAGGTCGGGCAGGCCGACCGCTCGATCGACGACAGGTCGTCGTCGGAGACATCCGGGCTGACCGCCGCCGACATCGCCGTGATCAGGTCGACCTTCGCCCGCGCCGTGCCCCCGGAGATCACCGCGTTGCCGGATTCCATCGCGCCGCCGGAGACGAACACCGTGGGAATGTTGAGCCGCATCGCCGCGAGCAGCATCCCGGGCGTGATCTTGTCGCAGTTGGAGATGCAGACCAGCGCGTCCGCGCAGTGCGCGTTCACCATGTACTCGACGCTGTCCGCGATCAGCTCCCGGGACGGCAGCGAGTACAGCATCCCGCCGTGCCCCATCGCGATTCCGTCGTCCACCGCGATCGTGTTGAACTCACGCGCCACCCCGCCGGACTCCGCCACGGCGCCGGCCACCAGCTGACCGAGGTTGCGCAGGTGCACATGCCCCGGGACGAACTCGGTGAAGCTGTTCGCTACCGCGATGATCGGCTTACCGAAGTCGTCGTCGGTCATGCCGGTCGCCCGCCACAGGGCACGGGCACCAGCCATGTTCCGGCCGTGCGTGGTCGTTCGGGAACGCAGTGCAGGCATCTCGACCTCGGGCATCACATCGGCAACGGGCATCACCCCGACCAACACCGACCAGGGCCGACAGCCACGGGCCACCGGCCACGTCGCGCGATGGTCCGGATCGGCCGCTGACGCGGTCATGGATGATGACCCGACGGTACGCCACATGGCGGACGTGACGACGCGACCCGCCATCACGTCGCCGCACGCCCCTGACAGATTTTCCGGGACCAGCGATCCCGTTGGCCTGTTCCTGCGACGACCCGCGTGGACGGATCCTGCTTCGGACCGGTTGCGGAGTAAGGCGGTGGCGGCGTCAGTCGTCCGGGTCCATCGGATCCGGCGGCGGCGTGCCACCAGCCCCGTCGGGCGGGGGAGCCGCGAAGGGATAGCCGGCGATCCGCCGTCCGGACCCGCGACCGTCGGCGGCCGGCCCGGGTCCGGCGCCGGGATCGCTCTGGCCGGCGGACGTTCCCTCATCCTTGCCGGGTTCGCGGCGCTCCCCGCTCGGGCTTCGAGACGAGGGACCGCCGGGTCGCCGCGGGTCGGGAGCGGCGGGCAGCGCATCAAAGTCGGGCAGAAAGTCCGGGATCTCCGGAATCTCGTCGAGTGGCGGCAGCTCCGGGGCCGGCTCGACGCCCGCCGGCCGGGATTCCCCGGACCCTGTGGACGCGTTCTCGTGCGTCTCCGAGCCGCCGCGATCAGCGGCCCCTGCTCCATGCCCGGACGGCCGTCCCGCTCCGTCCGCCGGGCCGGGCGAGCTGGCCTGCCCCGGGGGCAGCGCCTGACCTGGGGGCACGGTCTGACCCGGAAAACCACCGGTCCCGGGCTGGCCTCCGTAACCCGGCTGGCCCGTGAATCCTGGTTGACCCGCCGGGTAGCCGGGATAACCCGGCGGCCCGCTCTGCCCCGGATAACCGGGCTGACCTGGGAAGCCAGGCTGACCCGGATAACCAGACTGACCCGGGAAGCCAGGCTGGCCCGGATAGCCAGGCTGACCTGTCGGGAAGCCGGCCTGCCCAGGGAAGCCGGGCTGACCTGGATAGCCGACGGGCCCCGCCTGGCCGGGCTGCTGTTGTCCGGCGGCCTTGCGCTGATCGGAGGGCGGCCGACGCCGACGCCACTGGTCGCGGATCACCCAGACAAGCCCGAGTGAGGCGACCGTGCCGGCGAAGGGACCCACCGAGTGGACGGCGAAGATCTGGTAGATGCTCAGCAGGAAGGTGGCGACATAGCCGGTGACGAAGAAGGCGAACGGCCGGATGCGGAACTCGCGGATACGGTCGCGCATCAGGATCGCCGGGAACAGCCAGATACCGAAACCGATGATCGCCGCCATCATCGGCGCGACGACCAGAAAGCCGAAGAAGTTCGCCATGGTCAGGGGCCGGTCCGGTCAGCCGAGATCAGGACGGATCCGGTCGGACGTCGGCGAAGTGCGCGACATCCGGCGGCGCGGCGAAGTACGGCCCGAGGGCCGCCCGCCACCGGACGAACGACTCGGACTCCCGAAAGTTCACCAGGTGCGCGTCGAGGGTGTCCCATTCGACGAACAACACGAAGGTCGACGGCGACTCGACACCACGGGTCATCCGGGCGCCGCGGCAGCCGGAGGTGCTCAGCAGCTCGGACCGCACCTGCCCGAAGGCGACCTCGAAGGCCCGCTCGGTGCCGGGTCGGATCGCGAACCGGGCGACCTCGAGCACGGCCGACGTGGCCGGTGGCGGGGAGTCCTGCACGGCCGCGCCGCTCGCGTCGTCACTCACCTGGCATCTCCTCGCGTCCCACGGTCGGGCCGGTGGCCTGGCCGGCCACCCAGGTCATGGTGC
The DNA here is from genome assembly GCF_902806475.1 of Candidatus Frankia nodulisporulans. Lineage (GTDB taxonomy): Bacteria > Actinomycetota > Actinomycetes > Frankiales > Frankiaceae > Frankia > Frankia umida. Next base: position 15,267 of record NZ_CADCWS010000066.1, read on the forward strand.
GTCCAGTGTGTCACCGCGGCGGCGGCCAGTGGGCACCACGGCGGACATCCGGGCACAACCGGCAGCGACCCGACCGGTGAGCCGGGCAGGCAGGCGCGACCGGAACCCGGCCGGGCCGGCGGGGCCGCGTCAGTTGGCCATGTCGACGAAGCGGGAGTAGTGCCCCTGGAAGGCGACGGTGACGGTGCCGGTCGGGCCGTTACGGTGCTTGGCGATGATCAGATCAGCCTCGCCGGCGCGGGCGGATTCCTTCTCCACCGCGTCCTCCCGGTAGAGCAGGATGACCGCGTCGGCGTCCTGCTCGAGGCTGCCGGACTCGCGCAGGTCGGAGACCTGGGGGCGTTTGTCGGCGCGCTGCTCGGAGGCACGGTTGAGCTGCGAGATGGCGACGACCGGCACCTCGAGCTCCTTGGCCAGCAGCTTCAGCGACCGGGAGATCTCGCTGACCTCCTGCTGGCGGCTTTCGACCTTCTTCGGCGACGACATGAGCTGCAGGTAGTCGAGGATGACCAGACGCAGATCGTTGCGCTGCTTGAGCCGGCGGGCCTTGGCGCGGATCTCCATCATCGTCAGGTGCGGGCTGTCGTCGATGAACAGCGGCGCCTCGGCCACCTCACCCATCCGACGGGCCAGGCGACCCCAGTCCTCCTCGGTGAGCCGACCGGTGCGGATGTTCTGCAGCGACACCCGCGCCTCGGCGGAGAGCAGCCGCATGGTGATCTCCATGCGGCTCATCTCCAACGAGAAGATGACCGAGGTCATCCCGTTCTTGATCGACGCCGCGCGGGCGAAATCGAGACCCAGAGTCGAGTTGTGCGTCGGAATACAGGCCTCACCCGCCAGGTAGAGATGCTCCGCGTTATCGACCTCGACACAGCGGACCGGCACTGACGGGATCGGCCGGACGGCTGTGATGTAGCGCAGCCCGCCCCCCGGAAAACCGGTCGGCTGCAGCCGCTGTGCCTTGCGGGCCAGCCGAAAGACCTGGTCCTGAGGCGCAAAATTGATCGAATAACAGGTGGAACTCGCCTCCGAGCTACCCCGCACCCGCCTGGTCGAGATGGTGGCCCGGTATCCCAGCGAAAGGATGAGTTCACGGACATCTCGGGCAAGTCGCGCGCTGGTCGACGCGTACTGGGCAGTCGATCCGTTGGCTGACATGGTGCCGTCGGTGTCCAGCAGGCCGGCCAGAAGATCGCGCCGCTGCTGCTCTGAGGCCCGCAGGTAGGAAGCCGGAATGTGCTTGTTTCCCAGCACGCCCAACGAACGCAGCCGGGCCTGCACTGTTCCGCCCCGCGCATGGCAGGAGCGGCAACGCGGACCATAGCTTGTGATGCGCCCACCGCAGTCCACGCACGCACGAGGTGCCAGCGGCTCCGCGAGGAAGCGCAGTTTGCCACCGCAGGACTGGCCACAGGTGCGTACCTGCGGCATCGCGTTGCTGAAGGCACGGCCACACACCATGCACGTCCGCTCCTGCGGCGACGCTCGACGACGTTGCAGCCCGTATCGATACCTGGCCGTGGTGCTGGCTGGCACGTCATAACCACGCCGTTGGATCTCCGCGGGAATCTCGGGATCCGCGGAGGTCAGCGTGGCCGCGGCGGACGTGCCATCACCGAGCCACGCCCCGAGCAGGTAGGGGTCCAGCGGGAGCTCGACAGCCGGCAGCTGAAAAGGACGGGCGTTGCGCACCGCGTGGTTGGCTCGACCATCCGCCGTCTGGCAACGGAGGGTGCGTGCGATCTCTTCCGTCGTGACCGGCCGGGTGAGAGTTCGGACCTGGCCGCCAGATCGATCCGCGATGACGCGACGGCGATCCGCCCTCGTCTCGGTGATCCACTGGTGCTGGGCGTCAGCCACGATCACGGACCCGTCGGAGAACTCGACCTCGTAGCAGGGCCGGCCGTGCATCACCTCGGTGGCGGCCACAACCCGCGTTGGCCGGCCATCGGCGCCGATCAGCTGGTCACCGACGGCCACGCGGCCCATCGTCGTCCAACCACTCGGCGTGGGTAGCGGTGTCTCGAGCGCCAACGCCTTGCCCACGGCCGGGCGGGCCGCGACGATCCACAGCTGGCCGCCGTGCAGGCCGTTGGTGAGCTCGTCGAGGTCGGTGAAACCGGTCGGCACACCGGTGAGCGAGCCCTCGTGCCCCGCGATCGACTCGATCTCCTCCAGGGCGGGGTTGAGCAGGTCGCCCAGCGGGAGATAGTCATCGTTCGTGCGCCGCTCGGTGACCTCGTAGACGGCGGCCTGGGCCCGGTCGACGACATCGCTGACGTCGGGCGCGGCACCGAAGGCGAGCTGCACGATGCGGGTGCCGGCCTCGGCGAGGCGGCGCAGGATCGCCTGTTCACCGACGATGCGGGCGTAGTAACCGGCGTTCGCCGCGGTGGGCACGCTGGAGATCAGCGTGTGCAGATAACCCGGGCCGCCGACGCGCTCCAGCATGTCGCGGCGGCCGAGTTCGGCCGCCGCGCTGATCACGTCGGCCGGCTCGCCGCGGCCGTAGAGATCACCGATGACCTCGTAGATGAGACCGTGCGCCGGGCGGTAGAAATCCGTCATCCGCAGGACCTCGACGACGTCGGCGATCGCGTCCTTCGACAGCAGCATGCCGCCGAGCACGCTCTGCTCGGCGGGGAGGTCGTGCGGCGGGGTCCGGTCGAACTCCGCGGGACCGCCCGCGCCGCGCGAGATCTCGGTGACGCTCACGAGGCCCCCTCCCGAATCGACCGGGCCAGTCGGCCCCGATCTGACCGCACCCATGCATCGAACATATGTTCGTATACTCTGGGGAGGTGGTCAACCTGGCACGCCGAGCGGTGTGTCAGGGCCTGACCCTACGGATCGCAGCCACCACCGCCAAAGAGTTATCCACAGGGCCTTGTGGATAAGATGTGGACAACGGGCCGGATCCTGGGGAGAAGCTCGGGACAGTTGGTGCGTAACTGTGGACAACGATCCCCGCAAGGTGGCGGAAGTCCAGCTACACCGCGCACCTTCCGCGCCGGACATGTGGATAACAATCCATGGAAAAATTTTCGGGCGAGCGCGGCCCAAACGCCGCTGACCTCCCCCGAACTCCCCGATCTCTCCCCGCAACGTGGAACTCCCCCGGGGCCGCACCGGCGCGGTGCGGCCCCGGGGGAGTTCGCTGGTGCCTGTGCGTCGGACCCCCACGTGCGGGGGCCCGACGGCGAAACCGTCGCCGGGCCCTGTGGACAACAGAGCCAGGCAGCCG
>NZ_CADCWS010000067.1 GCF_902806475.1 Candidatus Frankia nodulisporulans
TTCTACTTCGACGAGGGCACGTTCTTCACGATCCTACCGATCGATGGCCGCTACTTCCGCCTCATCTCCACCTGTCACACCACGGCGGCAGAGGTAGACGACGAGTTCGTGTTGCGCCGGTTTGACACCCTGCTGCGCGCCCTTGGTCTCACTGATGTCAGCCTCGGCTCTCCGTTCTGGGTGACGCGGTTCAACCCGCGACAGTTCCTCGCCGACCGGCTGCGCGTTGGCGGGGTCTTCCTCGTCGGTGACGCCGCCCATATCCAGAGCCCGATCGGTGCACAGGGACTCAACACCGGTATCCAGGACACGATGAATCTCGCGTGGAAACTCGGCCACGCGGTGTACAGCGCGGACGCCGACCGGATGCTCGACAGTTATCACAGTGAACGCCATCCGGTCGCGCGTCGGCTGTTCGAGTACAACGATCTGCTCAGTGAGCGGATCTTCGGCCGCAACCGGATCAAACGGAAGCTGCTACGGTACCAGAACCACCTGCTGCGCCTACCATCGTTCCACGCCACCGAACTGGGCAAGGTCAGCCAGTTCCGGGTCGGGTATCCGGCCGGCGGGTTGTTCGGCCGAGGCGGGGCGGGGGCGGCGTGTGGACCGCAGCTTCGGGCTGGTACGCGGATGCCCCATACGGCGTTCACCTCGCCTGACGGCGAGGTGTTCCCACTGCTGGGGGAGCTGGGCGCGCATCGACACCTGCTGCTGGCGTTCGCCGGTGAGGACGCTGCCCCGCCCGAGCGGTTCCTGGCACCACTTCGGCAGGCCAGCCGGTTACGGCTCACCGGAGAAGACGCTGCCTACGTAGTCTACGACCGGCCCTCCCCGAAACAGCGTTATCGAGGCCCGTCAGGCACTCAGGTTCTCATCGATCGAATCGGGCGCTGGCGCGAGCAGCACCGGGTGCCCGAGCACACTGGTGTGCTGCTGCGCCCCGACGGCTATGTGGCTGCGGCGTTCCCGCTCACTGACCCGGCTTCGCTCGACAGCTACCTGTCTCTGCTTGAATACACGATGACCCAATCATGCCAAGGAAGGGCGGCCAAGGATGACAGAAATGGCAGCGCTACGGTTCGACCGCATCGGTTCCCTGGACGCGTTGCATCTCGCCACGGTACGCCGCCCGGACGTGGGTGAGGGCGAGGTCGTGGTGCGGGTGGAGGCTGCCGGACTCAACCCCAGCGATTTCAAGAACGTGCTCGGGAAGTTCCCATACACCACCGTGCCCCGCACTCCGGGACGTGATTTCGCCGGCACCGTCGTCGCGGGTCCCACGGATCTGGTCGGGCGTGAGGTGTGGGGCAGCGGCCGGGAGCTTGGTTTCACCCGCGACGGCTCGCACGCCGAGTACGTGGCGCTGCCCGCGGCGGGGGTGGCGGCCAACCCCGGGAACCTGTCGTTCGCCGCGGCCGCGGCCTGCGGTGTGCCGTATCTGACCGCGTGGGAAGCCGTGGAACGCACCGGGATTCACGCCGGGAGCACCGTGGTGATCATCGGTCTGGGTGCCGTCGGTGGCGCGGCGCGGGCGCTGGCCGCGGCCCGGGGTGCGCGGGTGCTGGTGGCGGTACGGCGCATCGAGCAGGCCGGGGAGCTGCGTGCCCGCGGTATACACACGGTCGTGCTCGGCGACGACCTGGCCGCCGACGTACGCACGCATTTCGGTGATGCCGCCGAGGTCGTGTTCGACACCACCGGGTTCTGGTTGCCGCTGGCTGTCCCCGCGCTGGCACCCGGCGGCCGGGTGGCGATCATCGCCGCGCCCGCCGATGGACACGAGCGGGTGCCGGTCCTGGATTTCTACCGTCGTGGCGCCACCCTGGTCGGGGTCAACTCCGCCCGCCATGACACGACAACCAGCGCCGCCTCGCTGAACGCCCTGCGTGGACTGTTCGAGTCCGGTGCCCTGCCCGCGCCCGAGGGCATGGTGGAACGCCCGCTGCTCAAGGCCGTGGAAACCTACCGTGACCTGGCCGCGGGCGCGACCGACAAGTTCGTCTTCGTTTCCGAGCACTGACCATGCCGGTATTCACCTTTCCCGGCCAGGGTTCCCAGTTCCCCGGCATGGGTGCCGATTTCTTCGACGAGTTCCCCGACCTCATGCGCCAGGCCGACGAGGTTCTGGGTTACTCGATCCGCCAGCTGTGCACCGAGTCTGGCGGGGCGCGGCTGCGCCGCACCCGTTTCGCGCAACCAGCCATCTACACCGTGAATGTGCTGGCGTACCTGCGGTTTCAGCGCGAGACTGGACTGAGGCCGTCATATCTGCTTGGGCACAGCCTGGGTGAGTACTGTGCGCTGTTCGCCGCAGGTGCTTTCGATTTCGCCACCGGGTTGCGGCTTGTAGCGTTGCGCGGGGAGCTGATGGGGGAGGCCGACGGCGGTGCGATGGCCGCTGTCATCGGCCTGACTGCCGAGCAGGTACGGCAGGCGATCGACGACTGGGCCGGCGGTGGTATCTGGGTGGCAAACCTCAACGCACCCAACCAGGTCGTCATCTCCGGGCACGCCGACCAGGTACGAGCCGCGCGCGACCACTTCCTCGCCGCCGGTGCCGACCGTTACGTGCCCCTGCCAGTGAGCGGAGCGTTCCATTCGCCGCTGATGAGCGCCGCGCAAGCACGATATGAGCAGATCCTGGCCAGGACAGCGATCGGGGTGCCGCAGATCCCCGTTGTCGCCAACCTGACCGGACGCCCACACGCCGCTGGCGGCGTGTGGGCGTCGCTGGCGGCGTGCGGGCGTCGCTGGCGGCGTGCGGGCGTCGCTGGCGGCTCAGATCTGCGGCACCGTCCGATGGACCGACAGCATCCGGCTGCTGCTCCAGCGCGGCGAAACCCAGTTCATCGAGACCGGCGCGCGGCAGGTACTCATCCCGATGATCACCCAGATTGCCGCGCACACCATGTGATGGTCAGGACGATGTGAGCGGGACCGCTTACGGCACCCTGACGCAGGTACCGCTGGACTCGACGCTACCCACTAATCACGACGAAATTTTGTCAACAGCCAGGTTGCGGTACCCGTTGACGATCAGGTGAAGATCTCCGGTCACCAGAGTTCTGGTGGTGTCAGCCGGACCCCGGAAGGTTTGCTGACGCGTAGGCGGTGGACCAGGCATGGGGTTTCTGACGGGGCCGTGTAGCGGGAGACGGGCGCGACGCCTGGAGATCATGGGGCTCCTACCCCATCATGATTGATCCGAGGTGTCGTGCCCGCCGTCCCAGCGTCGTCGTCTGCCCCGGTTCTCGATCGGCTGGCTGTCGTCGTTGCCGACGATCCTCACCATCCGTCGTCAGTAGCGGGTCTGCCGACGGTCTTCGGCCGGGTCCCGGACCCGCGGAAACCCCAAGGCCGGCGGCACACTGGCGGTGGTGCTGGCCTTGGCGGCATGCGCGGTACTTGCGGGACCACGGTCATTCACCGCGAGCGCCGAGCGGGCCCACGTCCACTGCTGATCCACCCAGCCCTGCGCCGCCGGTCCCTGCTCCAGCTCGGCATCCAGTGACCGCGCCTGTTCCTCGATCTCGCTCCCGGGCGAGGTCTGTTCGGTCTGGGCGGCCTCATCAGCGACACCCAGGCGACGCTTGACGTCCACGTCGACGTCACGACAGCCGCCGGGCTACGACCCCCGGCCTTCGTCCACAGGGTCTGGCCGAGGCTGTCGCCCTGTTGGGAAAACGTCTCGTCCAGGACAGTGGCAGCGGGGACCCTGCCGCCCGGGTCGCAGGACCACCTGCGTGGCTGGTTGCCGGACTCCCGTCGTCATGGACGGCATCGACGCCGCCGCGCGGAGCGGCTGCCAGCGTCCGGGCAGACACGATGACGCGCACTCCGCCCCAACCTGGCCCGGCTCGAACGAGCTGGTCCCCTCCACAACGGGTCGGCGAGTGGGGTGGCACCCACCGACCGACGCGAGTCCAAGATGATCACAGCAAGCGTGTGCGGCCAAGCCGATGGCCACACACGCGGGTGCTCACTGAGCCTTTCCCTGTAACTGGTCGTCACACTCCGCGTCTGATTGCTGTGGGTGACGATCGGGGGGTGTGTCAGGGGTGGTAGACGGCGAAACGCGAGGCCTCGGTAGGAAGTAGTCCTTCCACAGATCACTTCCGAGAGGCCCCGCGTCGCGATGAGTATCCCATATGTCTCCTACCTGCCTGTCAGCGATCACACGTTCTGGGGTCTGATCCGTCTCCTGGCGGCGGAACGCGAGCGTGTCGGCACGCGGAACGGGAGGCGGAAGCTCGGCTGCGCCGACCAGGCCACGGTCGTGATCCGCTGGTTCTGCGACGGCACCAAGGTCAGAAGGCTCTGCGAGGATCACGGGATCAGTAGGAGCGTGTGCTACCGGGCGATCCACGAGGGTCGCGCGCTGCTGGCCTGGCAGGCGCCTGACCTGCGCAATGCTCTGATCGCCGCGAAGATGGCCGGCTACGACCATGTGATCGTCGACGGCACGCTCGTGGAGACCGACCGTCTGTGCGTGCCCGGCCCGACGAAGGGCGTGGACCTGTGGTGGTCGGGCAGGGCCCACAACCACGCGGGCAACGTCCAGGTCGTCACCGCCCCGGACGACGGCTTCCCGCTGTGGGTCTGCGATGTCCGGCCCGGCCGGGAGCACGACCTGACCGCGCTGCGCGCCTCAGGCGCGATCCCGGTCCTCGCGGAGTGGACAGGCGATAAGCTCCACCGGGTCCTGTTCGACCTCGGTTACGAAGGGTGCGCAACCCAGGAGGGCCCGCTCACGATCCCGTTCAAGAAGCCGAAGGGTGGCACCCTCACCGACGACCAGAAAGGCCACAACAGGATCCACAACGCGCTGCGCGCTGTCGGCGAACGCGGAAACGCCCTACTCAAGGGCACTTTCGGTGTCCTGCGTAATGTCACGATCGACCCCTGGCGGATCGGCTCCGTCGTGAAGGCATGCCTCGTGCTGCTCCACATGGAGCACCAGCGCACCACCTGAAGACCAACTCATACACACAGGGTTGTCGCTACTGAAAGCGACGACAGGTTACCGGGAAAGGTTCACTGCGAGGAGCCCGCGCATTGATCTTCGTCCCACGGATTATGAGATCGAGCTGGATGACTGACTCGAGATCTCTCAGGCAGGCGAGCGAGGCGGCGCCCGGTCTGGCCGAAGGGTGACCTCGGCCAGACCGGTGGCGAGCCAGTTGGTGTTGCGGTCAGACGGTGGTACGGGTCTGACGGTGGTGCGGGTCAGACGTTGAAGCCGAGGGCGCGGAGCTGGTCGCGGCCGTCGTCGGTGATCTTGTCGGGGCCCCACGGGGGCATCCAGACCCAGTTGATCTTCACGTCGGCGGCGAGGCCGCCGTCGGGGCCGTCGACCAGGGCCGAGCGGGTCTGGTCCTCGATGACGTCGGTCAGCGGGCAGGCCGCCGAGGTGAGTGTCATGTCGAGGGTGATGATGTTGTCGTCGGAGACGTGGATGCCGTAGACGAGGCCGAGGTCGACGACGTTGATGCCGAGCTCGGGGTCGACGACGTCGCGCATCGCCTCCTCGATGTCGTCGAACTCCGCGAGGTCCAAGGCTGCCGCCCGCTCGGCGCGGGTGCCGTGCTGCTCGGCCTCGGTCGCCGCGTCCTGGGTCGCCGCGTCCTGGGTGGAGGTGCCAGCTTCGCCGATGACGGTGCCGGGGTCGGCAGTCGCGTCCTGGATCGGGGTTTCGGTCAGCGCGTCGGTCATGGCTTCTCCTGCTCCGGTACGTCGAGGGCGGCGGGGGTCGCCGGCGCCGTGGCCGACACGGACGCGGACGCTGCCGCCGCTGCGGGATCGACGGCCTTGGCGGTGGCGTCCTTCCAGGCCATCCAGGACAGCAGGGCGCACTTGACCCGAGCAGGGTACTTGGAGACGCCGGCGAACGCGACCGCGTCCTCGAGCCGCTCCTCGTCACCCTCCGCGGTGCCGCGCGACTGCATCAGCGCCAGGAACTCGCGTTCGAGTTCCAGCGCGTCGTCGACCTTCTTGCCGATCACCAGGTCGCTCATCACGCTCGCCGAGGCCTGGCTGATCGAACAGCCCTCGCTCTCGTACGAGACGTCCTCGACCACACCGTCGACGACCTTCACCCGCAGGGTGACCTCGTCCCCGCAGGTGGGGTTGACGTGGTGCACCTCGGCGTCGAACGGGTCGCGCAGCCCGCGGTGCAGCGGGTTGCGGTAGTGGTCCAGGATGATCTCCTGGTACATGGAATCAAGGTTCACTTCGAGAAGAACCTCCGGACCCCGTGCAGACCTTCCACCAACGCGTCGACCTCAGCGGTCGTCGAGTACAGGTGGAAGGATGCCCGGGTCGTCGCGGGAATGCCGTAGCGCAGGCAGACCGGCCGCGCGCAGTGGTGGCCGACCCGCACCGCGATGCCGCGCTCGTCGAGCAGCTGGCCGACGTCGTGCGGGTGGATGTTGCGCCCGGTGTCGTCGGTGAGCACGAACGAGATCGCCCCACCGCGTGCCTCGGCGGTCGGCGGACCGATGATCCGCAGGCCGGGCACGCTGGCCAGGGCGTCAAGCGCGTAGGCGGTGATGGCGTGCTCGTGGGCGGCGACCGCCGGCATGCCGAGCGCGCTCAGGTAGTCGACGGCGGCGCCGAGCCCGACGACCTGGCTGATCATCGGGGTGCCGGCCTCGAAGCGGTGCGGCGGCGGGGCGTAGGTCGACCCCTCCATCGTCACGACCTCGATCATCTCGCCACCGCCGAGGAACGGCGGCATGACCTCGAGCAGTTCGAGGCGGCCCCACAGCACGCCGACGCCGGTCGGCGCGCACATCTTGTGGCCGGTGAAGGCGAGGAAGTCCACCCCGAGGGTGGTGACGTCGACCGGCAGGTGCGGCACCGACTGGGAGCCGTCGAGCACGGTCAGCGCGCCGACCTCGCGGGCCCGGGCGACGATGCGCTCGACCGGGTTGAGGGTGCCGAGGATGTTCGACTGGTGCACCATCGAGACGACCTTGGTCCGGTCGTTGATGATGCTGTCGAGGTCGGCCAGGTCGAGGCGGCCGTCGTCGGTCAGGCCGATCCAGCGCAGGGTGGCGCCGGTGCGCCGGGCGAGCATCTGCCAGGGCACCAGGTTGGAGTGGTGCTCCATCTCGGTGATGACGATCTCGTCGCCGGGGCCGACCCGGAAGCGGGCGGCCTCCACACCGGTGGTCTCGGCGTTGCTCATCGCGTAGGCGACCAGGTTCAGCGCCTCGGTCGAGTTCTTGGTGAACACGACCTCGCGGCGGTCGGTGGCACCGATGAACGCGGCGATCTTGTCACGGGTCGCCTCGTACAGCGCGGTGGCCTCCTCGGCCAGCACGTGGATGCCGCGGTGCACGTTGGCGTTGTGCCGCTCGTAGTAGGTCCGCTCGGCGTCGAGGACGGCCAGCGGCTTCTGCGAGGTGGCGGCGCTGTCGAGGTAGACCAGCGGCAGGTTGTCGTGCACGGTGCGCGACAGGATCGGGAAGTCCTTGCGCACCTGCTCGACGTCGTAGCCGCTGGCCAGAACGGCCGGGTGCGGCTCGGTGACGGTCATGACGCAGCTCCAGCCCCCGCCGGGGCGACCGCGGCCGCTCCGCCGCCCAATGACACCGCGGCTCCGCCGCCCTTGACGTAGCGGTCGTAGCCACCGTCCTCGAGCACGGCGGCGAGCTCGGGGCCGCCCGAGTCGACGATGCGGCCGGCGGCCATCACGTGGACGAACTCGGGCTTGATGTAGCGCAGGATGCGCGTGTAGTGGGTGATGAGCAGGATGCCCGTCTCCCCCTTGGCACGCACGGCCTCGATGCCACCGGAGACGATGCGCAGCGCGTCGACGTCGAGGCCGGAGTCGGTCTCGTCGAGCACGGCGATCTTCGGCTTGAGCAGCGCCATCTGCAGGATCTCGTGGCGCTTCTTCTCACCGCCGGAGAAGCCCTCGTTGACGCCGCGCTCGGCGAACGCCGGGTCCATCTCCAGGGCTTCCATGGAGGCCTTGACCTCCTTGACCCAGGTACGCAGCTTCGGTGCCTCGCCGCGCACGGCCGTGGCCGAGGAGCGCAGGAAGTTCGACACCGACACCCCGGGGATCTCCACCGGGTACTGCATCGCCAGGAAGATCCCGGCGCGGGCGCGGGCGTCGACGCCCATGGTGAGGACGTCCTCACCGTCGAGCGTGATGCTGCCGTTGGTCACGGTGTACTTCGGGTGGCCCGCGATCGAGTAGGACAGGGTCGACTTGCCCGACCCGTTCGGTCCCATGATCGCGTGGGTCTCGCCCTTGCGGACGGTCAGGTCGACCCCGCGCAGGATCTCGCGCGGACCTTCCTCGGTCTCCACCGAGACGTGCAGGTTACGAATCTCCAAGGTCGACACCGCGGTCGTCACCCTCGTTCCGGGCTCGTCTGTGCGACGGCGACGAGCACGTCGTCACCGTCGATAGTCACTGGGTAGGTGGGCACCGGGTCGATCGCCGGCAGGCTCAACGGCCGGCCGGTGGTCAGGTCGAACTGCGACCCGTGCAGCCAGCACTCGATCTTGCCGTCTTCGACCTCACCGGCGGACAGCTGGACGTCGGCGTGCGAGCACTCGTCGCGCAGCGCGTAGACGGTGCCGCCGGTGCGCACGACGCACACCGGCACACCGTCGATCTCGACGCCGAGCGCGGTGTCCTCGGCCAGGTCGGCCAGCGAGCAGACCCGGTGATGCCCGGGTGCGGCCGAGGTGCCGACCGGTGCGGCGCTCACGCGCCCGCCCCGGCGCCCGCCCCGGCGCCCGCCCCGGCGGCCGCCCCGGCCGCCTCGGCGGCTTCGGCGGCTTCGGCGGCTTCGGCGGCTTCGGCGGCTTCGGCGGCTTCGGCGGCTTCGGCGGCTTCGGCCTCGGCGATGGCCTCGGCCAGCTCGGACTCGCCGAGCCGGGCGGCCACCGAGGTCATGATGCGGTCGCGCAGCTCGGGAATGTCGATCCGGTCGATGACCTCGGCGAAGAAGCCGTGGACGACGAGCCGACGGGCCTCGGTCGGCGGGATGCCGCGCGACTGCAGGTAGAACAGCGCCTCGTCGTCGAAGCGGCCGGTGGCGCTGGCGTGCCCGGCGCCGACGACCTCGCCGGTGAGGATCTCCAGGTTGGGCACCGAGTCGGCGCGGGCGCCGTCGGTGAGCACCAGGTTGCGGTTGAGCTCGTAGGTGTCGGTGTCGACCGCGTCGGCGCCGATCAGGACGTCGCCGATCCACACCGCGTGCGCCGACTCGCCGCGCAGCGCACCCTTGTAGGTCACCCGGCTGCGGCACGAGCGCGCCTGGTGGGTGACCAGCAGGCGGTGCTCCTGGTGCTGGCCGGCGTCGGTGAAGAACACGCCGTTGAGCTCGGCGTCGCCGCCGGGCCCGCGGTAGTCGACGGTCGGGTTGAGCCGGACGAGCTCACCGCCGAGCGTGACGGTGAACGAACGCAGCTTCGCGTCCCGGCCGACGGAGAAGGCGTGCGCGCCCAGGTGCACGGTGCCCGCGTCCCAGTCCTGCAGGGAGATCACGGTGAGCGACGCGCCGTGGCCGACGTACACCTCGACGTTGCCGGCGTAGGTGGCGCTGCCGGTGTGGTCGAGCACGACGGTGGCGGACGAGAACGGCCCGGCCTCGATCACCAGGTGGCCGTAGGCGACCCCGGCGGCGCTGGCGGCTCCGGCGGCGCCCTGCGGACCCTCACCGTGCAGGCGCACGATGACCGGTTCCGACAGCGACGCCTCGGCGGGGATCGTCACGGCGGTCGCCCCGCCCGCACGGGCGGTGGCGAACGCGGCGATCCGGTCGGCCGGGATCAGGACCCGACCGATCCGGGCGTCGGCGGCGTCGAGCCGCTCGACGGCGACCCCGTCAGGTGCCGTGACCGTGACCGTGACCAGGCCGTCGGCCTCGGGGCCGGTCGGCAGGCCACGCAGGCGGCGCAGCGGGGTGAACCGCCAGGCCTCCTCGCGCCCGGTGGGCACGTCGTGGTCCTGCGGGTCACGGGAACGCACCGGGCGGGGCACGGCTCCGGCGGCCGCCGGGGGGCGCCCGGTGGCATCGATGACGGCCATCAGCCGACCGAACCTTCCATCTGCAGCTCGATGAGCCGGTTGAGTTCGAGCGCGTATTCCATCGGCAGTTCGCGGGCGATGGGCTCGACGAAGCCGCGCACGATCATCGCCATCGCCTCCTCCTCCGACAGACCGCGGCTCATCAGGTAGAACAGCTGGTCCGCGCCGACCTTCGACACGCTCGCCTCGTGCCCGATGGACGCGTCGTCCTCGCGGACGTCGACATACGGGTAGGTGTCGGAGCGGCTGATCGTGTCGACGAGCAGCGCGTCGCACTTGACCGTGGAGCGCGACCCCGACGAACCCTCGTTGATCTGCACGAGACCGCGGTAGGACGTCCGGCCGCCGCCGCGGGCCACCGACTTGGAGATGATCTGCGAGGACGTGTGCGGCGCGGCGTGCACCATCTTGGCGCCGGCGTCCTGGTGCTGGCCGGGGCCGGCGAAGGCGATCGAGAGGACCTCGCCCTTGGCGTGCTCGCCGAGCATCCACACGGCCGGGTACTTCATGGTCACCTTGGAGCCGATGTTGCCGTCGACCCACTCCATCGTGGCGCCCTCATGGCAGGCGGCACGCTTGGTGACCAGGTTGTAGACGTTGTTCGACCAGTTCTGGATGGTCGTGTACCGGCAGCGCGCGTTCTTCTTCACGATGATCTCGACGACGGCCGAGTGCAGCGAGTCCGACGAGTAGATCGGGGCGGTGCAACCCTCGACGTAGTGCACGTAGGCACCTTCGTCGACGATGATGAGCGTCCGCTCGAACTGACCCATGTTCTCGGTGTTGATCCGGAAGTAGGCCTGCAGCGGGATCTCGACCTGCACGCCCGGCGGCACGTAGATGAACGAGCCACCCGACCAGACCGAGGTGTTCAGCGCGGCGAACTTGTTGTCACCGACCGGGATGACCGAGCCGAAGTACTCCCGGAACAGCTCCGGGTGCTCGCGCAGACCGGAGTCGGTGTCCAGGAAGATGACGCCCTGCTCCTCAAGATCCTCACGGATCTTGTGGTAGACGACCTCGGACTCGTACTGGGCGGCCACACCGGAGATGAGGCGCTGCTTCTCCGCCTCGGGGATGCCGAGCCGGTCGTAGGTGGCGCGGATGTCCTCCGGCAGGTCCTCCCACTCGGCGGCCTGCTTCTCGGTGGAACGGACGAAGTACTTGATGTTGTCGAAGTGAATGCCGGTGAGGTCTGCGCCCCAGGTCGGCATCGGCTTGCGCTCGAACAGGCGCAGGCCCTTCATACGAAGGTCGGTCATCCACGACGGCTCGGACTTCTTCGCCGAGATGCCACGGACGACCGCCTCGGACAGGCCGCGCTCCACGTCGTCGGCATAGGCGTCGGTGTCAGCCCATCCGAACCGGTAGGAGCCAAGGCCCTCAAGGGCGGTCTCGGCAGGGGTGGTCATGGGGCGGAACCTTCCGAAGACGGGGATGGTGGGAGTGGTTCCTGCGGCGGGCCCGCTGGTACGTGGGTCGTGCAGACGCCGTCGCCGTGGGCGATCGTCGCCAGGCGCTGCACGTGGGTGTCCAACACCCGGGCGAGCGCCGCGGTCTCCGCGTCGCACAGCGCCGGGAAGCGCTCGGCGACGAACTGGACCGGGCAGTGATGCTGGCAGATCTGCAGCCCGGTGGGCAGCTCCGAGACGCTGGCGGTGTACCCGGCCGCCGTCATCGCCTCGGCCAGCGCCGCCGGCCGTTCCTGCGGGGACGCGGCGACGACCGCCGAACGCACCCGCCGTTCCAGGTCGACCGCCCGGCTGTCAGCGAACTCGCTGATCGCCGACGGCCCGGCCACCTCCGCGAGGAAGCGCAACGCACCAGCGGCCAGATCGGAGTAGGCGGACGGGCCGGCCTGGTGGCCGGCCTCGGTCAGCGCGTAGCGCCGAGCCGGACGACCCCGACCCCGGGGACCGTGGGGACGGCTCTCGATGGGAGAAATGCTGCCGTCGGAGACCATCGCGTCGAGGTGGCGACGGATCCCGGCCGGCGAGACACCGAGCTGACGAGAAAGTTCGGCCGCCGTGGCCGAACCGCCCTCCAGGAATCGACGCACGACCCGGTCACGGGTGCGGCCGTCCGCCGTCCCGGCCGAGACATCGTGGTCGTTTTTCACAACGTCAGTGTGCCCTATTTACGGGACGCGGTCGAACCCAGCTCCCCCGATCAGGTCACTTCAGGGCGCCGATCTGCGTCACACCCCCAGTGCCAGCACCGTTTCACCACCCGCTTCGCTCCTCGAGGCCCGTCCGGACGTCGTCCGGCCGACACCCGAACACCGTTCCTGTACCTGACAATGCACGCGCAAACACAACATCCACCCACTACCGGCATCTGGTTGACCGTGCCCGCCGAGGCGCTGCCAGACTGACGACACCCCTGGGCACCATCGGGCCGGCGGCAGGACGCCGGGCGACAGAACGACAGAACGACAGGGCAACAGGGCGACAGCGGGAGGCGGCGCAGCAGATGCGGGCGGGACGACGACGACACGGCGGGCTCCCCCGCGCACTGGTCGGGCTCGGCCTGGTGCTGGCACTGGTGGGCGCGGCGGCGGGTTGCAGCGGCGGCGGAGACAAGAAGACCAACGGGCTGGAGGGGCTGGCGCCGGCCGAGGTCGGCTCGCGTGCCGTGACCACGTTGCGCACCGCCCCCGGCGTGCACCTGTCCGGCTCCGTCACGAGCCCCGGTGGCGACGCCCCCGCCGACTACGACCTGGTGCTGTCGCCCACCACGACGCGCGGCACGGTCGAGGAGTACGGCCAGCAGACCCAGCTCGTCAAGATCAAGGCTGACACGTACGTCCGCCGGGCCCGGTCGTACTACACCGCCACCGGCGACAGCGCCGCCGCCGACCTGTTGGCCGACCGCTGGGTCCGCCTCGCCGCCGCCGACGCGGCCAAGTACTCCTACTTCACCCTCGGCGGCTTCAGCGACTCGCTGCGCAGCTACCTCGTCGGCCTGGCCGGAAAGGTCGAGCAGGAGAAGGTGGACGGCGAGCGTGCCGTGCGCGTGCGGACCTCCGACGGCACGACCTTCGAGATCGCCAACACCGGCCCGGCCTATCCCCTGCGGATCACTCTCGCCGGTAACTCGACCACCTGCCTGCGTCTGGCCGACTTCCGCACCCCCGACGCCGCCACCGCGCCGAGTTCCCCGATCGACCTGTCCAGCATCGGCTGAGCCCAGCCTCCGGTTCAACTGAGTCTCCGGTTCAACTGAGTCTCCGGCTGAGCCGAGCCTGGCGACGGCACCCGCCGGGGTCGTACCGACATGTCGTACGGGCGGCCGTCCGATGCGCCAGGATCGGAGCCATGACGGACGGTGAGCCACCCGCGGCCGAGTGGCGTCAGGACGAGCACCGGACTCGGCCCGGCCAGGATCAGGCTCGCCGCCCCGCCCGCGGGCGTGGGCGGGTGGTCGCGGCGGTCGACCAGGGCACGACGGGGACGACGGTGTGCCTGCTCGACGAGCAGGCGGTGGTCGTCGGCCGCGGCTACACCCCCGTGCGGCCGGGTTTCCCCCGGCCGGGCTGGGTCGAGCAGGACCCCGAGCAGCTGTGGCGCAGCGTCGTCGAGGCCGTCCAGGCCGCCCTCGCCGACGCCGGACGTGCGCCGTCCGACCTCGCCGCGCTCGGGATCACCAACCAGCGGGAGACCACCCTGGTGTGGGATCGGCGCACGTCCACGCCGGTGTACCCGGCGATCGTCTGGCAGGACCGGCGCACCGCCGTCCACTGCGAGCGGCTCGCCGCGGACGGTCATGGTCCGTGGGTGGCCGACCGCAGCGGGCTCGTCCTCGATCCGTACTTCTCCGCCACGAAACTCGCCTGGATCCTCGCGCACGACCCGGAGCTGCGTCGCCGGGCCGAACGGGGCGAACTCGCCGCCGGCACGGTCGACTCCTGGCTGATCTGGCGGCTCACCGGCGGCGCCACCCATGTCACCGACATCACCAACGCCTCCCGCACCCAGCTGCTCCACCTCGCCACCGGACGCTGGGACGACGACCTGCTCGGACTCTTCGAGATCCCGGACGACCTGCTGCCCACCGTGGTGCCCAGTTCACGGGTCTACGCGACGACGGATCCGGCGGCCTTCCTCGGGGTGCGGGTGCCGATCGCGGCGGCCGTCGGCGACCAGCAGGCGGCGCTGTTCGCGCAGGGCTGCCACGCTCCCGGGCAGGCCAAGAACACCTACGGCACCGGCTCGTTCGTCCTGGTCAACACGGGTGTGACGGTGCCGGAGCCGGAGTCGGCCCGGGCGGCGGGCCTGCTGCGCACCGCCGCCTACCAGTTGGACGGCCAGCCGGTGCGGTACGCGTTGGAAGGGGCGATCCTGTCCACCGGTTCGGCGGTGGCCTGGCTGCGTGACGGTCTGGGCATCGTCGGCGACGTCGCCGAGACGGCCACTCTCGCCGCCTCGCTGGCCGGCAACGACGGGGTGTACTTCGTCCCGGCGCTGGCCGGCCTCGGCGCTCCGCACTGGGATCCGCGGGCCCGCGGCACCCTGCTCGGTCTCACCCGCGGCACCAGCCGGGCGCATCTGGCGCGCGCCGTCCTCGAGGGCATCGCCTACCGCACCCGGGACGTGGTCGAGGCGATGGCCGCCGCCGACTTCGCCGTCACCGAACTACGTGCCGACGGTGGCGCCGCCCGCAACGCCTGGCTGATGCAGTTCCAGGCGGATGTGCTCGGTATCGACGTCGACGTCCCTGACAACATCGAGACCACCGCGTTGGGATCGGCCTACCTCGCGGGCCTGGCCACCGGCTTCTTCCCCGATCTGGACGCCCTGTCCGACCTGCGCCGCGGTGCCGACCGCTACCGTCCCGCGACGTCGCCCGGGCAGCGCGCCCGCGGCTATCGGCGCTGGCGCAGCGCCCTCGAGCGCTCCCGGGCCTGGGCCCTCGACGACCTCGACGACGGCTCCGACGACCGCTCCGAGAGCGACCGATATCAGTGACACCTGCCGGCCAGGTAACTACATTCCGAAACAAAGACACGATCATCCTTGACGTTCTGTAGCGCCCAGCACCAGGGGACCACCGTAGGGCCACATCCAGCCGCGTCTTTGTGCGCCAATCGGCTGCCAGACGGATGGATGCCTGACAGGCTGTCACCGGGGGCGGTTGGCGTCTCCCGTCAGCCCTGACCCGGACGGAGACTGTGACCGAGGCGGACTACGCCCTGGAGCTCGGCCGCAGGCTTCGTGCGGCGCGCAATCGGCGAGGCATGTCGTTGCTGGACGTCCAGCAACGCACCCACGGCCGATGGACCGCGGGAACTCTCGGTGCCTATGAACGAGGCTCCCGCACCCTGCGCGTGCACCGCCTCGTCGAGCTCGCCGCGATCTACGATGTGCCGGCGACCCTGCTGGTGCCCCCCGCCATCGACCGGCGTGAGGTCGACCACCTCCCCCCGCTGGTCATCGACCTGCGGCGGCTACGCAAACTGCCGCCGACCCGCACCGGTCCCCTGCGACGTTGGATCGCGATCGTGCAGGTCCTGCGTTCGGACAACTCCCGGGACGTGCTCCGGCTGCGCCGCGGTGACCTGCAGTCCCTGTCGCGGCTCTACAGCACCACCCCGGCCGTCCTCTACGAACGACTGCAGGCGTGGGGCGCCCTGGTGGAGCCGAACGAGCCGGCCACGGTCGGCGGGCGCCGCCGCACCACCGTCGCCACCCGCACCCCCCGCCAGCGGATCTGACCTGATGTCCCGCCCCGGAACGGGGATCAATTCCCCCTTCACCGGACGGGATCCGTAGGATCGCCGAGTGGCCGAGATCCTGGCAGTCAGCGTCGCGGGCCTCGTGAAGACCTATTCCGCGCGCTCCGCGGTCACCCGTACCGGGCCGTCGCGCGCGGATCGGCGACGGGACGGCGCCGCGCGCGGCCGCCGCGCCCGGCGCGGTCCACGCGAGCCTGGTTCCGGCGAGTTCCCCGCGGTCCTCGCACCGCACCCGTCCGAACCGCCCACGTCCGGCCGTGTCGCCGATGGGCGCATCCGGGCGGTCGACGGACTGTCGTTCAGCGTGCCGGTGGGTTCGGTCACGGCGCTGCTCGGGCCGAATGGCGCCGGCAAGACCACCACCGTGGAGATCTGCGAGGGTTTCCGCGCCGCCGACGCCGGCGAGGTGCGCATCCTCGGTCGCGACCCGATCGCCGACGCCGTCGAGCTGCGCCCCAGAGTCGGCATCATGCTGCAGTCCGGCGGGATGTACCCCGGGGCGCGCGCCAGGGAGATGCTGCGCCTGGTCGCCGCGCACCACCGTGACCCGCTCGACCCCGCCGCCCTGCTCGACCGGCTCGGCCTCACCGACTCCGCCGCCACCCCGTTTCGCCGTCTCTCCGGCGGCCAGCAGCAACGCCTGTCGCTGGCGATGGCCGTCGTCGGCCGCCCCGAACTCGTCTTCCTCGACGAACCCACCGCCGGTCTGGACGTCGCCGGGCGCCGCACCACCTGGGAGCTCATCGAGGAACTGCGAGCCGCCGGGGTCACCGTCGTGCTCACCACACACGCGATGGACGAGGCGGAGCGCCTCGCCGACCAGGTCACCATCATCAACCACGGCCGCGTCGTGGCCACCGGCTCCCCCGCCGAACTCACCCGCGGCGGCGCCGAGGGCCAACTGCGTTTCCGCGCCCCCGCCGGCCTCGACCTCGCCACCCTGCTGCTCGCCCTGCCCGACGGCACCACCACCAAGGAAAGCCCGTCCGGCCACTACCTGGTGGAGGGCACCGTCGACCCACAGCTGCTGGCCGCGGTCACCGCCTGGTGCGCCGGCAACGGCGTGCTCGCCGAGGACCTGCGGGTCGAGCAACGCACCCTGGAGGACGTCTTCGTGGAACTGACCGGTGCGGAGCTGCGCCCGTGACCGCCGCGGGTGCCACGCTGGACCTTCGTCCGGCGCCCGGCGCCGCGAGCCGCGCCCGGATGTTCGCGGCGCAGACCCGACTCGAGCTCGTCCTGACCCTGCGCCGCGGCGAGTCCGTCCTGCTCACGTTGATCATTCCGGTCGGCCTGCTGGCCTTCTTCACCGGCGTGGACGTCCTGCCGCACGACACCGGGCGACCCGTCGACTTCCTGGTGCCCGGCGTCCTGGCATTGGCGATCATGTCGACGGCGTTCACCGGCCAGGCGATCGCCACCGGCTTCGAACGCTCCTACGGCGTGCTCAAACGGCTCGGCGCCACTCCCCTGCCCCGCTCCATCCTGCTCGCCGGCAAGACCACGGCCGTGCTCGCCGTCGAGGTACTGCAGCTCGTCCTGCTCGTCGCCGTCGGTTTCGCACTCGGCTGGAAGCCCTCCGGTGGCGTGGCCGCCGCGCCCTGGGTGCTGCTGCTGCTGGTGCTGGGCACGGCCGCGTTCTCCGGCCTTGGCCTGCTGATGGCCGGGACGCTGCGCGCCGAGGCGACCCTCGCGGCGGCCAACGGCGTCTACCTGTTGCTGCTGCTCATCGGCGGTGTGGTCTTCGCACTGTCCGAACTACCCGGATGGCTGCGGGTCATCGCCGAGGGCCTGCCGACGGCGGCCCTGTCGGACGGACTGCGCCACGTCCTCGCCGACGGTGACGGGCCCGGACTACGCCCCCTGATCGTGCTGGCCGTGTGGGCCGTCGCCAGCCTGGGCCTCGCCGCCCGCACCTTCCGCTGGGAATAACCGCATCCCCTTCCCCTGGCACGCACCCCCTTGGCACGCACCCCGGACGACCCTTCAGTCACCCTTTCGGCAGCCCCGCCGGACGGCCCTTCGACAATCCCGCTGGACGTCCCCCTCGGCAGCCCCGCCGGACGGCCCCTCGGCAATCCCGCCGGACGGGCCCTCGGCAGCCCCGCGGGACGGGCCCCTTGGCAGCCCCGCGGGACGGCCCCTTGGCAATCCCTGGATGGCTCCCTTCGACAGCCTCCACTGCTATCGACCACTCTCAGCCATTATCGATCACCCTTGGCCACCATCGACGACCATCGGCCACCCTTGGTGACCATTGACGCCTCTCGGCTACCGTCAATGCCCCTCGCCGTCCGATAAGCCCCGCCGCAGCCCAGACGCCGAGGGTTATTCGGCCGCATGCCGAGGACTGGTCGGAAAGCGAGGGCCCCGATCCTCGAACAACCCTCGGCATGCCGCGATCTTGGCCGCGGTCTGGCCGGGATCTG